>JAYZAT010000087.1:0-76724 GCA_036339555.1 Planctomycetota bacterium
TGCTCATCATCATTCCCCTGGTGTTGTGGCTGCTGGCTCCCAGGGCCAAGGACTGTCGCTCGCTTACGCAAGTCAATGCCCAGCCCATGAAAGACAGTGCCCACGACCCCATCAGCACCAACGAAAGCTGGGGCTTGGTTGGGACGGTGTTCTCACTGATCGTCGCCCTGGCTCTGGTTGCTGGATTTGTGCTGTTCCTGACCGACGACAAACGTGGAATCTTGCGACTTGGGCCGAACGAATTCAATGCCGTCATGCTGGGGATCGGGTTGATTCTGCATGGTTCGCCCATTGCCTATGCCCGTTCCATCGAACGCGCCGCACGTGGATGTGCCGGAATCCTGATCCAGTTCCCACTCTATGCGGGCATCCTGGCGATGCTCAAAGAGTCCGGAATCATGGCTGATGTGGCGCAATTCGCTGCAGAGTCATCAACCGAAACAACACTGCCATTCTTCACCTTTATCTCCGCAGGCATCGTCAACTTCTTTGTGCCCTCCGGTGGCGGTCAATGGGGTGTCCAGGGGCCCATTGCAATCCAGAGTGCGATTGAAGCCGGTGTGCCCTTGCCGAAGATGTTGATGGCGGTGAGCTATGGAGACGAACTCACCAACATGCTCCAACCCTTCTGGGCATTGCCACTGCTCGCAATCACGGGCGTTCGGGCTCGAGACATTGTTGGTTACACGGCTGTTGTCATGATCGTGGCCGGCTTGTGGATGGCGTTATGGTTGTTGGTTTGGTAACCCATCATGCCCATGGCTGAAACAACTGTTCAACTCGACTCGGAAAGCTCGGTCGCTTGCCTTTGGCTGGATGGCCCCGGCCAACGGAACGCATTGTCCCGATCAACGATGTCGAGTCTCGTCCAAACGCTGCTTGAGCTTGAAGCCGATCCAACTGTTTCCGTTGTACTCCTCAGGGGTCGTGGAACATCCTTCAGCGCCGGATTCGACTTGGGGCCGACCCTGGACGATCCCTCCCTCCTGAATGAGTTTATTTCAGGGCTTGGTCAACTCCTCAAGATCATCCGTCGGCACCGAGCCGTCATCGTGGCTGGAGTTCAAGGAGCCGCTGTCGCCGGTGGATGCGCCATTGTCAGCGCCTGTGACCTTGTGGTCGTCTCACCTTCAGCCCAGCTGGGTTACCCGGTTCATGCCCTGGGTCTCTCGCCCATCGTGAGTGGACCAACGCTTGCCAGCGCTGTTGGAGATGGGCATAGTCGGTCCCTGCTGCTTTCGGGACGCCTGATTGACGGCAACACTGCATTGCGCATTGGGTTGGCAACCCACTTGGACGACGATCCTTTGGAAGCCGCCCATGCCCTTGCGAACAGAATCGCCCACCATGGCCCCAAGGCATTGGAAGCAACCAAGGCTTGGCTCAATGAATTGGATGGAAGCCTGGACAACGCACGCTGCGATGATCCGATCGAAGCCTCCAGGCCATTGTCCTCGGATGCTGAGTCGATTGAATTGCTTCGATCACGATGGAAACGCCGCTCGTAACCCTCGTCGTCATCGACATCACTTGCTGCGAGTGAACTCCCGACTGGCATCAGGGTTCATGCCCAATTGCACGTAATCCCGCCGCGTGCAGAAATTGATAACCCAATCCAGGAGGACGCGCAGTTTCCGACCAAATCCTGGCATCTTGCTGAGGTACACGGCCCGCCACATGGCCCAAGCCACGAACCCTTCGATCTTGATGCCCTTGAAATCCATGACACCCTTGTGTCGACCGAGTGGGACGAGAATCCCCAGGACACTCACATTACCGTTCGTAAGGGGCTGGCCCCGATGAGCAGCGGCAATGTTGTTCGCCAGTTGCTTTGCCTGGCGAATAGCAATCTGTGCCAATGGTGGCATGGGCTTTCCATCGGGACCTGGTACCCCGGCACAATCACCTAGCGCCCAGATGTTGTCACACCCCTTAACCCGGTACGTGGGCTCGCAATCCACCCCACCGTGGCTGTTCAAGGGGAGAGCCTTAAACTCCTTCAGAATGGGGTTGGGGGCAATGCCTGCTGTCCAGATCACGGTCGAACAAGGCACTTTCTTGTCATCTGATGTGAGCACATAATCCTCGTGAACTTCCTTGACGGATGTGCCCGTCCAAAGATTGATGCCACGACGAGTCAGTGTCTTGGTTGCCCAACGTATGAGATTGTCGGGCAAGATGGGGAGAATCTTGGGAGCAAGTTCCACAACCGTAAACTGGCAGTCTTGAGGCTTGATGTTTGAATACATCGAAGTGGCATTTCGAACGAAGAACTCCAGTTCACCCACGACCTCAATTCCCGTGACATTGCCGCCAACGATGATGAAGTGCAGCAGCCGTCGCCGTTCCTCGACATCATCGGTCGCATTGGCAAGTTCAAGAAGTTCAACTGCTCGGTCACGAATCGCAATGGCGTCACTCATGTACTTGACATCGAAAGCATGCTTCGTAACGCCACTGCAGACATTTTCTGGAAGAATTCTCGTGACACTTCCAAGGGCAACAACCAAGTGGTCGTATTCGAGATCTCGTACTCGATTGTCACCGATCAACTGCAGGCTAATCTTGTTCGAGGCCGCATCAATATTCTTAACCTCGCCCATGAGAAGTTCGCTTTTCTTGGCGAACTCGCGAATTGGCACTGTGCAGTGCCGCGGCTCCAGTGAGCCGGTTCCAGCCTCAACAAGGAGTGGATAGAAAACGAAGTAATTGTTGCGATCAACGATGATGACCTCGGCATCTAAACCGATGTCACGATCAAACATATGCCTCGCAACATAGCCGCCAGCAAACCCGCCACCCAGGATTACGATTCTTGGCCGTCTCTTCTCCACCATCTGTCATCTCCTGCCATGTCTTTTATGGGGTCGGCATCATAGCGATGGTTTGTCGGACATGGTTGCAACGGATCCTAGGGAGGCACTCAGGGAGTGCTCGAATCCCGATTTTCGAAAATGACATCCAGGTTTCCGGGATACTCGGGTTCAACACCGGGTTCAAAGGACATGATGAGACTGAAGAGAAGATAACTGGACCAAATCACGGGTACAGCCGTGATCACGCATCCAGCCAAGGCCAGTCGCCGAGACATCTTCGTATCCACTCGGGCTGTGTACTCGCAAATAATGATCACGAAGGCAACGATGGCAAACTTGAAAAGGCTCATGCCAAGTTGGCCGCCACGCGCGATGATCCATGCCGCCAAGGGGTTCAGTTCCGTGCCATTGAAGTAGAGAATGACTCGAGTCAAAACGACATCAAGCGCCGAAAGAAAGACGAGCCAGAGATAGAGGTTCGGAAAATGAACCCCCATGATCTTCCGTGAATTCGATTTGGTCATAACCATCCCCTGATCTAGATCAGGGAATCACCCTTAGGAAGATTGGTGACTTCAGAGGTGTCCAGTGAAACGAGCTTTTCGATGCCCATTTGACTTTGAATTTCTCGCGCCTCCTCGCCATCAACATGGTCGCTATGACACGCTGGTCCAGATTGAGTAGAACCCGTGGCATGGCGTGTCTTTGACGCGAGCCGGTGGATTTCCTCCGGGTCCAGGACACCTCGCTGCTCAAGAATGGCCTGCTGCTCCTCGGACAAGGCTGCCGTGAGCTTGGGCTTGTCCCAGGTGTACTCGTCGTCTTGCCCAGATTCGAACTCCTGGATTTCCTTGCTGATCCGAACGCTGCACCAGTCGTGTCCACACATGGCGCAGAAATCAGTGTCAACATCAAGGTCCTCATCATGAAGCGCCCGCGCCGTGTCCGGGTCGAAACTGAGCTCGAAATGCCTTTCCCAGTTCAAGGCAGCACGAGCCTTCGTCAACTCATCGTCACGATCCCTTGTTCCCGGAATTCCCAGTGCAATGTCGGCTGCATGTGCAGCAATCTTGTAGGCAATGCATCCTTGCTTGACATCATCCCGCTTGGGCAACCCTAGATGCTCCTTCGGTGTCACGTAGCAAAGCATTGAGGCACCGTGGTAAGCGGCATTGCAGGCCCCGATACAGGAGGTGATGTGGTCGTAGCCAGGAAAGATGTCCGTCACCAGTGGGCCCAGAACATAGAAGGGCGCGCCGTGACACAACCTTCGTTGGAGCTTCATGTTGTATTCGACTTGATCAAGTGGAACATGCCCAGGGCCTTCGACCATAACTTGGACACCATGCCGCCAGGCCCGCTCCGTCAATTCCCCAATCGTCTGAAGTTCCGCCAATTGAGCTCGGTCGGTCGCATCTGCCAGACCACCCGGACGCAAACCGTCTCCAATCGAGAAGGAGACATCATGACATCGCATGATCTCGCAGATGTCATCCCAGAGTTCGTACATGGGATTTTCGCGGCCATGGTGGATCATCCATTTCGCCAACAGTGAGCCACCCCTCGAGACGACACCAATCAATCGCTTTCGAACGAATTTGAGGTGTCCACGACGTACACCAGCGTGAATCGTGAAGTAATCAACGCCCTGCCTGGCCTGGTGCTCAACCATCTCGAGAATGGCTTGGGCATCCAGATCTTCAAGCTTGCGCCCGATGATCATTGAATAGATCGGAACTGTGCCGATGGGAACGCAGGAATTTCGAATGAGCGTTTCACGGCAGGCATCCAGGTCCCCACCCGTGGACAGATCCATGACGGTATCACCGCCCCAGCGTTCAGCCCAGCGTAATTTTTCCAGTTCCTCGTCGGTCCCGGAACTCACAGGTGATGCCCCCATATTGGCGTTGACCTTCGTCAAGGAAGCTCGGCCAATGCACATGGGATCCAACTCGTACTCCAGATGATGAATATTGGCAGGAATGATCATCCGCCCAGCAGCCACTTCATCTCGAACCTGTTGGGGTGTCAGATGTGGCTCTCGCTCTGCCACGCGACACATCTCAGGCGTGATCGTGCCAAGACGAGCATGTTCCAACTGAGTCACAGGTTCAAAGCCAGGTACGGGGACCGCTCGAATGGGATCCACGCCATGGTTGTGGCCCAGGCAGCCATCCTCATGAGGCTCGATGGTCCAGCCTTCCGGAAGGAAGTCCCAGGCTGTCAGCCCAGAGGGCGTTGGCATGCCCGGTGAGTCAGGACTGCTGAAGCTCAACGGACCCCCTATGTTCGAAGCGTTCGCAAAACAGCCCGGAGTCGTCCCGGCTTGGTCAGTAGAAGGGTTGGCAGCACCATGCAATGGCAGTGCGGCAAGAAATCCATCATCATCGACCTGGTCAAATGGCGGGTCGATGGAGGGATTGGAAGTCGATTGGATCATCTTTCATGCCTCCGGATCGTGGCAGTCTAGCAGGCGACGAGGTTGCACTCAGCGGCCTACAATCGGAACCCGAGTCACCTCATGGGATCTCTCCGAAACAACAGACAAACCGACTTGGTCCGACTGGTCGTAGCAGCCGCCTGCCTGCTCATGGGGGGCTGTGGACATGCCGTATTCGGCACTCGAACGCCATTGGAGCTCTCAGGCCCCGTCTCCGTGGATGTCGTGACCTTCGCAGGAGAGGTCACCATTACATCCACCGGTGATGCACCAGGCTCGCCCTATGTCTACGTCAAGCCTCGGGCAACCCATTCGATACACAGGATGGGCGATGCCAAGGCTTCGCTCAAGGACATCGACTGGTCAGTTGAAACGGTGGAAGAAAATGGCCGCACCGTGATTCGAGTCCGCGCCACCACGTTGTATCCAGAATCGGGCATGCAAAGACTGCATGTCACTGTCGCCGCCCCAACAATTGACGGCGTCAATGTGTCAACGAGACTTGGTGCTGTCGATGTACGCGACGTTCAAGGACCAATCAACATTGACACGACTCGTGGCGACGTCGACATCGTGACGGATCGGCCAATGCACGGGCCAATCGCCGTCACGACAACAGATGGTGACATCACATTCCGCGCACCACCGGGTACAAAGGGGCGACTCGATGCCTTCACGGCTGATGGCCGGGTGGTCTGCAGTATTCGAGATGAAAAGTTCCGTGTGCATGGTCGAAGTGGTGATCGAACGATGCAGGGGGTCATCAATGACGGCGAGGAAACCATGACGTTTCGAACCAACGACGGCACCATTCGGATCATTGTCAAAAAGAACCCCTACCAACAGGCTTCCTTCCTGTTCGATTGACACACTTCATGCCCCGCGCGGTACAGGATCATTGGTTCCGGGAAGCTAAGCGACAGGGATACCGATCCCGCGCCGCATTCAAGCTTGCTGAAATCGATGACAAGCGAAAAATTCTCCGCAAAGGACGTCGGATCCTCGACCTGGGATGTGCCCCCGGCTCTTGGATCCAAGTAGCCGCCAAGCGTGTCGGTCCTGGCGGGCTGGTCGTTGGAATCGACCTTCAGGCAGTCCCTGGTAATTTTCATGGCGCAACGGTGCACATCCTCCAGGGTGATGCCGCCGAGCTCGAAGACGCCACGCTTGCCGAATTGGGAATCGATCCTGCCCAGCCATTTGACGTGATCCTGAGCGACATGGCGCCATCAACCACGGGCAGCCGGGACACCGATCACTATGGTTCCATGCGGCTGTGTGATCTCGCACTGGACATGGCGGCCCGAAGGCTCTGCCCAGGTGGTGATCTGATCATCAAGACATTCGAAGGCCCGGCTTCCAAGGACCTCATCAACCGAATGAAAACCATGTTCGAAACTGTTCGCCCCGCCAAGCCCAAGGCCTCGCGATCGGATTCCAGGGAGATGTTCCTGGTCGCGATGAAACGTGTCGCCGAAATTGCCTTGGATACCCCGGACGACTCTCCTCCGGGCGGTCCACCACCGCTCCCAGGCGGCTGGGGCGGTTGATGGATCAACTGGTGTAACTGGCTTCGATCAACTTCGCCACGACCGCCCGAATATTGACATTCAGGGGCAGCGTATCGATCACTTGCTCAAATCCTGGTGGAGGTTCAGTCGTGAATCCACGGGACTGCCAGCGATCCAGCATTCCCTTGGCGGTCTTCATTGCCTGGTCCACATCGGCCGGGTCTAGACCATCGAGTTCCAGTGCTTCGGTGGCAGAATTTGCTGGCACGTCTTCGGGCTCAGCGGATCTGCTGGTCTGCAAGCCCAGCGATTCCATCAACAAACCACCGAGCGAAGCTAAACCCTCCGTGGCTGCACGGGGCGCATTGGCCAGGGCACTGATGACTGGATTCGATGATGATTGCTGTTCAAGCAGCAAGAGCAAGTCATTGACGTCCACGATGCCATCATCATTGAGGTCAGCGTGTGAATCGGCTTCACCCCAGTTGCGGATAATGTCATCGATCGTCACTTCTTCTGAGACATCATCCGCTTGTCGAGTCGAGACTGTCGCGTTGGATGCGGTGAGTGGGAGGCTGGACAGTGGTTCAATCATGGCTCGCTCCTCGGTTTGGACCTGACCAAGGACCGCAAGCTACGTGCCACCAGCTGAGACCCTGTCACACAGGAGAAGCGCAAGAGATGCCGGTATTCGTTGCGCACGATCGGCCGAACATCAGACCCCTGCTGCGATACCTGCCACGGACAGGATCCGCTCAGCCGTCCGCACGGCAACACTACCGGCCTCAGCATCGATCTCAGGGCGTCGCCCGGTTCGAACCGTGTCGAGAAAATCCTCGGCCTGGAGTTGAAGCGGCTCGGTATCCTCGACGACCAACTCCTCGAAACTCACGAGGTCCAAGTAGTTCACACTCGAGAGATCCTCACCCGCCCGAAGTTGCGATCGGATCTCCTCCAATTGTGTTGCATTGGCTGACTGGCGAACAACGGTACCGGTCCGCGTGACGAAATCAGCCGAGACATAGAGATCCTCGCAAATGATCCGCAGCTTACGCTCGGTCTTCAGGGCCAGACGACTCGCTGTCACATTGGCAACGCATCGATCGCCTGCTGAATCCGGGGCATACGTCAGCCTGGCATTGCAGACATCCTCTGCATCCGACAGGACAGCAACTGCGCTCGCCTGGATATCCTCCGGCTCACCACCAATAAGCATGGTGAGTAGGTCCAGGTCATGAATCATCATGTCCAACACCACCCCGACATCAACGCTTCTGAACGTCATTGGTGAGATGCGATGTAATTCCAGATGACGAGGTCTGAAATCACCCAAGCCACGGATGGCCTGCATGACTGGGTCATAACGCACTACGTGCCCGACCTGAAGCGGAACACCCTTGCGGTCTGATAGCTCGGCAATCGCGGAGGCGTCGGCGGCCGTTGCCGCCAATGGTTTCTCGATTAGGCAGGCCACACCTGCCTCGATCAGCTGCTCAGCAGCCTCACGATGATGAACCGTCGGTGTCGCGATGGTGACCGCTTCGACTCCCAGGTCGATAAGTTGCGCCACTGTCTCCAGGGGCTGACCACCCCACTCATCCGTGATGTCGGTCCGACGCGTCTCATCCGCATCCACCACGCCGACCAGTTCGGCTTCGGGCATCTGGGCGTAGATCCGTGCATGATGGCGGCCCATTCGACCGACACCGATGACGCCGCAACGAGTTGGTGATGTGGACATCGTTCGTCCCTCCTGGCCCTGCATCCTAACAGGTCCGAATGTCATCACCGGGGATCAAGTGGCATCCGTCTTGTCTGGATCCGAGAGTGGGATATCTCCAGATTTTTCCCAGTACGGGCTGCTGACAGGAGGTGGTTCGGTAGTTGGCCCCACCTGTTCTGCGCCCAGTTTTGCATCCATTGCTGCTCGTTTTTCTGCAACGCGTTCTGATCGTGTGGAGAGATTGTCTTGGATGCGTGTCTCCCAATAACCACGATTGAGTAATTGGAGCAAGGAATACAGAACCATGAGGAACATGGCCCACCACGGACCGAGCACGACAACGTACACCAAGGCATTCAGGCCTCCTGCAGGAGTCGCTGAAATTCCTTCGGTGACATAGGCCGGATAGGGTGCGATCCAAATACCAATGGCGTAGATTGGAAACAGAATGGCCGTGAATTGGAAGCGACCTGCGCATTCACGCATGTAGAGGTCCTTGGATGTCATGATCAGGAAGGACATGACGCCTACCACTCCGATGGCTCCAAGGACAAACGTAACGATGGAGACAATCCACAGGACATCAGCAGCCGATCCGGCTTTGTCGGACGTGATGAACCAGATCGCCATGAAACCTGCAGGCCAAAGCCATTGCGAGAAGATCGTTCCATATCGAAGTCCCCTGATGGAATTCGATCCCGCATCAAGTGTCGAAGGTAATGACACCCACAAGCCCAGAGACCATGCCAAGGATGCAATGGCCATGGTCAAGGTGTACTCCGGTGTCGTGATGTTGTGTACTAAGACCGCAACCTGCATACATAAGGCAACGAATGTCCCGGCTGACATTAGCAATAAACCCCACCGCCAGACAATCGACTGCAGAACCCGATCGGGAATCAAAGTCGCTCGGTTCCAGTTGTCGCGATTCGGGCGATACGGCCTGCCACACTCAGGACATTTCCCCGAGGCAGGTAAGCCCAGCAAGATGTAACCGCAACCACGGCATTTCGGGGGTTTTCGTTTGCGAACCGGCGCTGCCTCAGGGGACTCTGTGGTTCCAGTGTCCTGGTACTCTGCTACCCCACACTCCGGGCAGTTGGTGCCCGGTTCCAGTCCCTTCAATACATACCCACACTGTTGACAACAGCGGTCATCATCCAATGGATCCGGTGGACCTGGTCCCATGAACTTTTCATGAATCGCCATGCTGACTTGTACACCTCTTCTCCGATGCCAACCACTACGCCTGCATGGTTGCCGAGCGTCGTGAACACACCCAGGAGACGGCGTTTCGGAACATCGCCAGCCCCGGAGGATCACCCTGCCGCCGATCTGCATCCAACCGTGTCCAGGATGGATGCTGAGTCCATCGGGTGTATCGCTCGGGATGTGGCATGAGTCCAAGTACCAACCCAGATGCGTCACAGATCCCAGCAACATGTCCTTCCGAGCCATTGGGATCATCGTCAGCCGCATAACGCACAGCAATGCGTCCCGCCTGTTGCAGTTCGCTGAGATGACCGCCGGCCACGAATCGACCCTCGCCATGCGCAATGGGCAGAACGGAAGCTTCGGGGCCTGGGTTCAGTCCTTGGGTCCAGATGCAAATGGTGTCTGTGGGGTACTCGACTCGAACCCATCGATCGATGAAGCGAGCAGATTCATTGTCGACTAATGCCACCTCGGGCTTGGGCGGTGTCGCTCCCAGGGAGGTCCCGGCTGGTGGTCCCGGGAGCAGTCCCGACTGGACCGCAATCTGGAAACCATTGCAGGGCGCGATCATCGGGACGCCTCGCTCCAGGGCCCGTCGTAGCCCGTCCCAAAGATGGGCTCGGATCACCTGGGCTGCGATACGTCCCGCAGCAACCGCGTCTCCATAGGAGAAACCGCCAGGCAGACCGATCAAATCGGCTTCATCCAACAACTCGGGATTCGAGGCCAAGCGGTTCACATGTACGCGGCAGGGGTCCGCCCCGGCCAGTGTGAACGCCTCGCAGAGCTCCTCATCGCAGTTGATGCCAGGGGCAGTCAGGACCAATGCAGAAGGTCGATCGGACATCCTGGCATTGTACGGTAGAGCGAGGCACTTCTTGAACAGCGTTGATCTCGACGTCATACTTCCGCTCTCCCATGCACCCCTCCCCACCAACCTGCGTTCTTGTCACGGGCGGTGCAGGCTACGTGGGTTCCCACGCCGCGCTTGAACTCTTGCGAGAGGGACTCCATGTCATCATCGTGGACACCCTGGAGCGAGGATCCCAAGACACCATTGATCGACTGAAGGGACAGGGCAACCTGACCTTCGTACAGGGCGACTGTGGAAGCCGTGCTGTCCTGGAGCCCCTTTTGGGAGAGGTCGACTCCATCATGCACTTTGCCGCCTATGCCCGGATTGCAGAGTCCATTGAATTCCCCGATCGATATCACCACAACAATGTCGAGGTCACTCGATCACTGCTTGAAGCTGCCGTGGAAGCAGATGTCCATCGGTTCATTCTCTCCAGTACCTGCGCTGTCTATGGCTGCCCATCGCAGATCGCCCTTCCCGTCAACGAAGACTGTCCGCTCGATCCCCAAAGCCCCTACGGCGTCAGCAAGATTGAGGCTGAAAACCTAGTCTCCCAGGTGGGTACATTGGCCACTGGCACGCTGCGATTCTTCAACGTGATCGGCGTTGACGCCAGTGGCATCCTGACCGAACCCGTATTGAAAGCGAGACTCCTTTCCGCCTGTCTTCAAACCGCCCGCGGACTTCAGGACCAGTTCACGATCTATGGAACAAATTACGACACGGCTGATGGAACTGCCGTGCGAGATTTCGTGCACGTGACCGACATCGCCCGAGCTCACGTCGCGCTTATGAACAACATGAAGCCAGGCACGCACCAGACATACAACGTTGGGTGCGGACACGGCACCAGTGTGATGGAGGTCCTGAGAGCGGTCGAAAAGATTTCCGGTCAAACCTTGTCCACTATCAAGGCCAAACGGCGACCTGGTGATATCCCTGCCATCTGGGCGGATACCACGCGTATCCAGGAATCGCTGGACTGGTGTCCTCAATACAAGGACATCGAGGCAATGGTCGCCACCTCATGGCAATCCGATTAGATGATCAAGCTGTTGGTCCAGGTTTGTCGGAGTTCTTCCATGGAAACATCGACATCACCAGTGACCAACCGTGCGTCCTGGGTAAAAGTACCCAGGACCGTGACAGGATGACCGTCCAACTGGGCACGGATGTCATCCAACTGATCAGGGCAAATCTCCAGCAGATAGCGTGAAGGTGTTTCGGCAAAGCAACCCGTGATCGGATCGTGGTTGCCCGCGACTGCGTTGGGATCCAGGGACAGGCCAAGCCCTCCAGCCATGGCCATCTCAACAGCAGCAACGAGAAGGCCACCCTCGCTGCAATCATGAGCACTGAATACCTTCCCCTGTTCAATGAGAGAAGCCACTGCCCGAGCTCGTGCTGGACCAATCTCCAGATCCGTCACGGGCAGGGACCGATCACCGGCGAGATCGGGACAGACCTTCAAGACATGTGAACCACCCAACGCAGACGTGGTTTCACCAATACACACGAGCATGTGATTGGCTGCCTTGGCATCCATCGTCACGCACTGATCAACATCTTCCACCAGCCCCATTCCAGAAATCAGCAAGGTGGGTGGAATGCGAATCGTGTTGCCTTCTTCGGTCGTGAACTGGTTGTTCAGGGAATCCTTGCCCGAGATAAAGGGAACGCGGTAGGCCTTGGCTCCGTCATAACAACCCTCCGCTGCCCGAACCAGCAAGCCAAGTGATTCCGGATCATCGCACCCGGGCCAACAGAAGTTGTCGAGGATGGCAATCCGCTCCGGATCAGTTCCAACACAGACAAGATTGCGCACGCACTCATCGATAGCTGCCAACACCATCAGGTAGGGATCGCGTTCCCATCCTGTCGCCAGACCATTACCAATACCCAACCCACGAGAAGAGCTTGCCACCGGCTTGATCACCGCGGCATCTCCGGGGCCATTCCCATGCACACCAACCATTGGGCGAATCACACTGCGTCCCTGCACCTCATGGTCATACTGGCGAATGATGCATTCCTTGGAACAGATATTGGGATGGGCCAGGAGTGAGTTCAGCAGGGATTCGACGCTGTTCGTCTCACGGCCCTCGGGCTCGACTGTCGGCTCTGACCAGCGAGCCTCACGAGTGAGTTGGGGTATCCCCTCGTGCAATAGGGCCATCGACAGTCGGCCGACCTCAGTGCCATGATGCCGCAGGATGAGTTCCCGTCCCTCCGTGCCAAAGATACCCAGGTCGCACATCTCGACCTCATGCGCGTCACAGATTCCCTGTAGTGCTTCGATGTTCTCCGCAGGAACCGCCATCACCATGCGTTCCTGGGCTTCAGAGATCCAGATTTCACTGGCGGTCAGTCCTGCGTACTTGAGCGGCGCCATTTCAAGATCGACCTCTGCACCGAGTTGTTCACCCATCTCTCCAACTGCACTTGAGAAGCCGCCGGCTCCACAGTCCGTAATAGCGGTGTAGAGCGGCCCACCTTTCTGGTCGCGTGCCTCGAGTATTGCATCAAGCATCTTCTTCTCGGTAATCGCGTTACCGATCTGAACAGCATGCGAAAACTCATCAGCATGCGAGTCCGTCAACTCCGCAGAAGAGAAGGTCGCACCATGAATTCCATCTCGGCCGGTTCGACCCCCCATCGCGATGATTCGATCGCCCGGATTTGGATCACCGTGCACGAGATCACGAGGCATCAAACCAATACAGCCACAGAAAACCAAAGGATTTCCCACATGACGTTCATCAAACCAGACCGCCCCGTTCAGGGTTGGGATACCCATGCGATTCCCATAGTCGCGTACACCCGCAACGACCTGTGACAGGATCCGGCGCGGTTGAAGGCAGCCAGCGGGGAGGTTGGTTGTCTCCAGGGGCGCCACGCAGAAGATATCCGTCGCCGCGACTGGCTTGGCCGCCAATCCCGTTCCAATGACATCACGGATGCAACCACCAATACCCGTCGCCGCGCCGCCATAGGGCTCAAGTGCGGACGGATGGTTATGTGTCTCCGCCTTGAAACAAACCGCATGATCATCATCGAATGCGATGATTCCTGCGTTATCCACGAACACCGACAAGCACCAGTCGATGCCATCGGCCATGAGTTCATGCGTCGCAGCCGCCACGGTAGATCGAAGGAGGTTGTCAATACGAGTGCGCCCGTCATCGAGTTGCACGTGCCCGGGACGCTGACCCGATGGCAAGGGCCCCTCGTAGGCGATCGTCGACTTCAGCGTTTTATGCACACAATGTTCTGACCATGTTTGTGCGAGAGTCTCCAACTCGATTTCACGCGGATCACGACCCGCATCGGTGTAATAGCTACGGATCGCCTGCATCTCATCCAGGCTGAGGAACAGATGCCCTTCCCGGGACAGGCGTTGAAGATCTTTATCATCTAAGTCTCGAACTGGAATGGTCGGCATCTCGACCACTCGATCAGTTCCCTGGACAAAGGTATCCGGGTGATATGGCCCATCATGAACATGATGAATCAGCGTGTTCGCCAGGCATCGGCGCGCCAATTCCCGAGCCGCGGCATCATCAATGCCATCCATGTCGTAACGCACACCGGTTCGGATGCCTACCGATCGGCCCAGCAAGCTTCGGATCGCCAGTTCAACAGCATCAGCCTCGGGATCCATAACACCCGGTAGTGGATGAACCTCAATGACGGAATGGGTTCCGGTACTACGTGCTCCAGAAACGGCCTCTTCGGTCACCGGGTTGCCCAGGAGATCCCGTTGGACAGTTTCCAATTCACCGTCGTCGAGATCCCCATCAAGCAAGTAGACACGGGCACAACGAATGCTGGATGGAAGAGGGGCCAGTCCAGCCGCAGTAGCTGCTGCCAGGGCAGCTCGTCCGCGAGCGTCATCCACCCCGTCCTTCGGAGCGACCTCAATACGGTGAATCACCATTGGTTCCAAGGTAGCGTCCCGAGAGCTCTCACGCCCGCTTTGCATCATCCTCCCCGAGCCGCTTCGTCACGGGCTTGGACCGCCATGCGATCGCACCGCTCATTTTCCGGGTGGTCGTCATGACCGCGAACCCAGAATGTCATGATCTCGTGAATCTCCCTGGCCCTGTCCAGTTCTTGCCAGAGCTCGAGATTCAGGACCGGTTTGTTCTTGGGTCGCTTCCAGCCTCGCCGTTTCCAGCCGTCGATCCACTCCGCAAGGCCCTTCACGACGTACTGGCTGTCTGAGTACAGCGACACACGGGTCGGTACCTTCAGACGCCGAAGCCCCTCGATCACGGCCAGCAGCTCCATCCGGTTATTGGTCGTGGCAGGATCACCACCGTACTCAACGGCTTCCTCTCCACCGGGGAGGCTCCGGAGGATGTAGGCCCATCCCCCGGGTCCGGGATTGCCGGAACAGGCACCATCGGTAAATAAGGCCACCTCGGGCAGAGATGCAGGCCTTGGATCGCTCATCAGGGGAGCCTATCAGGCTGGGCAGATCACCAGCCTTCCGAGGGCCCACCGGAGCCCAAAGAACCTCGATCGAAGGGCCATGGCTTGGCCTCGAGGGCGGCTGCTGATAGACTGCTGGACTTGATTTTAGGAGCGACCGCGTGCCGACCATTAACCAGCTTGTTCGCAAGCCCCGCAGAACACCCAAGGTGAAGTCCCAGTGCCGGGATCTGGATGCCAGTCCCCAGCGTCGAGGCGTCTGCCTGCAGGTCCGCACGGTCACTCCGAAGAAGCCCAACTCTGCCCTCCGAAAGGTGGCCAGGGTTCGTCTCTCCAACGGCAAGGAAATCACCGCCTACATTGGCGGCGAAGGACACAACCTGCAGGAGCACTCAATCGTGCTTGTGCGTGGTGGTCGTGTCCGCGACCTGCCTGGTGTCCGCTACCACGTCGTTCGCGGTTCGCTGGATACGCTCGGAGTTGATGACCGCAAGCAGGGCCGTTCCAAGTACGGCGTCAAACGCAGCAAGAAGTGATGTCTTTCCCGTGACCTCGTTTCGAGGCCACGGATTCAATTCAACGAGTCGTTACAGCGACTCACGGCAAGTAATCGCGATCACACCCTCCCGTACTTCAAGATCGCGGTGAACAAACGGCCCCAAATGGGGTGGATGAGCCAAAGGAGGTCGGCATGGCCGGTCGTATCACAAAATCGGAACAGCAGCTCAAGGGCGATCCCCGCCATGGGGACAAAGTCCTCAGTCGCTTCATCAACTCCGTCATGGTCGATGGCAAGAAGTCCGTCGCCACCAGGGTGATCTATGACGCGCTGGACAAGATCCAGGGTCGGATCGACAAGGATAAGCGTGAAAACCTGCCCGAGAAGGCAATCGATGCTTTCCACCAAGCCATCGACAACGTCAAGCCCAATGTCGAAGTGCGATCAAAGCGTGTCGGTGGTGCCAACTACCAGGTTCCCATGCCCGTGACACAGCGTCGTCGCCAGAGCCTGGCGTTCCGCTGGATCATCACGGCAGCTCGTGCTGAAAAAGGCAAGCCGATGGCAGACCGCCTCGCACGCGAACTGTTCGACGCAGCCAACGGCGAAGGAAAAGCTGTCAACGTACGAGAGCAGACCCACCGCATGGCAGAGGCCAACAAGGCCTTCTCCCACTTCGCCTGGTGATCCACGCCTGGTTCGGATTCGTTGGGCCATGAAGTCAAACCGTTACCAACGGCAGGTCATCCTGCCCCAGGTCGGCGAGGATGGGCAGGCGCGATTGGCTGCATCACGTGTGCTCGTCGCTGGCTGTGGTGCCTTGGGGTGCACGATTGCCGATCTGCTGGCTCGCGCTGGTATTGGGTATCTTCGCCTGGTTGACCGCGATCTGGTCGAGACCACGAATCTGCAACGTCAGACCCTCTACTCAGAAGCTGATGTAGGCTCGCCCAAGGCAACAGCAGCAGCAGCTCGGCTGTCCTCCATCAATTCCACCATCGAGATCGACGCTCGAACTGCCGACATCAATGCCGACACCATTCGCTCGCTCGCCGATGGCTGCAACGTGATGGTAGACGGACTGGACAACTTCGAAACCCGCTACCTCCTCAATGACCTGGCGGTTGCCCAGGGCATTCCATACATCTATGGCGGCGCTGTAGGAACGGAAGGACTGTCATTTCCGATCATGCCCGGCGAATCATCCGCCTGCTTGCGTTGTGTCTTTCCGGAGCCACCCCCACCAGGCACGACCCCCACATGCGATACGGCAGGCGTGCTCGGTCCAATCATTGCAACCGTGGCGGCCCATGAAGCATTGCAAGTCATCAAGATCTTGCTGGATCACGAACAAGATCTTGATCGATCTCTCGTGAGTTTCGATGCTTGGCGCAACGAGATCCGCCGACTCGCAGCACCGGATCCGGTCGAAGCTTGTCCCTGCTGTGGACAGCGTCGGTTTGAATGGCTTGATGGCCGTCGCGGTGGTACCACGACGACACTGTGTGGCCGCGGGGCTGTCCAAGTGCTGCCCGATAAGCCATCCAGAATTGAACTGGCCGATCTGGTTCATCGTCTTTCCACGCATGGTGAGTTCACTGTCCACGGCGGTGTGCTTCGTGGGCAACTTCGTGAAGAGCGCAACGAATCAGGTCAACCTGTCGAGTTGACCATCTTCGAAGACCTCCGGGCCCTGATCGGTCACATCGATTCACCCGAGCGGGCCCGGGCCATCTACGACCGCTACGTCGGTGCCTGAGCAAACCGCACGCATCGAGAGTTCAGTCAGATCACGCGATAAGATCTGCCACTATGAACACAGTCATCGATCTCATGATGGGCCATCGGTCCATTCGTCAATTCACAGATGACCCCGTAGAGGACCAGGATGTCCAGCAGGCCGTAGCAGCCGGCCAAATGGCTTCGACAAGCGCCGCCATCCAGTCCTACTGCCTGATTCGGGTTCGTGACCAGGCACGGCGAGAACAACTCGTTGAACTCACGGGTGACCAAACCAAGGTGGCGCGTTGTGGTGCCTTCTTTGTCATCTGTGGTGATACCAGACGACATCGGCTGCTCGCAGAACGCGACGGCCTCGCCTATGACACCCGCTGTGAAGCCTTCTTACTGGCCGTCGTCGACGCGACACTTTTTGCCCAGAACATGGTTCTCGCCTTCGAGTCAATGGGCTACGGGATCTGTTACGTCGGCGGCCTCCGAAATAACCTGCCAGCTGTTGGTGAACTCCTGGAATTACCCAATGGTCTGTATCCCCTGTTTGGGCTCTGCGTTGGACGTCCTGCCCAAGATCCGACAATCCGCCCACGGCTCCCTCAACCAACTGTGCTTTTCGAGGAGGGGTATCCCGACGATGCTGCCATGCTGGCTGGTATGGAGGCTTATGACAGCACCATGCTGGAATACTTCCAACAACGAGGTGCTGGAGACCGCATCTGGACCAAGGAGATGTCAGCCAAGTTCAAAGCCCCTCGTCGCCTGTCCGTGGGCCCCTTTTACAGAGATCAGGGTGCTGACCTGGACTGAGCCTACCCCTTGCTTCCTTCGACGGTAGGCTGTCAGAAGCAGATCAGCTTGCCTGAGGAGGAGTTTGCCATGCCCCGTTCCAACTCATCGCGTCGCCGTTTCCTGAAGACCTCTGCCGCCACCAGCCTTGGCGTCAGCTTGCTACCTGCCGTGTCGTGGGGACGCGTACTGGGTGCAAACGATCGCCTGAACATGGCCGTCATTGGAACTGGAGGGATGGGAACCGGACATACGAGAAATCTCGTGGGCCGCAAAGACAATGAGAACATCGACGTGATTCGCGTCTGCGACGTGTATCGACGACGACTCAATGAAGCAGAACGCATCATCGGTAAGCCAGGTGCTGGCACGATGGACTACCGGGAAATCATTGATGATCCCGATGTCGACGCAATCGTGATTGCAACGCCAGATCACTGGCACACCAAGATTGCCATCGAGGCCATGGAGAATGGCAAGGATGTCTATTGCGAGAAGCCCCTCTCGCACACAATCCCACAAGCCCTGGCGTGTCGAGATGCCGTCAAGCGAACTGGCCGAACACTCCAAGTCGGCCCCCAGGGAACGAGCGACGGGAACTTCTGGGCTGCACGCCAAGCCATTGAAGATGGTCGTATTGGCAAGCCAACTTGGAGCCAAGGCGCCTATTGCCGAAACTCAAGAGGTGGCCAGTTCAACTGGCCCATTCAGAAAGATGCGGGACCCAATAACGACCCAACTTCTGACGGCTACGTCTGGTGGGATCAGTGGCTGGGTCATGAATATGATCTGTCTCCCCAAATTGATTGGAACGCCGATCACTTCTTCCGCTTTCGGAAGTACTTCGCCTACAACGGCGGGCTCGCGACCGACCTGCTCTACCACCGACTGTCGCCATTGATTCTGGCCATCAGTGGTCACTCTGGCGAATACCCCAAACGCGTGGTCGCCAGTGGTGGCATTTATCTCGAGAAAGATGACCGGGATATTCCCGACACCTTCTTCATGATGGTTGACTATCCCAGCGAGCACACGGTCGTCCTCTCCAGCGTCATGACCAACAATGACACGTGGCCTTATGTGATTCGTGGGCAATATGGCACGATGAATTTTGGCAACGGCATCGATCTGGAAGAGCAATCTGTTTGGGCCAACGAGTTCCGGAAAGCCAATAGCATTGAAAGCCGGCAGGTTATTGGCGAGGATGGAAAGAGCCGCACAGAGCCGGCACACGGCCAGGCTTCCACGCATCTTGATGCGATTCCTCGTCGTGATCACATGGGCAATTTCCTGGATGGTGTTCGGAATGGTGACCGTCTAGCCTGCGATGTCGACCTCGGATGCAGCGTCATGGTGGCAATCAAGATGGGCGTAGAGGCGTACCGCCAAGACAAGGTCTTGCTTTGGGATGAACAAACAGAAGAGATCGTCGTGTCATGACAAGCTCTGGAACCCGGGATGAATTTCATAACGAAACAGTCATTGCGGAAGCCAAGTTTCGCAAATTAGACATCATCACATATCAGATTGCATCAACTTCGATCATCGTGGCAATCACGATCGTCGCGATTCCCCTGCTCCTCATTGCTATTCCCCTGATCAAAGTGATCTATCCCAAGATCGTCGATACCTGGGAATGCACGCTCACCAACCGGGCGGTTCACGTCAAGAAGGGCCTGTTCGTCAAGGTGAAGAAGACGATCCCGCTTGAAAAGATCACCGACGTGGGGTCCGTTCAGGGACCCATCATGAGACGATTCGGACTGCATGCGCTGAGCTTTGAAACGGCTGGACAATCCGGAGCCGGAACAAGCGGAGCGCTCGTCAAGTTATTGGGCATCGAAGATTCAGAAGCCTTCCGGGATCTTGTCCTCGACACACGGGATGCTGCCAATCAAGGACAGGTGAACACACCAGCAGCGGTGGCAAAGCCGGCCAGTGACGATCAATTGCTCCGTGACATTCGTGACAGCCTGCTGAGGATCGAAGATCGGATGAACCAGTCTGATTGAATCGCGGCAAGGCAATCGATGGTCAGAGGACCATCTTGACTGCCTCATTGTCACGAAGCGCTTCGTAGAGGCCCACCCGTTCCGCTTCATCAGCAACCTCCAGGGAGACCACTAGGGTGCACCAGCGACCGCCTTCACTGGTATGGCCAGGTGCACAGCAATGTGGCCTGTCAGCCATGATGCTGGTGATGGCCGCCATGACTTCTTCTGAATCGGCCCCGATGACTCGATACTCCCATTGACAGGGGTATTGAAGGTCCAGTTTTTCCCCCTCAAGATCGCTCATCTTGGCTCCTCAATCAGCCCCAATCACTGCGTTCCTGGGGACTACCGCAATCAACCATTCCACCCTAAACAGTAGGGGTTTAAGACATTTCTTTGCCATCTGGGCTGAAAGAGCGATCCATACCACCTCAACCCCCATATCAACGGTATTCGGACGATCCAATCCCGAATTCACCAGCCCGCTAGGGGGTAGTCACAGTACCATTGCCTATCCGTTGCTGGAAGGCACGGAACTCCCCATTTTCGACAACGAAGGAGCTTGAAAATGTCGATGCGTCACACACTCCTGGCCGCCAGTTGCTTGGCTGCCCTGGGCGTGATTGCCACCGAGGCAACGGCCTTACAGGAGTCAACGGAAGCTATGCCGGCTGAGACGGTCATGGCACCCGGATCGGGCAGTAGTAAACCAGAATTCCCGACCTTTGATAGTGTCACGAAGGACTACACAAAGGTCGTCTCAACAGCGGACGGCAAGTCCGGCATGTACACCCTGTTCGTCAATGACAAGACAGGGAAAGTGCTCGCTGAACTTCCTCGTAACTTTGAGAGACAAAAGGTCTTTGTTGCCTTCACCATTAAGGGTGGTGTCAGCGAAGCCGGTGTTCAATCTGGTGATATGTACGCTTACTGGAAGCGTTTCGGAAAGCGGTTGGCGTTGATCCAGCCCAACTTCGAAGTACGCACCACAGGTGACACCCAGTCCAAGGCAGGACATCGCCGTGTTCATACGGATCGAGTGATCCTCGACGTACCAATCGTCACAATGGGACCCAAGGGTGGACCGGTCATCGACCTCTCCAGCCTGCTTGTCAACCAGTCCACGAAGTTCTTCGGTGGACGAACGGCAGGCGCAAATACTCGACTGGCAAAAATCGCCAAGGCAAAGGCCTTCCCGAAAAATGTCGAGTTGGCATTTGAATTGCCGCTCCGTGGCGGCAAGTTTGGAACCATCTATTACTCCATCGCCGAGATCCCGGAAAATACCGGTTACAAGCCGCGAGAAGCGGATGAGCGACTTGGATATTTCGTCACTTCGCACCGTGATATTGGTGATGCTTCCGATGAGTCTCCGTGGAAGCGATACATCAACCGCTGGCACCTCCAGAAGGCGGATTCGAAGCTCAAGTTGAGCCCGCCCAAGGAACCCATCGTCTTCTATATCGAGCACACGACCCCAGTGCGTTACCGCCGCTGGGTTCGAGACGGCATTCTGGAATGGAACAAGGCCTACGAGAAGGTAGGCATCATCAATGCCATTGAGGTTTACCAGCAGGATGAGTCCACTGGTGCTCACATGGAGAAGGATCCAGAAGACGCTCGCTACAACTTCGTCCTCTGGACCAACTCTGACATGGGCTTTGCTATTGGTCCCAGCCGTGTTCATCCAAAGACAGGGCAGATTCTCGATGCCGACATCGTGATGGACGAAGGTTTTATTACCGGGTGGTCCAAGACCTGGGAAGATTTGATTCCCCAGATGGCCATGGAGAACTTCGGGCCCGAGACCTACACATGGCTCGA
Source organism: Planctomycetota bacterium (assembly GCA_036339555.1). Lineage (GTDB taxonomy): Bacteria > Planctomycetota > Phycisphaerae > Phycisphaerales > SM1A02 > UBA1668. Next base: position 21,836 of record JAYZAT010000087.1, read on the forward strand.
GAAACGACCCAACTGGGATCCGCGCGTCACGTTGGCACCACCATCACAACAAGATGCTATTCGTCAAAACTTGGCTCGTGAAGCTGTTCTCCGTGCAAACGGTCAACTGCCTGGGCACCACGAGATGCTGACCTCAAGCGATCCCACCCTCATGGGTGATGATCTCTACGACGGCCTCTCCGGGCGCGTCAGCCAAGTGAATGGTGCCTGCCAGCATGCTTCATGCAAGGCATTTGATGTTGCGCTGTTCCGCTTGAACTACGACCTGATCATGAACCTGGAACAACCTGTTTCAAAGGATGATGATGCGGATACCAAGAAGGCTGATCTCATCACCGGGACTTGGCATGGCATGGCAGAGTTCAATGGTCCTGAAGGCATGTCACAAGAGATGCCCTTCTCCATGGATCTGGAACTCCACTCCGACAACTCCGTGACTGGCTCGGTTGAAATGGGTCCCATGGGCTCCCAAGACATCTCGGGCGATTGGGATCCGAAGGCTTCCACGTTGACGATCGCGCCAACAGATGAGGAAGACTCCGAAGAAGATCCGATGGTGCTCACGCTTGAGGATGGACGTCTTACCGGCGAAATGAGCGAGGATAACTTCACGCTCACACTCTGGGCCGAACGTGAGAGCGCGGTCACGGGTGACGTGGCCGAAGTTGATTCCGAGGAAATCGACGAAGAAGTCGATGTGGAAGAAGACGAAGAGGTCGATGATGAGGAAACCGATGAGGAGGATGAGGAAGTTGCCAAGACTGGCAAAGCCTCACGCCAGGGCGACATCCAACTGATTGATGTTGTCCCTGAAAGCTTCATTGGACCCCAGTTGAAAGACGTGATTATGCACGAGGTGGGACATACCCTCGGTCTGCGTCACAATTTCAAGGGCTCCCGCATCTACGAACTTGATGAGATGAACGCCGAGGAGATGGCCGGCCAAGCCATTGGTGGTTCTGTCATGGACTACCTCCCGGTCAACATCAACTATGGCGAGGATGCGAACCAAGGCGACTACACAATGGTCACCATCGGTCCCTATGACTACTGGGTCATTGAGTATGGCTATGGAAAGAATCCCAAGAAGGTCCTTGAACGCGTTGCCGAGGAACAGTTGGCATATGCCACTGATGAAGACACCTGGGGCCCCGATCCGACAGCCCGTCGATTCGACAATGCAAAGAACCCTCTCGACTATGCCGATTCACAGATGGCCTTGGTCAAGCACCTGCGCAGCCGGATCATCGAGGACATGGTCGATGATGGTGAAAGCTGGGCTGAAGCACGTAAGGCCTATGAATTGCTTTTAGGCAAGCATGCTTCTTCCGTTGGCATTGCCTCCAACTGGATTGGTGGCAGCTATCTCAACCGGCATAAGAAGGGCGATCCCGATGCCCAACTGCCGATCGAGAATATTCCGGCGGAACAGCAGCGACGAGCACTGGCCTTTGTTCTGGACAACACGATGCAGGACGAGTGCTACGGGCTCTCACCCGAGTTGCTCCACCGCATGACAGTTGATAAGTGGTATGACAACGGCGGCATGCGTTTCCTCTTCCAGGACGAAACCTTCCCGGTTCACGGACGAATCTCCGGTGTCCAATCCATGGCGTTGTCTCAGGTTCTCAACCCCACAACGCTGCAGCGAATCTATGACAACGAGTTCCGGGCCATGGGTGAGGAAGATGTCCTCACCGTTCCCGAGACTATGGATGCGGTCAAGGTCGTTGTCTGGGCTGAGCTTGAGGAAGATCCCGGATCGGATGTGAGTAATCGCAAGCCGTATGTCTCCAGTCTTCGTCGCAATCTGCAGCGAAATCATGTTGATCGTCTGATTGATATGAGCATGCCCTCGAATGGCATGGGATCGGCGGCTGCCCCGGTATCGAACCTCAGCCGTATGCAATTGCGAGAGATCCTGGCTGACATCAAAGATGTCAAGACCAGGGGCATGGACGCCTACTCCAAGGCCCACCTGGCCGAGGCGTCTTCAAAGATTGAGCGGGCCCTTGATGCCCAGTACCTCTATAACACTGATGACATCAGTGGTGGAAGCATTGACTTCGGTTACCTGTTCATGCAGGAGAACGAGTCAGACGAGTAGAGGTCATAACCAAGTTCCTTCGTTGAATGAGAACCGCTCCGGGTCCGCCCGGGGCGGTTCTCGCTTTGACACCCCAAGCCACGACAGGGGCACGGTTCCGTCTACACTTCCCGGATGAGTACGACTGCCATAGTGATGGCTGGCATCCCAGCTGTGAACAAGAGCCTGTACCAGGCTATGCAGTTCAACGTCGGGGATCCCGCCGCCTTGATACGCTTGCCGGATACGGCAGGCGAACGCCGCCTCCTCATTATTCGTGATATCGAGATGGAACGGGCACGGCAGCACGCTGCCGCAGACGACATCGCTTGCCCTGCAGACTTCGCCCCATCTGGCGGACTGTCCGGTGATCGGGAAACCGCCACGGCCCAGGCTGTCGCAGAGTGTCTCTCCCGGGAAGGTGTTGAACAGATCATCTCTGATCGCACCCTTCCATTGAGCTTCGTGGATGAAATTCGAAAACGGAATATCGCCATCGATTACGACCCCGACCTTGGTGTGCTCGACCGACGCCGCAAGACCGATGAAGAAGTTTCAGCCCTGCGAGAAGCGCAGCGGGATACAGAGTCAGCCATTCGGATGGCCTGTGAAGCCATCGCTTCAGCCATCCCTGGTTCTGACGGCATCCTCCAAATGGACAGTGACACCCTGACCTCAGAGCGTGTTCGAGAGATGATCGATCTGCATCTGCTGCGCATGGGATACGAAACAACCCCAAGCATCGTGGCAGGTGGAACCTGTGGTGGAGACTGCCACGAACGGGGCACGGGCCCGCTGCGTACTAATCAACCCGTCATCATTGATGTCTTTCCTCGGAATAAGAACAGTCTCTATGTCGGTGATTGCACACGATGCGTTGTCAACGGCGAGATTCCACCAGTGATCGCCTCCATGCATGCGGCCATCGTCGAGGCGAAGGCAGCTGCGACGGCAGCAACGCGTGCCGATGTCACAGGCGAACAGGTCCACGAGGCAACCCTGGGCGCGATACACGCACACGGGTTTGCATCAGGCCTACCAGGACAGAAAGATCCCCCGGACCGTATTGCCATGACGCATGGAACCGGACATGGCGTCGGCCTGGATGTTCACGAACCCCCCCTCTTGGACTTTGGTGGGCCACCCCTCGTGGTGGGTGATGCCCTGACCATCGAGCCTGGTCTCTATGCCCCCGCCATCGGAGGCTTGCGTGTAGAGGACATGGTGATCGTGACGGCCACGGGCACCGAAAATCTCAACACGCTGCACGAGGGACTCACGTGGGCATGATGTGATTAGCTTGGCTGGGCGAGGAACGGGGGCATTGGACAATCGATCGACTCGGCGATGGCACGCAGGGTTTCCGCCTCTTCAATGGTGGTCTTGCCGTCGTGAAGAATGCAGGCCTCACAAGCCTGCAGGAATTGCTTTCGATCCGTGAAGCGAACGCGCCGGATATCGCGCAGTGCTGATCGAAGGGCTCGGAGTTTCAGGGAGCTCGGATCTGGCAAGTCCGCCTGCCAGCCCAGAACTTCCAAGCCTCTCTTGAAAGCACCCCGAGCAGTTTCCTGGTTGTCTGCACCAGTACACGCAAGCGTTCCCAGGACCGTATTGACTGAAGACTTGCACTTGGTGAGCTGAGCTCGTGCCTTGCGTTCTGCGCCAGGCTTGTGATAGCGCTCTTCCAGGTGACGATCTAATACGGTATCAACCACCCACTCCCAACGATCAATGGTGCCATCAGCCCGAATCATGGCATCTATTGATTCACGGAATACCTTGTATTGGGATTCACTCAACTGCGATAAGGCGGGAATACACAAGTCAAGAAGTGGCAACCTCGCCCATGGATCAAGTGACTCCACGAGCGCGGCCAGTGATTTCATCTGTGATTGTTCTGATGAGGACAGAATGTCCTCGAGCCGTTTCCACTGGATGACACGATCGCTTTCATCGACATCTAACAACAAGCCAAACACAACCAGTCTTGCTGTCACCGTTGAATGGGCTGCTTCGTTCAAGGGTTCTGGAATGGAATCGAGAATGCGGCGGGACTGAGCCAGGCTGGCTTGGTCAACAGTTCCAATGCGGCCAACCGCATCGTCCAGAACAGATCCAAGAATGACAGCACCCAACACATCGCCCGTGGCTCTGCGACGAGCAGCTTCACTACGATCTGCCGATGCGGCGACAGGCGGCGGTGGTGCTGTTTTCGGTGTCCGTTGACGATCTTCACGCAACTGTTGCTGGACCTGCTCCAAGGACAATCCCTCTACCCGCGAGATCCTCTCTGGCAAGGGCGGGTGGGTAGCAAACATCGAATTCATCGCCTTTGCAAACAGCATGTGGCTGATGTCTGAGGTCTTCTCATGCAAGGCCTCGGGTTTCAGCCGGCCGGTCAACTGAATCTTGCGAAGGGCACCGCCAATGCCATCGGGATTGCGGGTGTATTGAACTGCCGAGGCGTCGGCCAAGTACTCACGTTGACGTGACACGGCCGCTTGGACCAGTCGGCCGAAGAAGGTCCCAATGAATCCGCACAGCATCAGGGCGAATCCAAACAACATGAGTGCCACTCCGATGCCCCCACCGCCTCCATCCTTTGAAGACGACCGTCGACCCGAACCAAGCATGGCCGGACCGACGAAACGAAGGCAAATCCAGCCAGTAACACCCAGCACCAGCAGTCCATGAATGACACCGATGAGCCGAATGTTGATCCTCATATCCCCGTTGAAGATATGACTGAATTCATGAGCAACGACGCCCTGGAGTTCATCTCGATTCAGTTTGTCAATCGTGCCACGATTGAGACTCACGATGGCATCGTTCGGTGACCATCCTGCTGCGAACGCGTTGATCGTGGGATCTTCCACGATATAGAGCGGAGGCACCGGTGTTCCACTGGCGATGGCCATCTCTTCAACGACGTTGAGTGCGACACGCTCAGAGTGTTCACGCGTCCCAGGGTCCAGAGGTTTGGCCCCAAGCATTTCGGCAACGACTCGTCCACCGGAACGGAGCTCCATGATCTTGAAGAGACTGGATCCACCGACGACGAGAAGGACCAGGGCTGCAACTCCTGCCAGCACCCCGGGATTAAAGAACTCGATCTCGATATGCCCGCCCTCTTCATCGGATCCGATGAAGTTCATCCCCAGCATCGCCACGACGAACAGCACACCGATCATGAGCAGAAGACCGGTGACGAAGCACAGCACAAGGAGCCCGGTTCTCTTGCGGGCCTGGTCCTGCTGCTCAAAGAAGTTAGTGGCCATGGCGATCGTCTTTCCTGAGGTTCAGGCCGGTGCCCTCACTCAGTTAAAGCTCACCTTGGGCACCTCCTTCTCGGCTGCATCCTCGATCTCGAACATGTCAGCCTCAGCAAAGTTGAACATGCCAGCCACGATACTCGAAGGGAATTGCTCACGTCGAACGTTGTAGTGCATGACCGAGTCGTTGTAGGCCTGACGTGCAAAGGCGATCTTGTTCTCAGTTGACGTCAGTTCTTCCTGGACCTGCATCATGTTCTGGCTGGCCTTGAGATCAGGGTACGCCTCCATGGTGACCATAAGTCGACCCAATGCACCAGAGAGTGCGCCTTCCGCTGACGAGAGGGCCTTTACAGCACCGCCTCCAACAGGGTTTGCTGATGCTGCCTTGACCGCAGCCATCGCATGGTTGCGCGCCTCGGTAACCGCTTCCAAGGTGCCCTTTTCATGGGCCATGTATCCCTTGGCAGTCTCCACCAGATTCGGAATCAGATCGTGGCGACGCTTGAGCTGGACATCAATCTGCGCAAAACCGTTCTTGACACGATTTCGATCCTTGACCAGCGAGTTGTACATGCCAATAACGATCGCGGCGATCACGATGATCCCGCCGACGACAGCGATCGCAACGATGGCCCCGATACCAAGGGACAACAGCGTTGGTGCAGTGAACTCGATCATTGAAAGAACTCCCCGTTCATGAAATTATGGATGGTCGTGATGGTCGTGGTCATGGTCATGGTCATGGTTGTGATCTTGCGCGTCCACAAGCAACTGCCACTCCCGATCACTCACAGTTCGGATATGGCCCTCTGCAAATGCAATGATCACCTTGTTATTGCCAATGTGTTGGCTCAACAGCATACGTTCATGTGGGTTCGGGATGTCGTCCAGCTTGCGTGTATCAGGGTAATACGCTGCCCTATGGATCAGATCTTCCGGATACCCCCCGGGCTGAGGCAATGACTTCAAATCCTTGGGAAGATGGCCGTTATGAGCCACAGAATATTGGACGACCGCCATATACAGGCGGCGAAGATTCGCAGAAGCCTCTGCCGCTTGTGCTGCTTCCCTGGCATTGACGATTGCAGGCACTATGAGGCCAGCGACCCCACCGATGATGGCCGTCGTGATGAACGGTGAACTAGTGAGCTCGCCCATGAAGGCAGTCATGTGAGAAACCACCGAGCGATGTCCGCTCCCTTTGAATGAGAGGGTGTCGCCATCGATTACTTGAAGTAAAACGGCTGGGCGTACGCTCTCTGCCATTTGATCGTAACCGGGCATGACCGAGTCAATGCGGTCCGGTGCATTCTTTCGAGGACGTGCGTAGTTTCCGAGCGCCGTCATGATCCCAGCGGTCAACCCATAGCCATCAGAGAGTCTTGCTCCCGTATCCATATATTGCATACGTTGAATGTGATCGGAGCTGAAAGCCTTGCTCGACTTAAAGGTGGCGTTGTCCAAGATCGAAACGCCGGAACCCATGTGTCGAGCAGCACTCATGACAGATTCCGGAGCCATGCCGAGGACGAGATAACTGCCAACCACTGCACAGGTCAACTGGACCGGAACTGGAAACTCAGGAAAAGCGATCGTGATCATCTGCAGTCCGCTGTCCGAAGACCAATCGACGAACCGAACATGATTCTGAGAACCGAACATGCTCAAGCGACTCAATTGACCATCCAGGTTTGCAGCGATCGTAGCCAAGCTTTGCTGCATACCCTCCGGATTGTCCAACTTGACCAAGCCCGTTAATGAGAAGAGGCCACCTCCACCTGTGCTGTCCGCGCGGTAGATCGCGACGGTGTCACCGAGGTAGTCGAAGAACTGAGTCTTCAGATCGATGCCCAGGAGCATACGAGCCATCTGCATACCCATGTCCATGGGTGATACGGGCTTGCCGTCTGGTCCCATTGGCAACTGGTCCGGAGGCGTCGCCCGAACAATCAAATTGTCGATGAACGCGGGAATCCCGCGAAGATTGAACTTCTGTATATCGAAGGCGCTGGCATCTTTGGGAAGCGTCCGGAGATCCTCTTGGGCCAGCCCTTGGGCAGGAATGAGGCCTCCATAATGCTTCATGAAGTTGGTCAAATGGCCACCAATGACAACAGAACCGTCACGGGTTGAACCACAAGCAATCGAAAGATCCATAGCGTCTGGACCCGTGAGGCCGAGCACTTCCAGGATCGCGGTGCCCTGGGCAGCTTGAGGGTCCATTGCCATCGCCATGTCGAGCAACGGCCCCAAGCTAGAAAAGTTCAACTGGAGTCCCAGGTTGACGGTCGCTTCTGGCGGCAAACCAAACCCAGAGAAGTCGGGTTCCTCTTCCTTGGGCAACCGGTTGGCACTGACCATGAAGGCCGGCTTTCCATCAACCTGCCATTCACCTGCGTAAACAGGTGGGCCACTTTTTTGAACATTCAACTGATATAGGCCCGGATGATCAGGCACTGGCTTACCAAAGTCTTTATTCAGGGTGGCCAGGTGACGGTACGCTTTAAGTAACTGCTCAACCGAAGCACCACTGTTGCCATGCACTGTCAGTTGTCCGGACACGGGCGGACTGCCCTGCGGGGCACCGGGCACAGGTCCAAAATCCACCTGCAGGTGCATGCGACTCATCAGAATCTTAAAGAACAGGTTGACACCGACTTCATTGGCTTCTCCAGGGTTGCCAAGGAAGAGACCATTTTCCTCCAGAGCCAGGACCGCCTGCCGAAGACCGGCATCCAGGTCGTCGGCCAGGATGCCATCAACCCCAGATGAATAAACCAAGATGGCTGGCTTATCTCCTGCCAGCACGGATGGGCCCAACAGACCCGACATGGTGAATGTGACAATGAGGAGGAGACGATGAAGTAGAGTCGTCATGGGCTTTCCTTCGCTTCTGTAATGAGCCACGGCTATGTGGCCTCTGGCCAATAGGGCCGATGAGTGTACCACCCCCTTTGTTGGGAATTTGGGACACTGCCATTCAGGGACGGCTGTATTCCGATTCCAGGTGTCATAACCCCTACAGGAATCTGTCACAATCCCCTGAAGTCTCTCGATTCCCTGCTTGATTACCGGAATCTATGCATGTCGCTTCGCTGGAAACTCGTGCTCTCCATCGGCATCCCCGTGCTGATCGTCTATGGCGTGCTTATTTGGGTGCAGTTTGCAGCCCTCCGCGATACCGCACTTGCCAACGCCCAAGCATCGGCCCGGATGTCCGCAGAGTCCTGGGCAAACACCTTCAACGGCCAACTCCATGGCGTCGCCCAGGCTGTTGATGCCATCGCGTATGCCGTCGCTATGCAGGCATCCCTGGAAGAAGACGATCTTTACCGCTTCAACGAACAGCTCATGGATCAGAACGACCTCGTCGCTGGATCCTCCGTGGCCTTCGAACCACGGCAATGGCGAACTGATGTTGATCGATACTCGCCCTATGCCTGGCAAGTCGATGGTGACAAGCAACGACGTGATCTCGCCCAGGAGTATGACTACACGACTCGAGAGTGGTACACCGAGGGTGCCGACGGCTCACCGGGGTGGACCGAGCCCTATGACGGCCCCGTCTTTGGGTCGCTCCTTGTGACCTACAGCACGCCAGTTGTACGAAGCGGACAAGTCATTGGTGTCGTCGCTGCCGATATTGCCTTACTTCCCCTGCAACGACAATTGAAGGAGTCCGGGCCACAAGGCATGACCACGATGCTGGCTTCTCCAGAAGGCACTTTCATTGTTCACCCGGATCCTGAACGCATCTTCTCTCACTCATTACAGAGCGAAGCAGATAGAACAGGCGTGGCCGAACTCGCTGCTTGGTCCAGGGATATCCAGGCTGGTGCACCGGGCTTTCAACAACTCGATGGCTATCCGACGAACCGTGATCACTGGCTGCTGTACACGCCGGTCGCTGCAACTGACTGGTCGATGGCGGCCGCCTTCGCCGAGGAAGACATCCTCGCACCAGTCCACCGACAACTCGTACTCAATCTCATCTTGATGGGGGTAGGTTTACTGGCGTTGTTGGCCATCATTACCGTCACCGGATTTCGAATTGTGCGACCGGTACGGACGCTTGCCGGAGCCGTTCGTCGGCTCGGTGGAGGAGATCTGGACGTGCGGGTTGATCCGCCGCCTGGTCGCGATGAGATCGGTGAGCTGGCCCGCGGCTTCAACGACATGACTGAGCGTCTCCAGGAAAACATCCGGGTGCTTGCCCTGGAGACCGCAGCCCGTGAACGTGTTGAGGGCGAGATGCAGATGGCAAGAAACATCCAGGAGATGTTGCTTCCCAAGGCCTTCCCGGCACTTATTGATCGCGATGAAGTCGAGCTTTGGGCATTGAATGAACCCGCCAGAGTAGTTGCCGGTGATTTCTTCGATGTCATTGACAACGGTGATCGAATCACAGTGGTCATGGCAGACGTCTCGGGTAAGGGCGCAGGTGCGGCCATGTTCATGTCGATGGTCCACACCATTATCAGGATCTTCGATTCGGATAATCTCCCACTCCCAACACTCGTGCAAAGACTGAACCAATGTCTCTACCCGGAGTCCAAAGGGGCGATGTTTGTCACCCTGGTGATCCTGCGCTACGAACCCTCCACTGGCTCAATGGAGTTGGTCAACGGTGGCCACCCACCCCCGATCAGGATGACAGCCACTGGTGCCGTGGAACTCGTAGGTCAATCAACGGGGCCTCTCGTTGGTGCCTTAGAGGGCGTTGAATGGTCTGCCGTACAAACGACCTTGGAGCCCAAGGAACAACTCTTGCTCTACACCGATGGCATCACCGAGGCGAAGGACGCAGCCGATGTCATGCTGGGTGTGCCAGGGCTTCTGGATCTCCTCCGGTCAGATGACCTGCAGAAAGGGTCCGGAGATGCCATCTGCAAGGGCTTGGTTGAGGCCATCCACAACCGGGAACCTGGAGAGGCGTCTGACGATATCACGGTTTTGGTACTTGGCCGATTGCGTTAGCAGCCTGGCTCAGCCATTGACTGCTGCAGCATCTGCAAAGACAACGGCTTGTTCTGTAGCGATAGCACCGCCAGGAACAGAACGATCCCCGGCCATCATCTTGGCCAGTGCATCAGCCTTGTCACCCCCGACGACCTGCCACATGATTCGCTTCGCTCGATTGATGCACGGATAGGTCAAAGTCATCCGCCGTCGATCTTGGTAGGTGCCGACCGTCATAGAGACATCGCAATCAGTCACCTGCAGAACGCCATCGCCAGGGACAAGCGAGGCTGTATGACCATCCGGTCCGAGTCCCAAGTGGACGATATCGAGTACAGGAGGATCACCGCATGCTTCCATTAGCAAATGGGCATATCGAAAACATGCTGCATCGAGGTCTGGATCGTTGACGGGCATCGCATGCATCTGAGCCGACAACTCGGGACGTTGGCTCAGCAAGTTTGCCTTGAGGTGCGTGTAGTTGCGTGCATCGTCACCCTCCGGTGCAATCCGTTCATCAACTTGAAAGAGGGTGATGTGATCCCATGGGATGTCATCACGCTCAGCGAGGGTGGCAAACATCGGCCAAGGGGAGTGACCACCCGAAACCGCCATGGCACACTGGCCTCGCGATGCAACAGAATCCTTGATAGCTGTAGCCAACCACGCAGCGGCCTCCGTATCAGTCTGCTCAACTGTGTCGTAGACCTGCCTCATAGGCGGCGTATGGGTTGTCATTCGATGGCCTCCACCACCGCCTGCACACTTTGATTCCACACCAACGTGGTCGTGTACTCATGCTCGTACCCAAGGACACAATACGTCCCCGTTCCAAGGGTGAAGCATCGTCCTTCCTGTGGTTGCAGTCCGAGCCAGGTCGCGGCCATCACGCGAAGCACGTGGCCATGTGCAAAGAGTGCAACATCTCCACCCGCTTCCTTGGCACGCTCGATAACACGCTGGCATCGACGTCCAACCTCTTCGGCAGACTCACCACCTGGCGGTTGTCCATTCCAGACTGTCCAACCGGGAGTCTCCTTTCGGATATCTCGAGTCGTGCGCCCCTCGTACTTGCCATAGTTCCACTCAGCGAGGTCATCACAAACTTCGGCTTGGCTTGCAAAGCCGGCCAATTCACAGGTGCGGTGAGCTCGCTGTCGAGGACTGACGAGCACAAGTGAAAAACTCTTGCTGGCCAGTGAGCGGCCCAGCAGTTTAGCCATGGCCTCCCCATGTCCCGTCAACTCAATATCGGTAAAGCTGGTGTGTTGGCCAGACAGACTCCACTCCGTCTCAGCATGACGCAACAGCCATAGGCGAGTACCAATCATGCGTTTACCAGATCTTCCACCGGTTCAAGAACCGGGTTGTGCCAATTGGTATTCTTGTGCAAGAGGCCATCCGCTTCAGCTGGCCCCCAGGTTCCCTGGTCATAGGGATAGGGCGCCGTCGACTGGTCCAAAATAGGATCAACGATCTTCCAGGCCGACTCCACTTCATCTACCCGTGCGAAGAGACCAGATTCACCAGCCATCGCATCCCCGATGAGACGCTCATAAGCAGCCATTTGATCTGGTTCCTCGTGCTGGACAACCATTTCAATCTGCTCACCAACCATCTCCTCGCCGACCTTCTTGGCCCGGGCACCAATGGCAATCACAGTATTTGGATTGAACTGGAATCGGAAATAGTTCCGCTCGCACTTGTGACAGTCCTCGAACAACTGTTGCGGAGGCTGTTTCAAATCAACCACGACCTCGGTAGACGTCACGGGCAGGGACTTGCCCGCCCGAATGTAGATTGGCACATCGGCCCAACGCCAGGAATCAATATGAAGACGCAAGGCTACGAACGTCTCGGTCGTCGAACCTGACTTGACACCAGGCTCGTCCAGGTATCCCTTGAACTGACCGCGGACCACGTCACTCTTGCGCAGTGGCTTGATGGAATTAAAAAGCCGAACCTTGGCATCCCTGAGTGTTTCTTCATCGCCCATCGATGGAGGATCCATTGCCAAAATAGCCAGGACCTGCATGAGGTGATTCTGGACAACATCCCGAATGGTTCCGGCTTCGTCGTAAAAGGCACCTCGGCCTTGGACGCCGAAGTCCTCGGCCATCGTGATTTGAATCGAACGAACATAATTTCGATTCATCACTGGCTCAAGGAACATATTTCCAAACCGGAAGTAATTCAGGTTGAGCACAGGCTCCTTGCCCAGGAAGTGATCAATGCGATAGATGTGATCCTCGGGAAAGACTGCATGAACAACCTTATTGAGTTCCACCGCAGAGGCGAGGTCTCGCCCAAACGGCTTCTCGACCACCACGCTTGCATTTTCTGCACATCCAGATGCCTGGAGTGCTTGTGAAACCATTTCAAAGATCGTCGGTGGGATTGCCAAGTAGTGCAACGGACGCTTGGCATCTCCCAACGCCTTGCGTAGAGCCTGGAATGTCTCCGGCTTCGAGTAATCGCCACTCACGTAACTCAACCTGGCTGCCAGTCGATTGAAAATGGAATCTTCAATCTTGCTGTCACCATATGTTTCGATGCCATCCCGAGCCCGTTCTACCAGGCCCTCGACCGTCATCTCGTTACGAGCTATTCCAATGATTGGAACCGATAGGTTTCCACGCTTTTCCATCGCGTAAAGCGATGGAAAGATCTTCTTGTGCGTCAGATCGCCAGTCGCACCAAAGAGAACAAACGCGTCACATGCTGCCCGTGTCATTTGGTAGCTGCCTTTTCATGGTGACCGCCGAACTGGAATCGCATGGCTGAAAGTAACTGGTCAGCAAAGTCGGCTTCGCCACGTGACGCAAATCGATCGAAGAGGGCCGATGCCAAAACCGGGGCTGGCGCACCTTCATCAATGGCTGCCTGGAGTGTCCAGCGGCCTTCACCTGAATCAGAGACGCGGCCTGCGAACTCATGGAGATCGGGACTGTCCAGCAATGCCTTGGCCGTCAGATCCAACAGCCAGGATGCGATCACGCTGCCACGTCGCCAGACCTCGGCAACGTCAGCAAGATCCAACTTGAATTGGTAGTACTTCGGATCACGTAGGGGTGTGGTCTCGGCATCGTTGTCCTGCTTTCGCATTCCAACATCTGCATGCTTGAGAATGTTCAGGCCTTCCGCATAGGCAGCCATGATGCCGTACTCGATGCCGTTGTGGACCATCTTGACGAAGTGTCCAGAGCCAGTAGGACCGCAGTGAAGGTACCCATGCTCGCATGTTCCGCCCTTGGTCTCTCGACCTGGCGTACGCTCCGCTTCATCCATCGAGGGTGCTAGCGTTGCCAAGATTGAATCAATGTGCTCAACGGCCTCATCATGGCCGCCGATCATCATGCAGTAACCACGATCGAGACCCCATACACCGCCGCTCACGCCGACATCCACGTAATGGATGCCCTTGTCTACCAGACGCTCGGCCCGATCAATGTCATCTCGATAGTAAGAGTTGCCACCATCAATGAGAATGTCGCCCTTCGATAACAAGGCGGACACCTTGTCCACGGTGCCATCGACGAATGCAGCAGGAATCATCATCCAGACAACGCGAGGACCTGTGAGCGCTCCAACAAAGTCCTCAAGTGTCTTGGTTCCGGTAGCACCTTCACCAGCGAGTTCATCGACTGACTCGGCATGCACGTCATAGACGACACATTCATGCCCATCCTTCATGAGCCGGCGAACCATATTGGCGCCCATGCGGCCCAATCCAATCATTCCCATCTGCATTGTCCTACTCCTTCTTCCTGACTTCATCCGACACAAGGTTCAATGACCTCAAGCCGTCTGTAGGTTCTTACTCTTCTCATCAATCGCGTTCATCAAGTCATTCCAAGCGTCATTGAAAGAATCACGCCCTTCGATTTGGAGTCGCTCGCCCAGTGCATCCACATCAATACCTGCGGCCTTGCACTTCTCAATCGTCTCATCAGCCTGCTTGATCGCAGCATCATCCAGCGTACCGGTGACCTTGCCGTGATCTCCAAAGGCCAGGAGAGTCTTCTCCGGAATGGTGTTAACGGTGCCATCTGCTGCCAACTCAGAGACGTAGTAGGTATCCGGAAGGACTGGATCCTTCGTGCTCGTGCTCGCAAACAAGAGCTTCTGAGGACTCGCGCCCTTCGCAGCCAAGGCCTCCCACCTGGGACCCGAGAAGATTTCCTTGGATGCACGCCAACACTGCACTGAAGCGGCCACGCCCAGCTTATCTTTGAGATCACCCGAAAGATCTTTCATGGTTGCTTTGTCCCAACGTGATACGAAGACCGAAGCAACTGAGAAGTTTGTTAAATCGCCTCCGGCCTCAGCTCGACGTTCCAGGCCCTTAATGTAGGCCTCGGCAGCCCGGCGATATTGTTGCTCAGAGAACAGCAGCGTGACGTTGATGTTGAGGCCTCGAGAAATGAGTTCCTCAATAGCTGGGGCGCCCTCTGGTGTCCCGGGCACTTTGATCATGAGATTCGGGGTCGCCGCACGCTTGAACAGGGTGTCACCCTGTTCGATGGTCGTAGCTGTGTCGTTCGCCAAGAGAGGCGACACTTCAAGTGAGCAACAGCCATCGGTATGCCCTGAGACATCCCAGATGGTTTTGAAGAGTAAGGCTGCCCGCTTTAAGTCTTGGATGGCAAGCGTGAAGAAGATCTCTTCACGATCGGTTGTCCCAGCAGCACACAAGGCCTTGATCTCTTCGTCATAAAGATCGGTGTCAGCGATTGCCTTGTCGAAGATGGAGGGATTCGAGGTGAGTCCAGTCACTGACAATTCATCGATGTACTTAGCCAGTGTGCCGTTGTCCAGAATGTCACGTCGAATGTAATCCAACCAGATTCGCTGGCCAGTTTCATGTAAGTCATACAGCGGATTCATGTGTTGCTCCCTCTCGATCTGTAGAACCTCGCCGAGTCGACGACGATGGCGTTCTTCTCCAGTAAAATTCGCGTTCAAGAAAGCAGCTGTGATCTCCTTGGCCGGTTCCACACCCATGGTCCTGGCGCCTAGCGTGATCACGTTGACTGCATCATGCTCCACCATCTGGTGAGCTGTGTAGATATTCTCAGTAGAAGCCGCTCGGACGAGTGGCATCTTGTTGGCAGCGACTGTCACACCAGCGCCACTGCCGCACAAAAGGATGCCACGCTCAGCACGGCCCGAACCAATTTCCTCGCACAGTGCCTTGGCCGCGATGGGATAATCAATTGAATCCCCAGTCAACGGACCAACGAAACTAACTTCGTGCCCCAGGGATCTGGCAACTTCAGCCAGTGGGTCGCGAAGCGGTCGGCCTGCATGGTCGCTCGCCATGGCGATCCGCATCAGCCAACTCCTTCCATGATGCCCACCAGGGCCTGGACACGTTCAGCAACATGCTCAGGTGTGAAGCCCAGTTCGGCATAGACCTTGGGACCAGGAGCTGACGCGCCGAAGCGACTGAGTCCCACGACATCGTCGGCAAACTCGTACCAGGTCTCGGGCGCAGCCGCTTCGACTGCCACGATGGGGCGATCGCATGGAACTAATTCGGATTGGATGTCTTCTGAGAGGGACCTAAAGAGCTCGACGCATGGCATCGAAACAACCCGGACCTCGATCCCTTCACTGGCAAGCTGTTCGCGGGCTGCCATGGCCAGGCCAACCTCCGAACCGGTCGCGATAATTGTTGCACGGTCGCCATCGGCGACAACCGAGGCACCCTTGGACACATCAGCCATGGATGGATCCATGACGGGGAGTCCTTGGCGGGTAAGCACGATGCAGCTTGGGCCTTCATACGCAAGCGCCTCACGCCAGGAGCCTATGCATTCCTGTGCATCACCAGGTCGATAGGTTCGAAGAACCGGCATGGTCCTCAAACCAGCAAGGTGTTCAATCGGCTGATGAGTTGGTCCATCTTCGCCCAACGCAATGGAGTCGTGCGTGAAAATGAAGACGACCGGGAGTCGCATCAGCGACGCGAGGCGTACAGGCTCGCGCATGTAATCGAGAAATGAGAAGAAGGTGGCACAATAGGGGCGAATACCACCATGAGCAGCCATGCCATTGCAGATCGCACCCATCGCATGCTCCCGAACACCGAAGTGGATGTTCCGTCCGGTCCAATCGCCACTGTTGACATCCGAGCTGCCATCAATATCCGTATGGGTAGACGGTGCCACATCAGCTGAGCCACCCGTCAGTTCAGGAACTGCAGCAGCGAATGCATTAAGCACCTTGCCGCCAGCAACACGGGTGGCCACGGAGTCACCAGGTTTGAAAGACGGCATGTCGGCTGAATTCCAATCGATTGGAAGTTCGCCATCCATTACACGTTTGAGTTCCTTGGCTACATCTGGATGGGCGGAAGCATACGCTTCCCAACGTGCCTGCCAGTCCGCATGGGACTTGGCACGCCCAGCCGAAGCTTCTCGCCAATGACCGAGTACGTTCTCGGGAACTTCAAAGGGTGGAGAAGACCAACCCAACGCTTTCCTAGTTGCGGCCACATTCTCGTCACCAAGCGGTGAACCGTGTGCATGGAAACTATCCTGGACTGGAGATCCGTAGCCAATATGACTACGGACAATCACCAGGCTCGGTCGATCTGCCTCGGCCTTGGCCTCTTCGATGGCTTTGTCAAGGACATTCAAATCATTGATGTCATCAACGATCACGACATGCCACTGACAGGCCTTGAAGACGTCTCCGATATTTTCATTGAGCTCGCGTGGTGATGGTCCCTCAAGTGTTACTTCATTGTCGTCGTAGAAGACAATTAACTTGCCAAGCTTAAGACGACCTGCAATCGAAGCGGCCTCGTAGGAGATGCCCTCCATGATGTCGCCTTCACCAGCCGTAACCCAGACGTGATGATCCACGATCTCGTGTCCATCACGATTGAAACGAGCTGCCAGCATTCGTTCCGCCATGGCCATACCAACACCATTGGCGACACCCTGGCCCAATGGACCAGTATTGATCTCGATGCCAGGGGTGACATCCATTTCCGGGTGTCCCGGAGTCCGGCTGCCCCACTGGCGGAACTGCTTGAGATCCTCGATACCGAGGTCGTACCCGGCGAGGTATAGGGAAGCGTACTGGAGCATGCAGGCATGCCCGCCAGACATGATGAATCGGTCGCGGTCCAACCATCCAGGTGCCGAGGGGTCATATCGCATATGCGTTGACCACAGTCTCCAGGCCAGGGGGGCCAGCCCCATGGGTGTTCCTGGGTGACCTGATCCCGACTTCTGGATCGAGTCAATGGCCAGGAAACGGATGGCATTGATGCACTCAGCATCAAGGCCCGTGGGCGTAGCACCATCGACTGATCGGCTCTTGATCGTGACAGTCGAACGGATATCACCGTCGTGAGAAACCGTAGATGACATAGTTGATTACTCCCTCTTCCACCTAGCCTGACAGGCCTTTCAGCGAGCATGGCATGCTACCACGACGACCGTCTGGGGAGTCTCCTCCCCACCTATCCAGCCTGCCTTCGTGTAAAGTGGTTGGGTTCGGCCCTTCCAGTTGACTTGAGAAGGACGCCCAGACTGGGCATGGGAGATGAAGACAGATGAAAATCTTGGTATGTGATATTGGCGGCACGAGCGTCAAAGTGCTGCTTTCAGGGGAATCTGAACGGCGAAAAGCCCCATCAGGCCCTGAAATGACCGCTGCCAACATGGTCGACATCGTCAAGGAACTCGGCCAAGGCTGGTCCTGGGATGCAATCTCCATTGGCTATCCCGGCCCGGTTGTCCATGGACATGTGATGTCGGAACCGTCCAATCTCGGTGGCGGCTGGGTCGCGTTTGATTTTGAAAAGGCCTTCGACTGCCCAGTCCGAGTCGTGAACGACGCAGCCATGCAGGCTCTGGGAAGCTATCACGGTGATCGGATGCTGTTTATGGGACTCGGCACTGGACTGGGAACAGCCATGATCGTCGACGGCATACTCCAGCCCATGGAAGCTGGCCACCTGCCGTACAAGCACCATAAAACCTATGAAGATTATGTAGGCAAGAAGGGCTATGCCGAGTTGGGCAAGAAGAAATGGCATGCTGCCGTCCTGGAGGTCATTACAGAATTCAAACGGGCCCTGGAGCCTGATTACATCGTGCTTGGTGGCGGGAATGCCAAGAAGATAAACCAGGACGAATTGCCGGACTATTGCGAGCTCGGAAGTAATGCCAACGCGTTTACCGGAGGCTTCCGACTCTGGGAAGACCTGTCGAAAGAAGGTAAAGCGTCGACAAAAACAACCTATTCACAGAGCTCCTCCGTTTGAAACGATCCGTATTGGGAAGAGATACAAGTCAAGAGAACACGATGCAGAAGGAAGTTGACATGAGCCAGGCTACAACACTGCATACTGGTGACATCACAACAACTGAATCTTGGTCAGCGCTCAAGAAACACTATGCGGAGACTTCCACGCTTCACATGCGGGATCTCTTTGAAGCAGATTCAGATCGATTCAATCGATACTCCATGAAATTCAATGACTTCCTGATGGATTTCTCAAAGCATCGGATTACCGATGACACGCTGCCACTGCTCCGCCGACTCGCAGGCGAAGCCGGAGTCGAGCAACTCCGTGACGCCATGTTCGCAGGCGAAAGAATCAATACATCAGAAAAACGCGCCGTGCTTCACGTCGCTCTTCGCAACCGTAGCAACCGTCCGATCCTGGTCGATGGCCAGGATGTCATGCCTGAAGTCCACGCAGTACTTGAGCAGATGAGAACCTTCTGTGATGCGGTCCGTGGCGGAACCTGGAGGGGTTTCTCGGGCAAGCAAATCACGGATGTGGTCAACATCGGTATCGGTGGATCTGATCTTGGGCCTGTCATGGTGACGGAGTCACTACGCCCCTACATGCGAGAAGATCTTCAGCCCCATTTTGTCTCCAACGTGGACAGCACCCACATCGCCGAGACACTGAAGCACCTGGATCCGGAAACCACCCTCTTCCTGATTGCCTCCAAGACATTCACAACTCAGGAAACGTTGACGAATGCACACGCTGCACGGGATTGGTTCATGGCTGTTGCAGGCGATGAGGCCCATGTCGCGAAGCACTTTGTTGCTTTGTCAACAAATCAAACCGAGGTTGAAAAGTTCGGGATTGATCCTGCCAACATGTTCCGATTCTGGGACTGGGTCGGCGGACGCTATTCGTTCTGGTCGGCAATCGGTCTCTCGATCGCTGTGAGCATCGGCTTCGATCGCTTCGAGGAACTGCTCCAAGGCGCCCATGAGATGGATGAGCATTTCCGAACAACGCCGCTCGAAGACAACATCCCGGCCACGATGGGATTGATTGGCGTTTGGTACAACAACTTCTATGGATGCCAAACACAAGCCATCTTGCCCTACGACCAGTACATGCACCGTTTCCCCGCCTACTTCCAGCAAGGCGATATGGAAAGCAACGGGAAGCACGTTGATCGACAGGGCAACCACGTTCACTGTCAGACGGGTCCAATCATCTGGGGCGAGCCAGGAACAAACGGCCAGCATGCCTTCTACCAGTTGATCCACCAGGGCACGAAGATTGTTCCCTGTGACTTCATTGCCCCCATCCACACACATAATCCCGTGGGTGAACAGCACCGCATCCTGCTCTCGAACTTCTTTGCCCAACCTGAAGCACTCATGAAGGGGAAAACGGCAGAAGAAGTATCTGCAGAACTAACCGCGGCCGGCATGGAACCCGACGCAGTTAAAGCGCTCACACCATTTAAAGTCATGGAAGGGAATCACCCTTCGACAAGCATTCTTTTCAGAACACTCGATCCCAAATCACTGGGAACGCTCACGGCACTCTATGAACATAAGATTTTCACGATGGGTGCTATCTGGAACATTAATTCCTTTGATCAATGGGGCGTTGAACTCGGAAAGGTCCTGGCCCGTGCCATCCTTCCCGAGCTCTCGGGAGACAGCACGGTTTCAACCCACGACAGTTCCACGAACGGTCTCATTAACTATTACAAGACCAACCAGGTCTGAATGTGAGGCCTTGGCCATCCCGGGGGATTTATGAGCACGGTGACGAAGCAACCCGACTATAAAGATGAGTGGTTGCTGACCAATGGAATCGGCGGCTACGCCATGGGCACGTCTGGTGGCATCAACACCCGTCGATACCACGGTCTGCTTGTGGCCGCCCTGGATCCGCCGGTCAAGCGTGTCGTCTGCCTTCACAGCACCATTGATCAGTTCCACCCGACCGGCGAAGACGACGTCTACGTTCCGCTAAGCACCCAAATGTTTGGCGACTCAAATGAACTCCATCCCGATGGCTGGCGCTATCAGGTTGATTTTGACTGTGATCTCCAGACAGCCACATGGACTTGGGTTCTGGATGGAGGCGTGACAATACGCCGCAAACTTGCTCTTGAGCAGGGCAGCAATGCCTGCCTGATGGAGTGGACGGTTGAGGGATTGACTGCGGAGGCAATGCTCACAGTACGCCCCATGGCACTCCTTCGAAATTTCCATGAGTTGCAGACTTGGGAAGCCCATGATCTACATTCCACCGCCGAAGGCAAACGGTGTTGTATTCAGCGAGATGGGCTTGGGCTCATTCTCGAATCCAATGCAGGTCAGTGGTCTGCCACCATGGACTGGTGGAACAATTTCGAGTACCCCTTGGAATCTGCCCGTGGCCAGGACCACCATGAAAACGTTTTGTGTGCAGGCGTTCTTCGTGTCCCCCTCTCGCCTAAATCGTCCACCGTCCGAATCCATATCGCCTTGCAAGAATCATTGCAAACAGCCACTCCCCTGCCAGAGCTGGACACCACGGATGACCCCGTAGCTGATCGGCTTGCTAAAGCTTGCCGACAGTTCGTCGTGAAGCGATGCCACGGTGAAGGCGGGCCAATCTCAGTGATTGCTGGCTATCCATGGTTCGCAGACTGGGGGCGAGACAGCCTTATCAGTCTCCCTGGCCTGTTGCTACGACATGATCGTCTGAATGAGGCCATTTCCCTATTAAAAGGATTCGCCACAAGAATCCAGCGTGGCATCATCCCCAATCGATTTGATGATTCGATCGATCATGCTTACTACAACACGGCAGATGCAAGCCTCTGGTTTATCAATGCGGTTCACGCTTGCTTCGTAACTGCGAAAGATCCCGAAGCCCACCCGGAATTTTCCAGCCTCATCCAAACGTGCCAGGACATCATTGCCAACTATCGAAACGGTACTGATTTCGGTATCCGCATTGATTTCGATGGACTGGTCATGGCTGGCGTTCCCGGTGAAGCTGTCACGTGGATGGATGCCAGGATCAATGGACTGGGTGTCACGGCCCGGATTGGCAAGCCCGTGGAGCTTTCTGCCCTCTGGTACAACGCCCTCTGTTGCCTTGCCGAGATGCTGAATGATCCTGCCGAGTCCGCCGAGTACAAGGCCTCCGCTGCCTTGACAAAAAAATCTTTCCATCGGTTCTGGAACGAACAGGCCTCGTGCTGTTACGACTTGCTTGTCCCCTGCAATGGCAATTGGCGTGGAGATGCCCGTATTCGACCGAACCAGATACTCGCAACCAGCCTGACCTTCTCGCCTCTGACCGGCCAGGCTGCCCAGCAAGTTCTGGACTGTATTCAGACACACCTACTGACCCCCTACGGCCTTCGAACACTTTCTCCAGAAGATCCGAACTACCGAGGTCGTTACGACGGGGACATGGCCTCTCGGGATGGTGCCTACCACAACGGAACCGTCTGGCCATGGTTGATGGGGCCCTACTGCGATGGTCTCCGTGCGATCGCATCGAATGGTTCATCCGACGAGTTGGACGCGATGATCCGTGAACTGCTGACCCCACTTGTGGAATCGATGGACACGGGCTGTATCGGGCAGATTGCCGAGATCTACGACGGTGATGAACCCCACGAGCCGCACGGGTGCCCCGCACAGGCCTGGTCCGTGGCTGAACTGGCACGAATCTGGCCAGCAACGGTTAAGAAGTCAGCACGATCCAGTATGGCCGGCAATGACACCGCGACTGCCGTTCCCGCCAACTGATCGAATTCAACCCATACAAAAACACCAGGACCGCGTTCCCAGAACGCGGCCGTGGTGATTGAGTCAGACAAGGCTTGAGATGGAGCGTCATTCCCAAGTCTCGCGAACTGAAATCTGCCTGCTCAGAACAGTAATTGCATCTGAGCACGGATGAGGATCTGTCCACTTTCATTCCGATAGTCAGCAGTCCAACCAGTTCCCGAGCTGACCCAGTCCGCACTGCCTGGATTCGTGCTCGGATTATTCGGGTCGGCGTTCGCGCCGGCACCATTCGCAAGATTTGAAAAGGCATAGCCGAAATCGGCAGTGATCTTGACGTGCTTGCCGCCCGTGGGCCACCAGTTGGCACCCACGGTAAGCGTAGAGTTGTGGCCTGTCTCACCCGGGAGATCGAGTGATCCACGATAGTCATCAATGTCACCCAACTCGTAACGGGCAAAGATCTCAATGTCATCCACAGGCATGATGCCACCCTGGAAAACACAACCCCATGAATCGACAGTTGGCTGGTCATAGATCGGGGCATGATTCGAACCATTTCCCCAAACGAAGTAGGAGAAGGCGGTCCAGCCTTGGCCGCCGATCGAAACATCGGCTGTAAACCCAATGTTGTTTCGTCCGTCGACGTTGCCGTACTCGAAGGAATCGGCCGGGTTATCGAAGTTGTACCACTGCACTGCAGCGCCAATCATGGCGCCGAACTCGGTGTTGCCAAATCCTGACAGTGACTTAAACATCTTCCAATCACCCGCAATCTTCAGTTCTGCTCGAGCCGTGAGGCTGTTCTCGCCTGCTGAAAATGCCTGGCCATTCAAAGACAAGGGACCATCGTTGTACATGCCCTTCAGCGAGAGCCAATCGTTTTTCCAGCCCAGCTCGAGGCCTTGCGTCCAGCCGTAGGTGAACGCATTGTTGATCATGGAACGCTCCACAGTTAACTGTGCGCTACTGGAGACTAACTCCTCTCGGAGAAAGGGTGCTTTGAACTGGCCGACCTTGATGTGCATGTCGTTGTCGAACTTCTTCTGGATCCAGGCGTCTTCCGCGTAAAAACCGGCGCTGCCGCCGGCTCGAGAATTTCGTGTGTTGACAATCGTCAGCCTGTACGCCCATGAAGGATCAATGACGTAACCACTGAATTTCAACTTGAACCTGCGAACCTCGAATCCATAGGCATTGGATTCCTCGTTCTCTTCGGCCTTGCGGTGATTGAAATCCCATCGAATTTGCAACTGGCCATTGATCTTAAGCTTGAAGGTGTCATCGCTGGTACGGATGTAGAAGCCGCTGTCGTAGCCAGCATTCATGGTCGTACCCTGCAAATTCGCTCGAGTATCCGCATCAGCGAGGACATCCTGAACGAGTTCTCGAATTTCTTCGGCACGATGCTCAGTCAGCCAATCAGATTCCCGCTCAGCACGAAGGACGTCGACCTCGGCCTTGAGGCTATTGACCATTTCCCTGAGTTCAGTAATCTCGTCATTGGCGGTTGCGGGGATGCTGGCCATCGCGATCAAGGCGAGTCCCAGCATTCCAATGAACCCGAAACGTCTCTGGTACACCGTTGTCTTCATTTCCATACGCTCCTTGATGAAGGAATGAACATTCCTTGGAGCGATGAAGATCCACTGGCAGCGTTCAGATTCTGTTCAGTTCAATGGTTGGGTCCTGCTAAGGATGTCGGCCCGACAGCGGGCAGTCCGAATTTCTGGGGCAGACTGGTCACTATTCCTTGCAACAATTCAGCTTATGTCTTGAAGGCAACGTGTCCGCTACCGTCCAGATCAGAACTCAAGCTGGAATTGAGCCCTGATCAACCACTGGCCATCCTGATTGCCATAGTCAGGCTGCCAGCCGAGCCCTCGACCTGTCCACAACGCACTTCCAGGATTCGTGCTTGGATTCTGGGGATCGAGGTTGGCACCTGGCCCGTTGGCCAGGTTGGAAAACGAGTAGCCAAAATCACAGGTGAGTTTGACGTCCTGGATCCCGATAGGCCACCAGTTGAATCCAACAGTCAACGTCGAAATATGACCCGTTTCACCCGGCAGGGTTAAAGAGCCACGGTAGTCGTTGATGTTGCCCAGTTCGTACCGACCAAAGAGTTGGAAATCTTCGAACAGGGTAAAGCCACCTTGCCCCACCCACCCCCAGGAATCCACGGTGGTTTGATCTGTACCCAACGTCGTGTTCTGGCCATTCGCCCACACGAAATAGGTAAAGGCTGTCCACCCTTCATCAAACATCGAGATATCAACCGTAAAACCGAGGCTCTCCTCAGCGTCAGAATTTCCGTAGACCCATCGCGTCTCTGGGTCTTTGAGCCTGTACCACTCGAAAGCGGCACCCAGCATGAGGCCAAAGCCATCTACGTCCCTGCTCGTGAGCGAATGAAACTCGGAATACTCTCCAGCAAGGACGAGATCCACTCGGGCCAGGAGGCTTCTCATCAATGTCTGGTAGGCACTCACATTCAACTGGCGGGGTCCATCGTTATACATCGCGCGAAGATGCCAGTTGTCGATATGCCAGCCGATTTCCGCGCCTTGGACCCATTGATAGGTAAAAGCGTGATTGATCATCGATCGTTCCACAGCGAGCTGGATGGCACTGGGCACAATCTCCTCTCGCGTGTATGGCCCCTTGTACTGCCCCATCTTGAAGTACATGCCATTTTCAAACGTCTTCTCTATGAATGCGTTTTCAATGAATACTTCGGACTCGGAGCTATTCCCCAGTGTCCGAGTATTCGTCGCAAGTGTTAAGTGATACTTCAGAGATGGATCAACGACATGACCTGTGAAATGAAGTTTCATTCGGCGCAATTCAAAGCCATAGAGATCTGATCTGCCGAATTGTTGGCCTGGCATTTTGTCGCGGTGATCGAGCAGGTACCTAAACTGCAACTGCCCACGAAGCTTCAACATGAAGCTGTTGTCTTCGGTGCGAATGTAGTACCCGTCGTCGTAACCAAACGATGTCTGCTGCCCTTGCAGGCTCGTGCGGGTATCCGCATCAGCGATCACATCAAGTGCCATATTCCTGATGTCTTCGGCCCGGTCACGCGTGAGCCAGTTCTGGTCACGAGTTGCTTCCATCTCTTCCACTTGTTGCCAGATGGCATCGATCCTGGCCTCGATCTGCGCATGCTGATCAGATGCCTTCCCTTCACCACTACAGAGAAGGCAGAGCACCAGGCATAGCCAAGCCGGCCCTAACTGCATAGATATCCGGGCCCTTCCGGGAAACATGCCGGTAAGGTAGCCCATTGGAAATTGTCTGACCATGGCAGCCAATTGCCCCGACCAGTACCCTGTGGCTATGGCCTGCGAATCCTCACAAGAGAAGAACCGGCGTGCCTATTTCCGTGCGAATCTCACGAGGATCATCATCCTGCTAGCCATCTGGGCATTCGCATCCTTCGGATGCGGCATCTTCCTGGCACCCTGGCTCAACCAATGGATGCTGCCTGGAACCGGCTACCCACTTGGCTTCTGGTTTGCCCAACAGGGCTCCAACTATATCTTCGTCATTCTCATCTTCGTCTATGTCTTCATGATGACTCGTCTTGACCGACGATTCGGTGTCGAAGAAAAGGACTGATCCATGACCGTTCAGGCTTGGACTTTCCTGATTGTCGGACTCTCGTTCGCGCTGTACATCGCAATCGCGGTCATCTCAAGAGCTAAATCCACGCGGGACTTCTACGTCGCATCCAAGGAAGTCCACCCGGTTGCCAATGGCATGGCCACAGCCGCAGACTGGATGAGCGCTGCCTCGTTCATCGGCATGGCTGGTCTCATCTCTTTCCTAGGTGCCGATGGCGCGGTGTACCTGATGGGGTGGACCGGGGGCTATGTCCTACTGGCCCTGCTGTTGGCACCATATCTTCGGAAGTTCGGCCGATTCACGGTTCCGGATTTCATTGGTGATCGTTACGAAGCCCGCACTGCCAGGATGGTTGCAGTTGTCTGCGCCATCTTCATTTCATTCACCTATGTTGCCGGCCAGATGCGCGGCGTGGGTATCGTCTTCAGTCGATTCCTCGAAGTTGATATCGCATGGGGCGTCATCATCGGCATGGCACTCGTATTCTTCTATGCCGTATTGGGAGGCATGAAGGGCATTACCTATACCCAGGTCGCGCAGTATTGCGTCCTGATCTTCGCGTTCCTGGTACCTGCCATCTTCCTTTCGTTGATGTTTGCTGACATTGCCATCCCCCAGGTTGGGCTTGGTCGCCTTGGGGATGATGGGCAATCACTGCTCCAACGACTTGATGGAATTAGTACCGAACTAGGATTCGGTAAATACACGGATTACAAGTGGGACTCGATCAATATCGCTGCCATTACGGCGGCTCTGATGCTGGGAACTGCGGGCTTACCTCACGTGATCATCCGTTTCTATACGGTCCGCAAGGTGCGGGATGCAAGATCCTCTGCTGGTTGGGCCCTGCTGTTCATTGCCATTCTCTACACGACGGCACCTGCCATCGCTGTGTTCTCACGGACCAACCTGCTTCAATCTGTACCGGGAACTGCCTACGTCGATGCTCCCGAGTGGCTCGGCACCTGGGAGGATGTCGGCCTCATCGCATGGCAGGATCGGGACAACGATGGCGTTATTACATACGCACCAGGTCAGCCCTTCAACGGGAAGCCCACATTTGCGAAGCATTCGGAAACCCATGAAACACTCCGAGGCGAACATGGGCAACGCCTGATCACCAACGAATCGGTTGCTGGCGAGAACGAACTCTATGTAGACCGTGACATCATGGTGCTGGCCAATCCTGAAATTGCAGGCCTCCCGAACTGGGTTACTGCATTGGTTGCAGCGGGCGGTTTAGCCGCAGCCCTCTCAACTGCTGCGGGCCTGCTTCTCGTGATCTCCTCGGCCGTTTCCCATGACCTCCTCAAGGGCGCCATCATGCCTGGCATCTCGGAGAAACGGGAACTGCTTGCTGCTCGTATTGCTGCAGGCGGTGCCGTGGTGATCGCCGGCCTCATTGGCATCTGGCCACCTGACTACGTGGCCGCAATCGTTGCCTTCGCCTTTGGATTGGCAGCATCCTCATTCTTCCCGGCCATCGTGATGGGCATCTTCTCCAAGCGGATGAACGGTCCAGGCGCCATCAGTGGCATGATTGCGGGCATCGTCTTCACCACCTGCTACATCATCTGGTTCAAGTTCATTGATCCAGGCTCCAACAATACTCAGAACTGGTGGTTCGGAATCTCCCCTGAGGGCATCGGGGTCGTAGGAATGCTGGTGAACTTCGCCGTCGCTATACCGATTGCAGCCCTCACCCAACCACCCTCACCCGCTGTCCAGACCCTCGTCCAAGATATTCGTATCCCTGGGGATTCCTGAACGGCGGCGTGGACCCTATTCTTGGGTTCACCATGAGCACGCTGATCATCTTGACAACCTGCTTGCTGGTCGGAGCGACCACGGATGGAGGTCGTGTGGCCGAAGTCCGCAGCCTGCTGGCCTCCAAGTGTTATGCCTGCCATGGACCGGATGCGAGTGGACGCCAAGCCGATCTACGCCTGGACACCATGGAAGGCCAGCGATCACATCGACGAGCTGGGGCCCCCGTCGTTCCTGGAGATCCTGCCAACAGCCTGCTGTTACAGCGCATCACCCATGATGACATTGATATCCGAATGCCTGCTGAAGCCCCACCTCTCGAAGAGGAGGAAGTGACCTTACTGCAAGATTGGATTGAAGCCGGTGCATCGTGGCCGACACACTGGGCCTGGAAGCCCATTGACAATCCTGCCGTTCCCGTTGTCAATAACACCAACTGGATACGGGATCCACTCGATGCCTTTGTACTCGCCCAACTTGAATCGGAAGAACTGGCCCCTGCCGCACAAGCGGAGCCGACCACCTGGTTACGGCGAGTCCACTTCGATTTGCTGGGGCTGCCCCCTTCACCCACGATCATCGAAACATTCGAAGCAGATTACGAGATTGATCCGGAAGGCGCTCGCGAACGGCTCGTCGACACGCTCCTGGCCTCACCTCATTTTGGAGAACAGTGGGGACGACATTGGCTTGATTTAGTTCGTTATGCAGAGACCTGTGGACATGAGTTCGATTATCCAATTCCACATGCATGGCGCTACCGCGATTGGGTTGTACGCGCCTTTAACAACAATGTCACGTATGACCGATTTGTGATTGAACAAATCGCAGGCGACCTTGTCACATCACCTCGTATGGATGGAGCCACCGGACTTGATGACTCCTTGCCCGGAACTGGATTTTGGTTTTTCAGCCAGG
Source organism: Planctomycetota bacterium (assembly GCA_036339555.1). Lineage (GTDB taxonomy): Bacteria > Planctomycetota > Phycisphaerae > Phycisphaerales > SM1A02 > UBA1668. Next base: position 50,489 of record JAYZAT010000087.1, read on the forward strand.
GCACCCATGCACCGGTTGATGTTCGACAAGATGAAGCCGACCGAATTGAAAACCAACTCGATGTCTTCGGAAAGACCTTTACTGGATTAACGATTAGCTGTGCCCGCTGCCACGACCATAAGTTTGACCCGATCAGAACCGATGAGTACTACGCGCTTGCTGGATACCTGCAGAGTTCTCGTCGTCGGGACGCCTACCTCGATCCCGGTGGACGAATTGAAGCACGACTCCAAGAACTCGATCAAGCACGTCGGAAAATAGTCCAGTCCATAGTGACGCCGGACCATACACGCTCTGAAGATCTGCCCACCGAGGAAACAACGACGTTGCTGGAATCTTTCGATCAGTCAGGCGAGGACTGGTTTTCCGATGGACAGGCCTTCGATGCCCCGCTTCAAGCAGACCAAGCGTATCTCCAAGACGACATGCTGCATATTGCAGGTTCCGGCCAATGGCATAGTGGGCTGCGATCGCCACGCGCCCAGGGCGCCCTGCGATCCCCGTCCTTCACGATCGAAAACGACTGGTTGCATCATCGAGTCAAGGGACGTGGTGCACGTATTCGAGTCATCATCGATGGTTTTCGACTCAACGAGTACAACCCACTCCTCTTCGAAGATTGCCTAAAGCAAATCGACAATGAAGATTGGCATCACGTTGCTCAGCAGGTTGGCAAGTACCGCGGTCACGTAGCTTGGATCGAATACAGCGATGATGGGGATGGATGGATCGCCATTGATGAGATACATGGTTCCGACGATGCGAGTGAGCCATCCTGGTTGGGCGATGTTGATCCTGCTGTTCCCGAGCACGATGCCGAACGCTTAAATGCAGCAATGGAATCGATCCGCGACGACGAGGCTTCCTTGGAAGCCCCGGTTCGAGTGTTGGCGATAACAGACGGAACACCCGAAGAACAAGTGGTCTATCTCCGTGGGAACCATGAAACACCTGGCCCAATTGCCTACCGAGGGTCTCCGTCAATCATGCGATCCCCTACGGAAGTACCCGCCTCAGGTTCAGGTCGACTGGAACTTGCCCAGTCACTGGTCTCTGCACGCAATCCCCTGACTGCCCGTGTTATGGCCAACCGAGTATGGCATCACCTGATGGGACGAGGCCTCGTGGAATCGGTTGACGACTTCGGCGCTATGGGTCGAGCACCCACCCACCTGGATCTCCTTGATCACCTGGCGACTCGGTTTCGATCGGACTGGTCTGTTAAAGACCTTGTACGCGTCATCGTGCTGTCGAATACCTATGCCATGTCATCCAGTGCCAATCCACATTCCCTTTTGATCGATCCTGAAAACAGGCTGTTGCATTATCGACCAATGAAACGACTCACAGCCGAATCGATTCGTGATTCCATGCTTGCGTCTTCAGGAAGACTGGATCCAACTGTCGGTGGACCTCCTGTTGCCATTCATCTGAGTGACCACATGACGGGCCGTGGCCGTCCAGGAACCAGCGGACCTCTGGATGGCAACGGGCGGCGCAGCCTCTATCTCGAGGTTCGGCGTAACTTTCTTCCCCCGCTCCTCACAACCTTTGACATGCCGACACCAGCAACGACCGCTGGGAAAAGAAACAACTCGAATGTACCCGCACAATCATTGGCGCTCATGAACGACCCCTTTGTCCATGAGCAGGCCCAGCGATGGGCCGACCGCATTCTGATCGAACATGATGTGGACGAGGCCCGCATACACACCATGTTCCTAGAAGCCTTTGGACGACCACCCACGATCAATGAACAGGCTTTGGCCCTGGAATTTGTCAGCGACTCCACGGAATCAGGCCCTGACGACACCCGCTGGGCCGATCTCGGACATGCCCTATTCAATACCAAGGAGTTCATCTATCTCGACTGACTTCGTCGTAGACTGAATTGACCATGCACCCCTGTGGACGCCATCTTCCCCCGCCCATCTCCCGTCGTGAGATGCTGACCCGAAGCGCCGGCGGCTTTGGTGCTGTGGCCATGGCTGGTCTGTTCGGAGATGCCCTTGGAGCAGGCCATCTTCCAAATGGTGTTGCCACGCTACCTCATCATGTGCCTCGAGCACGAAGCGTCATCTTTCTCTACATGGACGGTGGTCCGGCCCAGATGGACACCTTTGATCCCAAGCCGCAATTAACTCGGCTTCATGGTCAAGCCTTCCCGATGGAAATCGAGGCAACTCAGTTCGACAACAACGGCCTCACCCTCCAATCACCCTGGCAATTTTCACGGCATGGCGAGTGTGGGCATCCCGTCAGTGATCTCTTTCCCCACGTGGCGACATGTGCTGACGAGTTGTGTGTCATCCGATCGATGACGAGTAAATTCTCTGAACACACCAATGCGAATTACTTCCTGCATACGGGTCTGGGGCTGGCCGGACGACCCACCATGGGTGCCTGGGCCTCCTACGGCCTCGGAAGTGAAACACGCGATCTACCTGGTTTCGTCGTACTCAATGGTGGACTCACACCCCCCGGTGGCCTGGACTGTTTCGGCAGCGGGTTTCTCCCTGCAACACACCAGGGATCTATTCTGAAACCAGACGGATACGGGATGGCCCATGTCAATCCAATGGAAACTGATGGTGCCAGTCAGCAACGAAAGCTATCACTGGTGGAGCGGCTCGATGCCGGTCGAGCTACCAGGAACGATGCCATCGAATCTGCTATTGCGAATCAGGAGATGGCTTTTCGCATGCAGTGGGCCGTTCCTGAGTTGATGGGTATTGATGGCGAATCCACGCTGACACGACAACTCTATGGCCTCGATGCAGATTATGAACCAACCAAGATCTTCGCACGCCAGTGCCTGCTCGCTCGCCGCCTTGTCGAACGAGGCGTCCGCTTCATCGAGTTAACCTGTCCTGCGGTTGATGGCGATCGCTGGGACCAACACGACAACCTCAAGGTCGGTCACCAGAACAACGCCCGAGCTGTCGACCAGCCCATTGCCGGACTCCTCAAGGACCTGAAAAGTCGGGGACTCCTAGACGAAACACTCGTCGTATGGGCAGGCGAATTCGGACGCACCCCCTTTGCTCAGGGCAGTGACGGGCGAGATCACAATCCATTCGGATACACGATCTGGATGGCTGGCGGCGGTGTCCGAGGTGGCATGGTGTACGGAGCCACGGACGAGTATGGCTACAAAGCGGTTGAGAACCCGCTCGAGATCCACGACCTTCATGCCACCATGCTCCATCTCATGGGACTTGATCACACTCGATTAACGATCAATGTCGGCGGTCGAGAGATGCGATTGACAGACGTGCACGGAAACGTCATTCACGACTTGGTCAGTTAAATCAACGGCTCCCAAGCGTATTGGCCAGAATCTGCTCTTCACCATCTTGCGATCGCAAGAATCGCCAAGCACGCGATTCCAAGACTTTCAACATGGCAACATTCATGGCTTCAAGATGATCGCTACCTGAAGGCAAAGCAAATGCCAGCCGCTCAGGGTGAATGTTCCCCTGTACCGCCAGTTGAGAATCTTGATCAAACTTCGCCATCTGCCAGATAACAGCAGCTCGATTACCGACAAAGACATCGATCTCACCATTCTCAACTTCTGCAAGTCCAAGATAGATCGAATCAAATTCCTTGCTCGTGATACTGTTCTGTTTCAACCACAACGACGCCTCAGAATTCTTGGTCGAACCGACTGAGAGGCCTCGAAGGTCTTGGACACCTGAAAGCCGAGTACCTAGACGATCCATCGTCATGCTGGAGGCGATTGTTCCCGTGAAAGCAGCCAGCAATACGATCGACAGGAAGATCCAAATCAGGCCCAACGCGCGTCCTGCCACGGTCCGAGGCGCCTTGTCGCCGTAACCGACGGTACTCATGGTGACCATCGACCACCAGACACCACTCCCGAAACCATGTGTCATTTGCCCGCCAAAATGATCTTGGTTGTGACGATGCTCCACCCACCACATCAGCATCCCGAACAAAATACAGACGACCACGAGCGAAATCGTCAACTGCAGGAATGCCGAGTCTCCTAAATGAGAGAGTACATCCAGCACACCAGTGACCGGATCCTCACGGGCCGCCAAGGCAAGTCCAGTATTGATATAGGTGGGAGAGAAATCCATTCGTTTCTCTCGCTCGGCTGTTCGATCTATCGCGCCGACAGCGACATCAATCTGTCCAGATTCTAATTTGTTTAGCAGTTCGGAAAGATCTGACACTTCATATGTCCAGTGCCATCCAAGATGGTCTGCAACCATCTCCCAGAGCTCGATGGAAATACCAGACCACTGATTATCCTGATTTATCACGAACGGCGGTTCGATCACCACGCCAACCTTGATAGTTGGAACCTTGGCGTTCGTCTCAGCAGGCTCCTTGCCAGCAGCAAGCAGTGAGAAGCCAAGCAAGCAAACGAGAGTCAACAGCAATCGATTCATGGCGTACAAATCCCCTGCAGAATCACCGACGTCGTTTCACCGTCATCACGCCATTCATCATCGGCCAATGGCCAGGAAATGTGCACACGTAGGGGTAACGTCCTGGCCGATTCGGGGCGACGAATAAGATCTCATCCGTCTCACCAGGCTCAACCAGAGCCAATACATGCATGATTTCATCCATGTCAGGGACGTAATTCAGAGCCACGGCATCCGGGCCAGTCCCCATATTGTCTGCCCTGGTGCCCACTTTTCGCATCGATCCCGGTTTGCAGACCAGGAGGTTGTGGGGCATGGCATCGTAGTTGGTCAACCGGATCCGCACGGGGGTTCCGGCCGTCACATCGAACCGCTTGATGTCATAAATCATTCGATCAGCCACCGTCGCGATTTCAACCTCCTGGATTCGCCACAGGCGATCTTCTTCCCGCCAGTGCGACTCTGGTATCGGCTGCATTGCCTCGATGGCAGTCAGCCTCAAATCAGGATGATCCACCGCACCTGCATATGGGAGGAGGTATTCCATCGTGGCATCTTCACGACCTGGGCTCGCAGCCATCGTACGCATGGCTGCCTCCACGAGATCCCTATCCCAACTGCGTCCAGGCTCGATACGACTACTGAACTGGGGCGCTGGCAAATCAGCCTTCATCCAGGTGACACCTCGATCATTGTCGAGTACCTCGATCATGTGATCATTCAACCTCTGGTCATACGGTCGTTCGCTTCGACCCCAAATAGTCACCGCATCAATGGGCATCACTTTTCCAAGGTCGACCTCCCAGAAAGGGGCTTCATCATCTTCAAGCGTGTGCGTTGACGTGTTCTCCGAAAAGACACCATTGGTATTGCCATCAACTGCGCGGCTTGCTTCACCGCCCCACCCGACGGTGGACTGCCGGGCAGGCTTGTTCAGAGCAACATTTTGCCCATCGCTTTCAACCTGGACTTCAGCCAAGGTGATCGTTCCTGTACGAGGAAGCGACACACGAACGTAACGACCCATGGGTTGCAACTGTCCCGCCTCGGAATCAACGATCTCCGGCAAGACCGCGACGGCACGATCCCATGCTTGATCACGCACTTGCCCGGCATCCTCGCGATGCATCAGTCTTGCCATCGAAGCAAGGAGTTCATGTCGTGCTCGGCGACCATCGGCACGACCATTCGCAGTCTCCCAAGTCTGATCGAGATCGCCATCCGCAATCGCAATGCCTGCCCAAGCTGCTTCGCGTAATCGAGGTGCGGCAGCAGGATCATCTGCAATGGCAAGCAATGCCGATCGTTGGGCTTGCAAGTCCTCTCGTGATAAACGTAGAAGCATGAACATGGCGTCATCAAGCGCATCACGGTCAGGATTCAGTCGTGCCATACCGTGCAGGAGTTCACCGGCTTCGCTTCGATTGGTTCGCTCAGCCATCCATTGCACAGCTTCTTCACGCTCGGCGACACCCAATCCTGGTCTTCGCAGGCGTTCACGAGCCACAAAGTGATCCAGGGGCTCTGCCAGGAGTGTCGTATCGTCCACCTGTTGCAGTCGCCAAGCAGCTGTGCCTTCACCGGTAGGTGTGCCCCATGGACTCAGGGCTGCAAGCGTGCGATTAAATGTCACCTCGAAATCCGAATCCATGGACTGGCCTGTCGCGAGGCCGACCAATTCAGCCGCTCGCACATCAGGGACATGGCCGAGTGCAACGACCGTCTCCAGTCGAACACGCTCGTTCGTATCGAGGACGCCACGTTCCAGCATCGGGAACGGATCATCAACCTCATCGAGCCACCATCGAAGGACACGCATCCCGGCCATTCGAGCGTGTGGATCTTGAGCGGTGAGAACCTGCTCAAGCAATCGTTCATCGACATGATTGAGACCCTGGTGAATCCACAAGGCCTCGACCAAATGGTGCTCGTACTCATCATCGGTCGGGTCAAGTGAATCAACCCATGCATCCAGGGCAGGCACAATCACCTCAGGGTCACCTTCTTGCAGGGCTCGACGAGCCAAGGCGCGAGTGCGATTCTCGTAGGCCTTGAGGAATTCAAGAAGCGCAGCCGTCGAAGCGCCTTCAATGGCGGGCGGCATAGAAAGTGGTCGGTTTGGATACGTGATGCGCCAGACTCGACCATGCGTGTGATCTCGGCGTTCATCCCGAACGTTAAATTGCATATGGCCCACGATTGGATTGGCCCAGTCCAGAACATAAAAAGCACCATCGGGACCAACCTGCATGCTGACTGGCCGGAAGCTCGTATCCGTCGACTGCAAAAGTTCCATCGGTTCAGCTTCAGTCACCCAGCCGGAACCAACTTCTTCCAACTCGTACCATCGCAGTCCATGGAACCCAATGCACTGGCTCGAGACGAACCACCCTTGCACCTCATCAGGCAGATGATTTGAACGAATGAACTCGCTTCCAGAAGCAGGGCGTCGGCCACCAGGCGTGAACGAACGGATATTTCGATACGGCCCTTGTCCCTTGATCTCGTCGGGATAGGTATGTGCTCCCATCAGGTGAGCCAGGCAGTAGTTGTAGCCATTGGATGCGTCGGAAATAACGCTCTGGCCCCAGCGATCGATCGTGTGCCCCCAGGGATTGGCAAAGGGGAAACTCACGACAACATCCACTTCCTCGGTATCCGGCTTGTAACGAATCACGCCTCCGTAACGTAGACGGCGAGGCCCCCAGGGCGTTTCGATCTGTGTGTGATGAAACGTGCCTTCGTTGAAGTAGATCGCTCCGTCGTGGCCCCACGTGAAAGCTGACATCGCATGATGGCTGTCCTCGGCCCCGAATCCATGCAAAACGATTTCTTGCTCATCAGCAACAAGGTCTCCATCCGTATCCCGGAGATGCAGCAGGTTGGGTTGTGACACGACGTAAGCCCCGCCATGGCCAAGCACGAAACCTGTTGGGATGTAGAGGCCTTCCGCAAAGATGGTCTGCCGATCAGCACGGCCATCGCCATCGACATCTTCCAAGATCAGTAACTTGTCCTGAGGCTCATCGCCAGGCTCGAGATGCGGATAGGTTGGCGTCACGGCAACCCACAAGCGTCCCCCGCCATCAAAGGTCATGGCAATGGGATTCGCTAATTCAGGAAAATCTTCTTCCGAAGCGAAACAGTTGATGGCGTATCCATCCGGCAGGATGAACGTATCGAGTGCTGCCTTTGGTGAGGGTACCGGTCGATCCTCGGGACGAGTGGGTTCCTGGCCATTCGCACAGGACAGGAACACAAGGAGAAGGACTGACACAGCACGCATCAGTAGTCCTCCTCGACAACCACGCATTCCGATCGGCCGGGCGGCAAAGCCCAAATGGCCTGCTCCGCTTCCTCGACTAACCGATCCAGCTGCTTCATCTCATCCGGGAAGTTCTGCGAGCCATAGGGCTCATGCCGACGACCATAGACATACTCGGTATTCACGGGCCGCCATCGTTGGAAGAACAAACGGTTCTTCGCAAGCACTGCCTGTCGCAACGCTTCGTGCTGCCGCAGGCTGATATCAACCTCATCGATTTCATCCGCATCAGCACGGTGCTGTTCAAGGCCGAGTTGGGCAGCCATCGCACAGGCTGTGACTCGATAGCCACGCTTGTTGGGATGAATCCCATTGATCGTCAACGAGGCATCCCCCTGCTCCATCGATTCCATGGTAGGTGTGAAGAGATCGACAAAGACTTGATCGTGCGCAAGAGCGGACTGCCGCATGGCTTCGACATAGCGATGAAGCACAAAATTGTGCTCCTGGCCATCGGGTAGTGGCGAACCGAGATTCTCATGGGCAATCGGTGAGACGAGCACGATGCGTGGTGGCGTCTCGCCGTTGTACTTCTTGTCAAGCCTGGCCTCGATCCAGGCATCCAGGTCCTGCCGGAAGCCGGGCAGCCCCTCGTCACCTGCATAGGATTCATTCATTCCGAAGTACGCAATGATCACATCGGTGTCATGAAGATCGAGCCATTCATCCATGCCAAAGAAGTTCAGTGGGCGTGGTTGCAGGGCGACCTCGTCACCACTCCAGCCAAAGTTTCGGATACTCAACTGGTGATCTGGATATGCCGCATGGAGGAGCGCCTCGAACTGCCCGTCCAGGTGCATCCGTTCGGCAAATGTGTTCCCGACGATCGCGATACGAGCCTGCGGCTGGAGTGCCAACTGGGCGGTATCCGGTGCGGCCAAGAGGCTTGAGAACATCAACATGATGCCACTAACGAAAATCATCCGGCGAGAATACCACCCCCAGGAGAACTCGTGCGGACGATCAGTTGGAAGAGCCGCGAAGTGTCCGCAAATAGGCAACGATATCCCGAACCTCCATAGGGTTCAGATGCTTCGCCATCGCTGGCATGGCTGAAGCCTCGCCATAACCCTCGGCAATCTCTGCCTGGGGCTCCAACAATGATCGGAGCAAGGCCGCCTCATCCAAGCGTCGAGCCACATCACCAAGGGACGGTCCGGCAGTACCTCCCGCCCCCTCGATCACGTGGCACCTCAAGCACGAAGCGCTGGCGTGATAGAAGACCAGTTCCCGACCCCGAACGGCGTCCCCCCCGGAACTGCTGAGCGAGTAGATCGGTGGATAGCCTTCCTCGGGCATGCTGGTCCAGGCAGCCAGCGATTTCTGGAAATGGTCGCCACCTCGGGCCCGTGCCGCTTCGACGATATCCAGGGCCAGGGCTGGATGCTCCTGATCCAAGTTCGACAGCCGTACTTGAAGAAGGTCTACAACCTGGTCACCAGGAAGGATGGCCAAGGATTCGATGGCTGCTCGACGATGACTGAGTTCTGAAGACTCAAGCCCTTCAAGCACGATCGGCATGGCACGCTCTGGATCCCATTGAGCAACGAGGCGAATACCCTCGGATCGCAAGGTTGGATCTGAACTTGCCAGGGCTTTCTCGATCGCACGTGATCGTGCCGACTCGTCACGAACTAATAACCTCAACATGGAGATCCGGCGGTCCACCGGTGAAGATTCTTCATCCAAGGCGGCCAAAAGCCGCTCGGAATCAAGCGTGATCTCATGTTCCGTAGCGATTTGACGTGCTGGCTGGGCAATCACATCATCAGATTGAGCTAATGAGGGCAAGACTCTGGTCATCACGACCTTCCAACCCTCGACATCCCGTGCGGCTTCGACTGGACGGTAACGACCCTGGACACGTTCTCTGGGTTCCGGCGCAGGCCACTGCCTGAGTGTCTCCATGGCTTCGCGTCGCAGGACATCGGGCTGAGTTTCGTCCATCGCAAAGGCCGCCACCATCTCAGCCCTTGCAGGTTCACCGGAACGCATGGCGGCTGCCAAACTGCGACGCGCCACCGCCGATGCCGTCGGATCCGGTGGCGTAGCACCGATAGGACGTTCCCATGTGCCATCGGGAAGCTGCCACCCGATTGCCAGATGATCGAGCCCGCTTCCATCACAGTGACGTGCTTCAAGAATCCATGCTTCACCTGCGTTCAACTCGACTGGCTCGGATACCTGTCCTGTTTCAGCCGACCAGACATTCAAGGGAGTCCAGTTGCGAACCTCGGCGAGGCGCTGACGTTGTCCAGGTCTTCCCTCTGGCCACCCGAATAAAACAGAAGCATCATCGCTGGTGATCGAAAAGCGATGGGATCCACTCGTAGAAGGAACAACGCGCCCAGTCATCCGGCTCGCGTATTGATCTTGTTCATCAGAACGGATCATGAAGCCTGTGATCTCACGGGTCATGTCTGGATCCCGAGAAAACATCTCGTGTGTCGCCAAGTCATCTGGGCTGAGCGGCGGAACATCCTCATAGACGTCCCACACAACTTGGTACACCGGTTCTTGGCGACTTGAGTTTGAGATCAAGGTAGGCAGAAGATCGGCCAAGGCTTCTTGCCCTTCGATGATTGGCACATCATTGATGGCGCGGGCTGCTTCTGCAGCGATCAAGGGGTCTGCGTCTCGAAGGACAAGCGCGACGGCAGGATCTTTCAATCGTCGAAGCGCTAGTAGCGAGGCTAAGCGAACTGAAGGCATCGGATCGCCCAGGAGTTCCAACAAACGAGCCCGATCGCCGATCCGGACCAGTGCAACGACACCGGCATGCCGTAGCCATGGATCCTTATTCTCGTTCGCCCAGATCATTTCGACGATCGCATCAATCGAATCTGGATTCCCCAGTCGTCCCAGTCCCATCGTGGCGTAGTAGACGACACGGGGAGACTCATCGAAGACCAGTCCCAGCAAATCTTCACCAGCTGGTTCATACGACGCCTCGCCGAGCACTCGTGCGACCTGGGCTCGAACCTCATCGTCCTCATCCCAGGCAATCAAACGAAGGGCTTCCAAGGGATGGTCTTGGTCTCCATCGTCCCACGAGTGATGACGTGCGATGATCCCCAGTGCCCAAATTGCATGGATCCTCGCCATTTGATCGGCGTCAGGATCTCCCGCGACGACAGCCAGCAACTCGACGGAACGAGGTCCACGGTGCGCCAATTCATAATGGGCTCGTCGTCGTACACGACGATCGGCGTGCGCTAACAACATGATTAATTGCGTCTGCTCCAAGTGATCAAAGCCTGACGCAACCAAGTCAGCAGTCGCTTGAAGAGATTCATGCTCACCGTGCACACGATCATGTAAGCGGAACAGTCGCCCCGAGTGCGTACTTTCCCAGCCTTCGACCCAGTCGGAGATGAGCATCGATCCATCCCAATCGAAATCAACGTCCGTGCACAACACGCCCTTGACGAAATCATGAACGTCTTCTACTCGGAAGCCAGCGCCGTCGGGAACCATCTCCATGGCAATCACACCGCTGTTCTTGGCTCCGCCAAGGAAGTTGCACATGAAGAAGTGATCGTCATACCGATCGGAAAGTCCTTGCCCAGGGTAGAAGGTGAACCCTGAAGGCCCTGATCCAACATGCTTGAGGGGAGGAAGGCTCCAAACTGGTCTGCCCGGATGATCCACTTGGCAAAGACCTTCTTGCATCCAGGGACCACGATTGTTGTCACCACCAAGTGTTTGGTAGTTCATCTCCCAACCCGTCTCACCCGCCTCAGCGCAGTACACAATCCGGGCCCGGTCCCCACCATCGGAATTGTTGTCCCCGGTAAAGAGATACCCGTAACGATCAAAGGCCAGTTCCTGTGGGTTGCGCAATCCTGTACAGAAGATCTCGAGGTTCGAACCATCAGGCTCGCAACGGAAGACTGCACCAGATCGCGGATCTTCAAGGATGCGCCCATCTGCTGTCTCAACGTAGTAGCCACGATCTCCCAGTGACCAGTACATGCGACCATCTGGTCCCCATGCAAACCCATGCATGTCGTGGCCACGCAAGGCATCTCGAACACCAAAGCCCGTATAGATTGGCTGCCTTGTCTCCGCCAACCCATCGCCATCTTCATCCTTCAGTCGCCATAGATGAGGAATGCAGGCGTACCAGACTTCGTCACCGTTTACGATTAATCCTGCACCAGTGCCGTCAAGCACATCGTTGAAACCATCGGCAAAAATGGTTGCCCTGTCCGCCCGACGATCTCCATCCGTATCCTCGAGAAGGCGGACGCGATCCTCCATCTCGGTGTACCACTGCATGCCGTTGTCTCGCTTATGAGCCCACTTCTCATACTTCGCCATGCGGTCTTCGATACGTATGGCGGCGAGATCATCCAACAACCAGTAGGGTTGTGATCGGTTGTCTTCGACACCATGTTCCTGCCGAAAGGACTCGGCCACGTAGACACGCCCCTGATCATCGATGCAAAAGGCGACGGGATCCGTGATGTCAGGTGTCTCAGCCCACGTCTCGACAATCATCCCATCGACAGCTTGCAAAGCCCGAGATGGATCGGATTGAGGCACCGATTCCTGGGCCATGATGATCACGGGGATAAGAAGGCTGGCAATCACGATGGGCATCCTATTTGAACCGGCCAGTGTAGCCCCATCACTCAGCCAGTTGAGTGAACCACCTGTCCTCCCGAGGTACCATGCTGCCCGTCATGATCAACAATGGGAATTCCGCTCATTCATCCCGTGAAAATGGCTCCCGCAGTCACCGGGGCGAGGTGGCACGGTGGCTGGAGGCGATTCAATCACCAGAGTCTGCGGACTTGCCTCCACATCCGAGCTTGCTGTTCTTCAGACATGCTGGAACAGAATTGGCCTTGCCCGCAACCGTTGTTGGTAGCGTAGAGGTAGTGGGCTATACCCATCGAGTCCCACACAGACAGGGTCCGATCCTGCGTGGACTTGCCTCAACCAAGGGGGATCTTGTACCCCTGGTTGATCTCACAGCAGCCATTGGATTGGATGTCAACCACAACGAAGTGGATCGTGTACCCCGTTTGATCGTGTTGTGTCCAAAAGAAACGCCTGATGCCCAACTGAGCCTGATCGTTGACCTCGTCCATGGTGTTGAGTTGTCCGACCCCGATACTTGGCGTACCCCTGACAAGGCTTCAACTTTCGTCAAGGCACTGGTTGACACACCCCGTGGTGAAGCCCAACTACTTGAAACCACTGTAGTACTCGATGAATTCGCGGCGGTGTTCCGATGAGTGGAGACCTGAGTGGATTCTCGATGTTCGATCTCTTCCGGGAGGAAGCCCGCACACACGGGGAAGTCATTAGTCGCGGCCTGGTAGACCTGGAAACCGATCCTGCCAATACCGACTTGATTGCGGCGTTGATGCGGGCCGCCCACTCTCTCAAGGGTGCCGCCCGAATTGTCGGACTTGATCTTGCCGTAGGGGTCGCACATGCGATGGAAGACGCCATGGTGGCTGTCCAGAATGGTGAGGCCCTCATCACACCAAACCGGATTGATCAGTTACTCGCAGCCGCTGATCTTCTGGCACAACTCACTGAACTGGAAGAGTCTGGTATTGACGACTGGACCATGTCCAACGTCGCCAAGGCTGATGCCTTGTCCACTGATCTCCGAACCCCAGTGACAGACGCTGCGTCTGAGGCAGCACCAGCCCAACACACAGGATCCCAGGACGCAGTTGAATCGACTCCAGCCCCAGCATCGGTCGACGATGGCGCTGTCCGTGTGACATCGCGTCGCCTTGACCAGATTATGCGACTTGCTGGCGAAAGCTTGGTGGCCTCTCGAAGATTCCAGACCGTTCGTGATCACTTACTTCAACTCCGCCGACGGCATGGTCGATTCCAAGCACGGCTGCGAGAAGCCAGATTGAAAGATGTGGAAGCATCTACCGAAACATTGGATCAGGCACTTCGGGAAGGGTCACGTTCTGAACTCGAACTTGCGGAACACCAGGATCAACTCGATGTCTTTCTTGGGCGCCTCGAAGAATTAGCCGACGCGTTGTACAACGAAGTCCTTGGATCCCGAATGCGACCCTTTGATGAAGGGGTCACCATGTTTCCCCGCATGGTCCGTGATCTCTCGCGTGATCTCGGCAAGAAAGCAACGCTTACAATCGAAGGTGGCCAGGTCGCCGTTGACCGTGATGTCCTTCGAGAACTTGAAGCACCGCTGACCCATATGCTTCGCAATTGCGTCGATCATGGCGTCGAAACTGTCGAAGATCGTGTGGCCATTGGCAAATCAGATTCTGCCACGATTACGCTCTCTGCTCACCACCAGGGCGGGCGTCTCCATGTCATGGTGAAAGATGATGGCCGCGGTATCGATCCCGAAGGCATTCGAAGCAAGGTGATTGAACGAGGTCTGGTAGATGAGGATGTTGCCTCGGCCCTGACCAATCGTGAGTTGTATGAGTTCCTGTTCTTGCCAGGCTTTTCCACGGCCAAAGCCGTCACGGATGTGTCAGGACGTGGTGTTGGTCTCGACGTTGTCCAGACAATGGTCCAGGCCATGTCTGGTGGTGTCCGAATCGACTCTGATCCGGGACAAGGCACGTCATTTCAGCTCACGCTTCCGCTCACCCGATCGGTGGTCCGAGCCCTCATTGCTGACCTCGGTGGCGAGTCCTATGCCTTTCCGCTCACGCATATCGATCGCATCGAAAAAACAGACGCGACATCAGTCACGACTGAAGATGCCCGAACAAAACTGCAGGTCGACGAGGACAGCATTGATCTCTTGGATAGTGGAACGCTCATGGAATTAGATCCGGTGCGAACCCGCCAGGATGTACATGCCATCATTGTTGGTGGTGAAGATGATCGTGTCGCACTGCAAGTAGATGGTTTTCTTGGTGAAGAAGATCTTCTGGTTCGTCCGCTGGATCCAAGGCTTGGCCGGATCCCCCATCTTTCGGCAAGCGCTTTTCGTGAAAGTGGCGAGCCGGTTCTCATCGTTGATGTGGAAGATGTCCTGCGGACAGCACGGCGAGCTGTGACCGAAGGCGCCTTTGCTATTGACACGGAACCATCCCTCCCCGTGGCCCAGGGGCCGCGGGTTCTTGTTGTCGACGACAGCATCACCGTTCGAGAAGCCCAGCGTGGCATTCTCACCCGCCACGGGTACAACGTCGACGTTGCTGCAGATGGCGCCGAAGGCTGGGAGCGATTGCAGCGAGGCGACTATGACCTTTTGATTACCGATGTGGATATGCCAGGAATGAATGGCATCGAATTTGTCCGCACCCTGCGATCTCAGGAACGATTTAAGAACTTGCCCGTAGCCATGGTCTCCTATAAGGATGAAGAGTCCCAACGGCAGGAAGGGCTTGACGCCGGTGCTACGGTCTATCTCAGCAAGCACGTGATCAACGATGACCAGTTCATCGACACCGTACGGACCTTGCTCGAGTCCTGATAAGATCCACCCTCCCCATGTCCCAGCCACAGACTCAATCCGTCCCCAACCTTCCACCAGGCATTCGCGTGATGCTCGTGGACGACCAGGCCATGATTGGTGAAGCGGTCCGGAGGATGCTGGCCTCCGAGGAGGATATTGAGTATCGCTATTGCGACAATCCGCTCGAAGCCATCGACATAGCCCAAGATTGGCAGCCCACTGTCATCCTCCAAGATCTGGTGATGCCCGATGTGGATGGGCTCGATCTGGTCCGGGACTACCGGCAAGACGACGCCACCGCACTGGTACCCATCGTGGTGCTGAGCTCTCGAGAAGAAGCGGCCACCAAGGCTGAGGCCTTTGCCCGTGGCGCCAATGATTACCTGGTTAAGTTGCCAGATCCCGTGGAGATCATCGCCCGGATTCGCCACCATTCTGATGGTTACACGGCACGCCTTGAACGCGATGCTGCCCACTTGGCACTCGAGGAGAACGAGGCGCACCTTCGAGAAGAACTGTCCAAGGCCGCCCGGTATGTCCAATCCCTTCTTCCCGAACCCATGGATGATCGTGTCCAGACGGATTGGCGTTTTATTCCATCCGTATCACTGGGCGGCGATGCCTTCGGGTACCACTGGCTCGATGAGCATCGACTCGCGCTCTACCTGCTGGACGTCTGTGGCCATGGTGTCGGCCCAGCACTGCTGTCCATCACTGCCATGAATGTGATCTCCAAGGAGTCTCTTCCCGGTGTCGACTTCGCCAATCCTGGCGCCGTGCTTTCGGAACTGAACAATCGCTTCCAAATGCAGGACCACCAGGGCATGTTCTTCACAATCTGGTACGGGGTGTACGACGACGAAAAGAAGACCCTCGACTGGTCAGGTGGTGGTCACCCGCCGGCCGTCCTCATGGACAAGCAGGCCGATCACCCGGTTCTGCTTGATTCCGATGGACCCATGGTGGGCGCTGTAACCGGACTAGACTTCGAGACTCGCACCTGCGAGGTCCCTTCCGGGAGCCGCCTGGTGCTGTATAGCGACGGGATCTACGAAATTAAGAAACCAGACGGATCCCTGTGGACCTTGGATGAATTTGTAGACCTGGTCGCAAGCCAGCCTGCACACAACGTCTCCTCGGTCGATGCCATTATTGGATCAGTCAGGGCGATTAGTGGCCAGGAGCTGTTCGAAGACGACTGCTCAGTTGTCGAGTTCGCCTTCGCCTGAATTTCAATGCCAAACTATTCTCGGACGAATTGAGCGCGATTCATGCGCCCAGACACTCCGCTCGAAACACATTCCAACGATCTTTCATGATCGTGGCCAAGTTGTCCGAAGGAACACCTGTCACTTCCTTCCAGGACACACCATGACCACTGCCGATCGCCCTGCGCTCATCCGCTGCACGCTGTTTCTGTCGAGTCTCGCTTGGATTCTCCCCTTGTGTGTTCTCGGACTTTGCCTGTTGCTCGTGCATGATTTGAATGGCATGGATCCCTTCACAAGCAAGGCCGCTCACTCCGGCAGCGCAACGATTTCCATGGGACTGTCTTCGATTATCCAGGGACACACCTTGACGGCATTTGCTTGCGCCTTGGTAGTCTTTGCAGTCTTCGCCGTTGGCAGCGTCTTGGCGACAGCAAGCTTGTATACCGGGCGTCAAGCCTTGAGATTGGGTGCACATAGCGCACCCTTGATCCTCAGCGTTCTAGCAGCTGGCCTCTATCTCGCAGGCATCCTTGGACTGGTCATTGGGTCCACCATGACCTGACTTGCGCTCGGTTCAAAGATCCATCAAGCGAATAGATCGTTCACAACTTTGCCGTGCACATCGGTGAGGCGGAAGTCTCGCCCCTGGTAGCGATAGGTGAACCGCTCGTGATGTAGCCCCATCGCATGTAAGACCGTGGCCTGCAGGTCATGGACATGCACTGGGTTCTCGACAACGCCGTATCCCATGTCATCGGTTCGGCCATAGGTCAGACCCGGCTTCATGCCACCACCGGCCATCACGATCGAGAAACAATGCGGATGGTGATCACGGCCAAGGAACTTCGACCCATTGCGTTCCTCGTTCATCGCCGTACGACCAAACTCACCGCTCACGATGACCAGTGTGTCCTCCAGCATGCCACGCTGCTTCAAATCCATGATCAACGCGGCAATGGGTCGATCCACCTGGCTGCACTTCATCGGCAACTGTGTGATGATGTCGTCGTGCGTTCCCGTTCCATGTGTATCCCAACCCCAGTCAAAGAGCTGAACGAATCGAACGCCCCGCTCCGAGAGCCGACGAGCCAATAGGCAGTTGTTCGCGAAGGATCCCCCGCCGGCCTCGGCGCCATACATCTCGAGGATGCCCGGTCGCTCGCCTGCGATGTCCATGACATCCGGAACCGATACCTGCATCTTGAACGCGAGTTCAAACTGGTCGATACGCGTCCTTGTCTCGGGATCGCCATGATGATCGAGCGCCACCTCGTTGAGATCTCGAAGGGCATCGAGGCTCAAGCGACGCATGGATCGATCCATGCCATGAGGATCATTCAGGTACAGCACTGGATCCGGCCCTGTACGGCACTGCACACCCTGGTGAACCGAGGGCAGGAAGCCCGAGCCCCAGGTGCTCTTGCCAGCACTGGGCGCCTTCCCCCCCGATACGAGCACCACGAAACCGGGCAGGTCATGTGCCTCTGAACCCAGGCCCCAGGTCAACCACGAACCCATGGATGGCCGGCCAAAGCGAGGTGATCCTGTCAGGAGAAACAACTGCGCTGGAGCATGATTGAATTCATCCGTGTGCATCGAACGGACGACCGTGAGATCATCTGCGATACCTGACAGATTGGGTAGCAACTCGGACAGCTCGGTTCCACTTTGGCCGTGCTGCTGAAACTGGTACGGACTCGCGAGGATCTTTGGATGACCCTTGATGAAAGCGAATCGTTCCTGCTCGAAAATCGAATCCGGGCAGGGCTGCCCATCCAATTCCTTCAGGGCTGGTTTCGGATCAAACAAGTCATGCTGCGGTGGAGAACCGGCTAAGTGAATGTAGATGATCCGTTTCGCACGAGGTGTGAAGTGCGCACTCGCAGTGAGCGATGGTGCAGCTACCGTGGACTCGCCCAACAGGCCGGCCATGGCGAGGCTTCCCATGCCGATCCCGGTGGTACCCAGAAAATGACGCCGTGTCATGTGCTGCTGGATTTCAAGCAGTGGATTCATCATCAGCCTCGGGTCAGCGTTTCGTCCAAGTTCAAGAGTACGTTGGCAACTACGACTAGGGCGGCGAGATCTTCTGGATCGACGCTGGATGGCACCACGCCAGGCCATTGGGCCAGCATGGCCTCGGTTTCTGAAGGCATTTCCTGGTACTGGTGGCTGGCTTCATGGGCGAGTTCAATCAATACCGCCAACTCCCCAGGGCTGGGTGACCGGCCCAGGACGAGCCGAAAACCACGTTTCACACGGTTCGCCAGTTCATCGCCCCCCTCGGCCACCATGCGATCCGCCAGGGCCTTGGCTGCTTCCACGTAGACCGGATCGTTGAGTGTCACCAAAGCCTGGAGTGGCGTGTTCGTCTGAATACGACGCACGGTGCAGACTTCCCGACTGGGCGCATCGAATGTGGTCATGCTTGGGTAGGGAGACGAACGACGCCAGAACGTATACAGGCCGCGACGATGGCGTTCACGATCCGGGCCCTGGGGCCAATCACGATTGTCGTAGGTCACCTGCCAGAGTCCTGCCGGTTGATCGGGAAAAACGGGTGGACCGTGAAGTGTTGAATCAAGCAATCCTGATACTGCCAGCGCTTGATCACGGACAGCCTCCGCTTCCAACCGAACACGCGGCGCATGGCTCAGCCAGCGGTTCTCCGGATCGATGTCTCGGGCGGATGGCATGGGAACCGAAGATCGTTGGTAGGCCTCACTGGTCACGATCAAGCGGCACAATTCCTTATGACTCCAATCCCGATCGATGAATTCCACGGCTAACCAATCCAGGAGCTCGGGGTGGGTAGGCCGATCTCCTTGGGTTCCAAAGTCCTCAAGTGTTTCAACAAGACCGCGGCCAAAGAGACGCTCCCAGGTCCGGTTGGCATGCACACGTGCCGTGAGAGGATTGTCCCTGGATACGAGCCACTCCGCTAAGGCCAAGCGATCCGCCACCGTGGAAGGTGGCAGGGAATGCAGCAGGGCTGGCACATGTGGTTCGACTTCGGCACCTGGATCGAGAAACGAACCGCGGTTGAGCACATGCGTCGTTCTGGTCATGCCAGGATCCAGGGCTCGCATAACCGGCACCGGTGATGATCGAGCATTGATGTCCGCGATGTGCTGATCAACGCTGTCGATGGCCGCAAGCTCATCGGCCAAAGCTGCCCGTGATTCGATCTGCACGTTGCGAAGATACCAGCGGTCCAATCGCTGTTGATCGGATGGCTGTCTCTGATCTTCCGGAGTCCTGATTACATCCATGATGTCTGCGGGAATGAGTGGTTCGGACAAGCTTCGTTGTGTCAATTCAAACGAGTTCAGTGAGTGCAGTGGACCAACATCGAAAGCTTGGGAACGAACAACGCCTGCTGCATCCCAGGCCACCGTTCCACCAGCTTGTGTAAATGCCCAACCGTCGATCGCATCTCCAGGTTCCAGGCCGACCACCGCGGGATCTAATTCCAATCGAACCCATTCCCCCGTGGGTGGTAGGTCTCCAACACGATGCCTTGAAGTCGTTCCCAAGTGCCCCCATGGATTGAGATCTTCACCCCAGAACACGCGATGTTCCCAATCGCCCGGACGATGGAACTGCAGCATGATCTGGGCTGGTGGATTCTCCGGATCCAACCAGGCATGAGCTACCAAGCGATCGCCATCCTGGAGCACCAATGGCAACCAGGCTGATTCGAAGTATTGCTGGCGGACCACCGTTGGGCCTGTCGCTGTCCCAATGTGTATTCGGGAACCAGAGATTGCTTGAATCGCGTCATCACCATCACGCCATGGCCAGGGTTCACCGGTCATTTGGTTCAAGTCAGCACCGAGTGGTGTCTCATCATCAATCCAATAGTGATCGCGAGGCTCACCCTTGGGCGCCATCACCACAGGTTGTTCGGTAGCCAAGGTTCGGAGCTTCGCTTCCAGAGTCTGTTCTGCCTGATCCCGATCAGTTTCTGCATCAGCTAAGAGAACACGATCTGGACGAGAGAGTACGGCCAGGACAGGATGCTCATCGGTTCGATCGGCATCCTGGGTCTGGTTGAGCATCGCGAACAACCCGTAGTACTCGCGCTGGCTGAAGGGATCCGATGGATGATCATGGCATTGAGCGCACCCAATGGTCAATCCCATCCATGTTTGCATCGTTGTATTCGTCCGATCGACGATGGCTGCAACACGAAACTCCTCATCATCCGTTCCTCCCTCATCATTGGTCATCGTGTTCCGATGAAAGGCGGTCGCCAAGACTTGGTCATCAGCCGCTTCCGGCAACAGATCGCCAGCGACCTGTTGGATGGTGAATTGATCGAAGGGGATATCTTCGTTGAAGGCATCAATCACCCAGTCACGCCACGGCCAAATCGTTCGATCGGCATCCTTTTCATAGCCTCGGCTGTCGGCATACCGTGCATGATCGAGCCAGACACGGGCCCATCGTTCTCCAAAGTGCGGTGAGTCCAACAGTCGCTGCACTTGTCGATCCCAGGCACCAGGCGATTCATCCTGCACGAAAGCATCCACTTCTTCAGGTGTTGGTGGTAACCCAATGAGGTCGAGGCTGGCCCGTCGAAGCAAGGTCGCTCGAGATGCCCGCGAAGCCGCTGACAGACCATGATGTTGCAGTTGGCGTTCGATGAACGCATCGATCGGATGAGACGCCCCCGTTGGTACGCTTGGCTTACGTGGCGCTACCCACGCCCAATGAGGTTCCCAAGTGGCGCCTTCCTCGATCCAACGGTGCAGTAACGCGATCTCCTCGGACGACAACGCTTCATGTCCCTCATCTGCAGGCGGCATGCGTACCCCTGGATCCTTCGAGGAGACACGCCGATACAGATCGCTGGATCCAGACGCTCCAGGCACGACGACACGTCCCCCATCACGCAGTGGCCCATACAAACCTTCCCGAGTATCTAATCGAAGTCCCGCCCGCCGTGACTCGTCCGCATTGCCATGGCACAGAATGCAACGGGCCGCGAGCAGGGGCCTGATCTCACGATCAAAGCTGACGGGTGTTTCCGCTCCCAGTGGTACTGGGAACAAGGCCATGAGTGAGAGGACCAGCATGTGTCCATTGAACACTCACAAGCAGTGTGATGGCAAGGACTGATCGGTCGGCAGCCGCCTCAGAAGGACCAGACCGAGCGAATACCCCAGATCCAGGAGTTATCGATGCCGGCACCGGCATCGTGAACATATTGGAGCACGGGGCTCACCTGGACCGAATCGGTGAGGTTGATCCGCCAGAACAGTTCAAACAAAGTCTGATCACCTGGAATCATTGGCAGATCGGCATCATAGCGCCCCAGTTCCGTGATCTTGGACCAAGAGCCTGCGAAGCCGATGCAATCACCTTGACGACCGAGAAAGTCCTCGATGCTAAAACCTGCCGAGACGGAAAAGTTTGATGAGGTCACATCATTCTCGCCCCAACCCACTCGGCAGAACACACCCAACCCCTCCCAGACACGCTGATCCATGTTAAACGTAACGCCCCAGCCAGCGGCATCCCAGGGGCTCTTGCCAGTCCCCGTGTCTCCGATCGAGTTGTACCAGACCATCATTCGGTAATGGCCCTCGTGGACCTCCCCAGCGTATTCAAGTTCAAGATCGAGCGTGGATTGGAACATCGTGAAGAGGTGATCGGCTGACAAGTATTCGAATCCAGATGCCTTGCTCGTGGTCTCCGAGTTCATGGTTCCCATTCGAACACGAAAATCATCCGTGATTGACCATTCCACGAGTCCACCAAATCCATAGCCGGGGAATGGATTCGTGATGCTCTGGTTGAAGCCTTCGTACATGAATTGTGTGAGTGGGTTGTAGGCAACGGCGTTGGCATCGAAGTACACCTGGTCCTCGAACTTGCCGACGATCACGGTCACCTTCTTCTCGAAGAGTTGTTGGGCCCAGTACAGCATGTATAAGTTGAAGTTGCTGCCAATCAATATGTTGTTGACGATCAATGGCGAGCCAACGGCCGTTCCAAGGAAGGGCGTCGTCGGAGTAAACGCGCCCACCTGAGCCTGGATGTTGTAGACAACACGTGCAGAATTATCCTCGTTGTTCCAGAGAATCACGGCGCCATCCAGACCGAACCAGAGAACGGAGCGACCATGCTGATACCCGGGGCGAACCTCGGTGGCATGTTGATAGGTCCAGGCCATCGAAGGTTGAAACGTGATACTCAACGGATCGAGAAGATCCCGTCTCAGGAATGAGATCGTTTGATTGAGCGGATCAAAGGGATCAAAATCCAGGAGCGGCTCAGAAACTTGCGCCAGCTTGTGTTCATCGGTGATGATCCGAAGCCCTTTGCCAGTCCAACCACCGGTTGATGGCAACTTCCCAGTCGCATTTTCTTGCGTTGATTTGCGTTGGGAACCATCTGAAAAGAGAAAAGGAAGCAGCCCCCCCTCCCAGTCGGGTACCTGAATGGGCATTTCCTCGCCAGGAACCTGGCCCACGGTAGACCCAGATGGAATGCGTAAACCTTTTTGTCGTTGACCCGCTCGGTTGTACACCTCCCATCCGCCGTGACCTCGGCGGATCGGGTGAGTGCTGTTTGTGATAATGACTTCATTGTCCCCAACCACATGAACTTGAGATTTGGTAGGGTCCGCCTCTGGAGAGGTCGTGTCCTGTTCATCATCGGCCGAGGCCTGGTCCTCGGTTGCAGGATCCGATTGACCAGACTCCACAGGCTCACCTGTAGAAGTTGAGTTCTCGGATGCTGCATCGTCCCCAGTTGTCGAGGTCGATTCGACTTGGTCGCTCCATGCAGGAATACTGAGAAGGAGCGCCCCGAGCAGGCTATGCCAATGAACGCTAAACATGGGCAGCGAGTTTACCAAGCAACGAGCCCGACGGAAAATCGCCTCGAAGGGTATCGTGCCTCTGGCAGAAGACCCCTATGACAACGAAGCACCGTCATCACCACCCATCGCTACCGGACCCCCAAACGGGCGAACTGCATCGCGGTGGCTGGTACTCCTGGGTGTTCTGGGGCATCGTGGCCGTCTTCTATCTCTACGAATTCTTCGTACGCGTCACCCCGAACGTCATTCTGCCACAGATCTCGACAGAGCTTTCCCTTGACCCTGGAACCGTCGGTTCCGCCATGTCGACCTACCTCTGGGTTTATGCCCCTGCCCAATTGGTGGTCGGTTGGCTCTTTGACCGGTTCGGAACGAGGTTCCTGGTTTCCTCGGCTGCCGTGATCTGTGGAATCGGGTGCGTCCTCTTTGCCATCGCCCATACCCTTGGCATGGCGGCCGCCGCCCGTGGTTTCATTGGTTTCGGTTCAGCCTTTGCATTCGTCGGCGCGGTCTACGTGGCCACGGTTTGGTTCCCACCGGCACGTCTCGCGTTGATCGCTGGCATGACAACATCGGTCGGCATGATTGGTGAAGTTGTCGGCCAATATCCCATGGCTCGACTTGCTGCAACCTTCGACTGGCGAACAGTCGTCTTGTGGTCTGGTTTCATTGGGGGTGGATTGGGCGTCTTGATGTTCCTGGTCATCCCAAGGCGTCCGTCCTGGTTCAGTGCCACAGTTGCCCGTCATGAAACAGACGAGATCGGCCTCTGGCATGGCATAGCAAAGGTGCTTGGCAATCCGCAGATGTGGATGATCGGCTTCGTCAGCGCCGTGATCTATCTGCCCCTGAGCGTGCTGGCAGCGTTGTGGGGAACCAGCAGCCTGGAGACCCTGAATAACCTCGATTCCACCAAGGCCAGCTTGGCCATCTCGATGCTGGCGATCGGTTGGCTCATTGGATGCCCGATCGTCGGCATCCTCTCGGATCGCATGAAACGGCGGCGGCCTTTCCTCTTACTGGGATGCCTGGGCGGGGGCGTCACCATGCTAATCCTCCTGATCCCCAATCTTTCCTATGGCCTGCTGATGGGCCTGCTATTCATCTCCGGCCTGGCCACCAGTTCGCAGGCCACGACCTTCGCACTGGCTATGGAAGTCAATGCCAGGCGATTCAGGGCGACCTCCATAGCCATCTGCAACTTCCTGGTCATGCTGATCGCGGCCTTCCTCCAAGTGGGGAT
Organism: Planctomycetota bacterium; assembly: GCA_036339555.1. Taxonomy (GTDB): domain Bacteria; phylum Planctomycetota; class Phycisphaerae; order Phycisphaerales; family SM1A02; genus UBA1668. Next base: position 74,923 of record JAYZAT010000087.1, read on the forward strand.
TGGCTGGATCCTGAATTGGAGAGCCGGAATGCAGTTGCCAGCCTCCATACCCGCGGTCAAGGCCCCCTCAGTCCATCCTGAGGCCAGTCACATAGCCAAGGGAATCCACGACTCAGACACCTTCGCGTCACTCACAGCCGTTGATTTCCAATGGGCTCTGGCCATGATCCCGATCCTCTTCGGAATCGCCACCATCGTCTGCTTCTTCATCCGGGAAACCGGGGCTAAGAACGTGGTTGACCCCGCTCCTGAGAATGCGCCCCCCATCTGATCACCCCTCTCCCTGGGCTGACCCTCTGAGACCAAATATCCCTGGATCCTGATTTTCTGGGCCTGGAGCCCCTTTTTTGGCCCCAGGAAGACTGTTTTTCAATGAAGTGTGAGAACTGCCCCTGGCCATCGCAGAACTGGTGTGAACGGCAATGTGTCCGCCGGTCACGAACCACGAACCACACATCTGGAGCCCAATCATGACTTCCTGCACAAACACTCTGCGCGTTACCTGCACCGGCCTCGTTCTCGCGATCACCGGCGCTGCCATGGCCGCACCCACCTTTGAAGACAAGACGGTCGGCAAGACCTACTACGTGAGCGACAGCGACACCACCGCTGGCGTCAATTACAACTTCTCCGATTTCGAAATGATCCCCGGGACCTTCTCGAACAACGGCCACGCTTACATCGATAATCTCGGCCAGGCTTGTGGCACCGGCAACGACCTGCGTCTCTCGAATATCTACGTAAGATTCGACCTCGCCGGATCCATCGGATCAGTCGATGATCCTTCCATCCGTTTCGGCTGGTACGGCGGCGCAGTCAACCTGTCGGTCAACGGCGATCGTTACTGGGCTGCTGATCCCGGTGGCTTCCCCGCCTCCATCGGTGGCTGCACGGTCGCCCTGACGCCTCTCGGCAGTGGCTGCGGTCTTCTTGAGATCACCGGCACCGTTCATACGGTTGGCCTCGGTGGCCAGGAATTCTGGGTTGATGCCCTTCCGAACTGGGGTACCCCCACCGGCGATTGTGACTGGGGTTACGAAGATCTCGATCCCACATTGGTCGCCTATACGTTCGATAGCTTCTTGACCGATGGCCTTCCTTCCAAGGTGAAGCCCATCGTTCGCATGGACGGCTCGGTCGACTTCACCGGTGAAATCCGCGTGTCGCACCTCAACGCTTCCTGTAACACCGGCCAGGAAATTCGCCTGGACAACTCCGTACTCTCGCATGACATCATGGGTGCTGGCAGTGCTTATGAGAACGTGATGTGGGCCTACGGTTACTACGGCGGTTACATCAACTTCGAGATCAACGGCGACCACGCTGCCTATGGCACGATGTCCGACCTGGATGGCCAGACTCACGGCGGCTGCTTGATCACGCTGGTACCTGTGACTTCTGACTGCGGTTGGATCATGGTGGACGGCATCGTCGAGACCATCTCCATCGGCGGCCAAGAACTCTTCGTCGACTGCCTGAAGGGCGACGAGGTCGAGCCTGCCACACCTGGTGATGTCGACGGCGACGGCGACGTGGATGTCGACGACCTGATGGCCCTCATCTCAGCCTACGGCAGCACCTGCACTGGCTGCCCCGAGGACCTGGATGGTGATGGCGACGTCGATGTCGACGACCTGATGATCCTGCTGGGGAACTACGGCAGCTGATCCAACCTCCTTCTCACCTACTCACAGCGGGCCGGTCCTCCAGGACCGGCCCGCGTGCCCAGGTGCATCAAAAAGACAAACAGAGCCCCGGGCTAAAGCCGGGGGGGTGATGTGGACTCGCGGTGTCGCAGGTCA
>JAYZAT010000088.1:0-19989 GCA_036339555.1 Planctomycetota bacterium
ACTCAGCCGCCTCAGGCTTGGTGTCTGCCTTGACATGCTCAAGGATGCCGCGGACGCCATCACACTGGACACTGTCAACACACTGATGTTGCTTGTTCAACCGGGACATCTCCGCCAGCATGTAGGCGACAAGATCTCGCCCGAGGATGCCCGAGGCGTCCGAGCAGACCTGGTCCGCGAAATCCTGATCGGTGATTAGGACTTCACAACCGGCTGTGTCAACTACAAGGTGTCAATGGTGGCGGCCATGTCGAAGTCCTTCTCCGTCAGTCCGCCCGCATCATGCGTCGTGAGCGTCAGGGTGACCTTGTTGTACCGGATCATGATGTCCGGATGATGCGCCGATGACTCCGCTACATCAGCCACCTTGTTGACGAAAGCCATCGCTGCCCGAAAGTCGTCAAAGCCAATCGTACGTTGGAGGTTGTCCCCGCTGAGCGTCCACTCGGACAGGGCTTCCAGGCGAGCTTCGATATGGTCCGACTCAAGCTTTTCCATTGACGGTTCCTCTATGGACATGGCTGGGCATACATTCACCGCTTAGGCCGAGCCTGTCAACGTCAAGCGGTCCCATGATCTCAATCTCCTCCGGACGTAGCATGAACGTATGTCCGCCACCTGCTCGCGACTGGCCCCCTCACCAACCGGTGCCCTGCACCTGGGCAATGCCCGGACTTTCCTCTGGAACTGGGCCTTGGCCAGAACCCGTGGATGGCAGTTGCTGATGAGGATCGAGGATTTTGATGGGCCCAGGATCCAACCTGGCACCGGCATGGCAGCCTTGGAGACCCTTCAATGGCTGGGCCTGGATTGGGACGGGGAGCCCATGGTGCAATCAAGCGATCGTGGCCCCTACTTGGATGCCATGGAACGCCTGGCCCGTGAAGGGCTTGTCTACCCCTGCAGTTTGAGCCGCCGTGACATCGCCTCAGCCGCTTCGGCCCCCCACGAGGATGAACACGAGACCTGTTTCTCAGCATCATTAAGGCCCCAGGACGCCGGTGAGTCTCAGCCGTTCCAATCAACCCCCGGTGTCCATTGGCGATTTCTTGTCTCTCCTGGACCTGAACTGGTTGTTGATGAACTGTCAGGCAAACACGAGTTCAGGCCTTCCGAGGCGTGTGGAGATTTTGTCGCCTGGACCGTACGTGATGAACCGGCCTACCAACTCGCAGTCGTGGTCGATGACCTGCGACAGGAAGTCAGCGATGTGATTCGCGGCAACGACCTCCTGTCCAGCGCTGCGCGTCAGCAACTGATCTACCAAACGCTCGGAGCAACCCCACCACGGTGGTGGCATCTCCCACTGGTTCGAGGTACTGACGGTCGACGGCTCGCCAAGCGTCACGGTGATACGCGACTGGACTCTTACCGAAAGCTTGGGACACCTTCGGATCGAATCGTGGGGCTCTTGGCCTATTGGTGTGGGCTTCTTCCAGAACGCCAAAGCTTGCAGGCCCAGGATGTTCTCACGCTATTCGACATGAGCACTTTGCCAAAGGACGATATTGTGTTCACGCCGGAGGATGATTCATGGCTTCGAGGCTGATCAGGCTGGGCTGGTTGTTCCTGCTTCTGTGTGCAGGAGGTTGTGAACCCGCACCACCGCCCACGCACGAGATCATCCGACTCGGCGGGGAATCCTGGGAGATGGAACTCGCTGTGTCCGAGCAGCAGATCGAACGTGGTCTGATGCATCGGGAAACGATCCCACCAGGCACCGGCATGCTGTTCCTGTTCGATGACAGCCAGATGCGATCGTTCTGGATGGGGCATTGTCTCACTGATATGGATCTCCTCTTCGTCGATGGAATGGGTCGGATCACAGCGGTCCACGAGATGACCGTGGAACTACCGCGTCTGCCGGAGGAGACAGAGCGTGCCTATCAAATGCGAATGCCAGGCTACCCAAGCATCTTTCCTGCCAAGGTCGCCATCGAATTGCCGCCAGGTACGATCCAGCGTCTGAAGCTACACGCGCAGCAAGCGACTGGGCTGGATATGGAGGCGTTGGAAGATCTTCGAATCCGAGCAGCAACTACGACTCGATGACCACATCGCCAAGCAAGCCACGTGCAGCAAGAAGATGTCGAACAGAACGCAATAAGATGTCGGACTCGATATTCACGCACGTGCCCTCCGCCAATGTGCCAAGGGTCGTCTGATCCAAGGTGGTCGGTACGAGGGCTACCTGGAACGATTGACCGGAAACCTCGGCGACCGTCAACGAGACACCCGCTACGGTGACGGAACCTTGGGGAACAATCAGCTCAACGAGATCCTGGGGCACCTCGATGGAGAGACGGACATCGCCGGGCTGTTTCCGCACCATTTGGATCTCCCCCACCCCATCCACGTGACCTTGCACGAGATGCCCTCCCAACAAGGTCTGTGGGGTAGCAGCACGTTCCAGGTTGACCGAAACGCCTTCCTGGCAATGCCCCAACGTGGTCCGATCCAGTGTCTGCTGAACGAGGTCAAACGCGAGTTGAAACGAACCTGGTTCATGCTCAGAAGCCCGGACCACCGTGAGGCAACACCCATCAACGGCAATCGAGTCACCGGGCTCTGGACAGGCGGTCCAGGCCGGAGTCACCAGCACCAGCGACATGCCTCCATCAGACACCCTGTGAGCTGACATAACCCGACCGACAGCTTGGACGAGGCCTGTGAACATGGCCACCACTGTAGCCGTGCATGGCCGCCTGGGGCGGCCAATCTTCTCCCAGGGCCCGCCGATCCTAGGGGCGTTCTATACTGCCATACTTCAGAAACCCTGGGCGTGGGCAATGCCCGGAAACGCCACTGAATTGCCCGGAGACTTGACTCATGCCCACCGCTGCGACACGCATCGGATCATTCCTGCTTACCAGCCTGCTGATCACAACGATCGGCCTGACCGGCTGCCGGTCCGAAGTGAAGAATTCGACCGCCTCGATGTCGGCGCCGAATGAAACACGCCAGGAAGACCGGGTACTGGAAGCCCTTGAACAGGAATATGCCATCGGCCCCAGGGCTGCTCGAAGCCTTGGCTATCGAATTGGATGGCAGTCACCAACCGCGGGCACCAATGTCGTCGCGATTGATCCACAAGGCGACTCGATCTTCCTGCAATCCAGTGACAACGTTCTCAGGCGTCTCACTGCAAATACTGGAACGAGACTCTGGTCAGCCTCGGTCGGCAGCCCCGGTGCCAGGATCTTGGGCGTGAATTATCTGCCAGAGCAGGGACGCGTGTACGTGATCCGTGACAGCACGATCATGACGTTGAACTCCAGTAACGGAGTGCTGACTTCTGACAATGCCTACTCGCCAATCCAAGATCTCCAGTGGATTGCCAACACGGCAGCCGTGGTCTATGGCAAGAACATGATCTATGGCTCACGAGCTGGAGAGATTGTCTGGCAGGCGTTTCGGATTGGGTTCCCCTTTCGAGCCTACAAGATCGGGAAGCACATCCAGTTAAAACCCCAGTTGACCGGCGACACCATCATCGCGATTGCTGCCACTGGGGAAATCGTTGCCATTGATGCGAAGACTGTGCACTTGCGATGGAGCCACAAGTTATTAGATCGAGTCGTTGCGGAACCTACTATCGGGCCAACGGCTGTGTACGTTGCCTGCAAGGATCAGTACCTCAGGGCTTTCCACCTGTTCCAGGGCCGTCTCCTTTGGCGGGCCTTAACCGAGAGCCCACTGACGTCTTCACCCACCAGCATTGGTCGGTTCGTGTACCAACAGGTACCCGGTACAGGCCTGACATGCTACGAGGCCCTGCCAGTTAATCGATTCGATGGTCGACGCGTTTGGGTCAGCTCTGAAGTCACAGGGTCTGTCCTCACGCAACGCGGGGGCAATTTGATCACCTGGGATGAGGACACAAAGCAGATGTGCTTGGTGAGTATTTCGACAGGCATGGTGGAATCAACACTCTCCCTCGATACGGTTCAATACCTCATCACCGACAACAGTGTTGAAGGTCGAATTTACACCCTGGATAATCGCGGTCGGCTCGACTGCTTGATTCCCTCCACCAACTGACACCTTTTCCAATGGCTTTCGCCAGGAGTCCCGGGGATGTCTGATCTCGTACCGGTGAGGCGAGCCCTACTTTCTGTCAGTGACAAAGCCGACCTTGTCCCCTTTGCAAAATCACTGGTGAGCCAGGGCGTTGAGATCATCTCAACTGGCGGAACAGCCAAGGCACTTCGTGAAGCGGATGTGCCCGTCACGGATGTCTCCGAAGTCACTGGATTTCCGGAAATCATGGATGGTCGCGTGAAGACGCTGCACCCGGGCATACATGGCGGTCTGCTGGCACGCCGTAATGAATCTTCACATGTCGAGGCGATGGAAGCCCATGGCATCAAGCCGATCGACTTGGCTTGCATCAATCTCTACCCCTTCGAAAGAACCATTCAAAAGGAGGGCATTGATGAACTTGAGGCCATCGAACAGATCGATATTGGGGGCCCGTCCATGGTGCGATCCGCGGCTAAGAACCACGAGTCCGTTTGTATCGTGACGTCTCCTGCCCAGTACGACCTCGTTGTCAGCGAACTCAAGACCCATGACGGCTGCACCTCCCGTGAACTGCGTCGTTCATTAGCTGCCGCTGCGTTTGCAAGGACCGCCCGCTATGACTCAGCGATCACTGCTTGGATGAGCCGATCGACCTCAGAGAACATGCCAGAAGCAATCGAGTTGGCTGGCACCCGGGAACAGGTACTCCGCTACGGGGAAAACCCCCATCAACGAGCAGCCCTCTACATCGATCCAACCAGTCAGGAAGCCGGGATTGCTTCCGCAGTCCAACATGCCGGCAAGCCCTTGAGTTTCAACAACATCAATGACGCAGCTGCAGCCCTTGAGACATGCCGTGATTTGCACTTGGCCAGCGGTCGCAGTTCGGCAGTCGTGGTGAAACACACCAATCCATGTGGTGCTGCGATTTCCGACGGACCTTCCACGGCCTTCCAAGCCGCCCACGAAGGTGATCCCCTCGCCGCCTATGGCGGAATTCTCGCCATGACTGATCCGATTGACGCCACGGTTGCCTCGACAATCACAGGTACCGCACGGTTCCTTGAAGTGATCCTGGCCCCAGCCTTTGAACCCGACGCCTTGTCGCAATTATCTGCCAGATGGCCCAACGTCCGTTTGCTGGAAGTGACTGACATTTCCAGCCGCCCTGGGAACGCTTGGAACATTCGTTCAATTGGAGGTGGCATGTTGGTCCAGGACCGAGATCGCCAATTGGCGACTCCGGATCGTTGGCAACTGGCTGTTGGTACACCGCTCGATGAAAGCATGACTACCAACGCCTTCATTGCTTGGACAACCGCCAAACACCTCACATCCAATGCCATTGCCATCGCTGGCCAAGGACGTTTGCTGGGAGTGGGATCAGGCCAGGTCGATCGAGTGACTGCCTGTCGCTTAGCCGTTGAGAAAGCGGGTGAAACGTTGGCCGCATGCGGTGACGCAGTTGCCGCATCGGATGCCTTCTTCCCCTTTGCAGATGGCCCGGAGATCCTGTTGGAGGCAGGCATTCGGTGCCTGATTCACCCTGGTGGATCAAAGCGTGACGAAGAAACCTTCGAGGCCTGCAACAAGAAGCAGGCAACCTGCCTGTTGACAGGTGTTCGAAACTTCCGCCATTGAGAGGACACCTAGGTTGCCCCGATGGTGACATCCAGGGGCTGAGACGAGGGATGATGGGTTGGCTCAAGTGCCAAGGACAACGGCACCCGCTTGCCAGCACCATCCCGGGGAATGTTGTCCTCGTCAATGATCCTCTGGATCGCCATGATGCCTTCCAAGAGCATCTCTGGTCTCGGGGGGCATCCGGGCACGTAGACATCAACCGGTAGGAACTGATCGACGCCCTGGACGACTGCATAGGTATCGAACACGCCACCCGTAGAGGCGCAGGCCCCCATCGAGATCACCCATTTAGGTTCACACATCTGGCGGTAGATGTGCTGGAGAACCGGCAGCATTTTTACACTCACGCGGCCAGCCACGATCAAGAGGTCGGCCTGGCGAGGACTGAAACGGAAGACTTCCGCCCCAAAGCGTGCCAAGTCGAATCGGCTTGAAGCCGTCGCCATCAGTTCGATACCACAGCACGCCGTCGCAAATGGCATGGGCCACAGGGCCGATCGCCTCGCCCAGTTGATCACGCGACTCAACTGGGTCGTCAAATATCCATCAACTGGAATAGCGGCTTCAAGGCCCATGTCCAAGAACTCCCGGCAAAGCACTCGCCTCGCCATGGAGTCCATGGTATCGATAGTTGAGCCTCATGGGCCACCTGGAATGCCAAGACAGAAGTCAGGCCACGCGTCGACGTCGCATCGACCAGGATCGTGGCCGAGGAGCCCCACCCAGGAGACGATCGAGCCGGAGGAGGCGAAGAACCTCCCGAATGGGCTCACTCACGTCATTCAGGACCAGTTGGACTTTCCGAGTCTTGGCCATGCGCTCGAATTCCAGGCACATACCCAACGCGGTGATCGACATCGTGTAGACCTCGGCAAGATCAAGCTCCAGCCTTTTTACAGACCGATTTCGATCCCGCATGATCGATCCCACCTTGGAAGCTAGTTTCGAAGCTTCTCGATCACTCAACCGGGGACCAGTAGGACGTACTTTCAGTACCCCATGGTTGAGTTTGCAAGAGTTCATTGCGTGTGTACTCATCGACATCTTTAGTTCCCTCCACGAACGGTTCCGCTCTCCCAGGCCCTCTGGCCCAGGGAGGCATCGGCCGCCCCCCACCCGAACTTCACCGCGGAACCCCACCAATTCCCCCATCCGGGGCCTGGAGGCAGCTCCAAGCCGTCAGAATCGGAACATCCGGGCAATCAAGACCCCTGGATTGCCGTTAATGTCTAGAGACCATGACATTTGGTGCCCACCACAACTTGATGCTTGTTCTGCTCATGAGCCTCTTGGCACCCTTCGGCGCCTGGGCTGAAACTCCAGATTCAGCAACCGACAACGGGGCAGCCATTGAAGAGGTTGCAGACGGTGAGACTGTCACCCCCCCAACAGAATTCGATGGCATACCCCTCCCACTCCAGGTATCTGGAGAAGACACGATCAAGTTGGCAGAAGCGATTCTCCCTGGCAGTTTCAGGCGGAACCGCTCTTCCAGTCATGTTGTTTACACCGACTCGGATTGGGATTCGCTCACCCATATCAGGAACGTGCTCAATCGTTCCTGGATTGAGTATCGAAATTTCTGCCGCCGCATGGATGTCGTGGTGCCCCGACCAGATGAAAAACTCGTCTGCATCGTCTTTGATCAGCACGATGACTTCCTTGAATTTGCTCTGAACACTGAAGGCAACCAAGCCATTCTCGAACATGCAGACGGGTACTTCAGTCCTCGGTATGACTGGATCGTGTTCTTCGAACCTCACCACCATCAGACTGCAGAAGAGGCCTATGCCCAACTGGACCAGCAGCGGGACATGTTGGCCAATGAGCGGTCCGGGGTAATGCTCCGGGAATTGCCCCCGGAAGAAATCAGTCGACTTCAGTCAAAGTGGACCTGGCAAGATGAACAACTCAATTACGCACGTGACAACATTGAGGCCTGGGCAGATGGGCAACGAACTACCGTGGCGGTCCATGAATCCATCCATCAGTTCACGCATGTCTGCCACACATGGCCAGGCAAACAACGCTGGCCAATCTGGCTTCATGAAGGTTTAGCGACTTCCTTCGAGACCCCGGACGCCAACCATGGATTTGGGCCCGACCAACTCAACGTGGAACGCGATTACCAGTTCATCAGTTGCCTCGACCAGGCACAACTTGTGGATCTCCGAACCTTCCTTTCCGAGAGGGCTTATGGGGATGAGACAGAGGAAACACTTCGCGTTCTATATCCACAGTCCTATGGCCTGGTCACTTGGCTTTACGAATACCGCAAGCCCTACTTGGCGAAGTTTCTCAAAAGACTTTCTGCGCCACCTTCTGAAGACGGTGTCGATGATCCCGTGGCGCTCTTCGAGGAAATCTTCGGAGACATTGACGCCCTGGAATCCCGCTGGCATCGCAATGAATCCACGGATTGGCGCACCAAGCGACACTGATTGCCTCGCGCATCACGAGCCGCCTCGATCAATTTTCGCGACGCTGCCTCAGCCGTGATATCCGGGCGCTGACCGTAGAAAACTGTAATCCATAGAGCAGGCTCAACCATGTCAGGTAGAGCCAGAATAGGAAGATCGGCACCAACCCCAACGAGCCCGCTGGTGATCCCACAACGGCATGTTTCACGTAGACACGGAATCCCCACTGGGCAGCCAACAAGATGATCGCTGCAACCAAGGCCCCAAAAGCTGTCGCCCGAAACGACATCCGCTGAGCCGGAATGAACAAGTAACCCACCGTGATCAGCCCCCAAATCAGCAGCCAACTCAGCACGAGCTCGATGCTATGAACCAAGACAACATGCCCACCACCGATTTGGGTGAGTCGGTCAGAGCCCCACTTCAGGAGCCACAGCCCTCCTACCAACACCAGAGGGCCGAGCAGAAGAACAATCAGGTACATACTCCATCGCCTCCACCAGATACGGCGACTGCCACGGCTGCTCACAATGCTGAAGCTCAGCTCGATTTCTCGGAACAACTTCATGGCTGAGTAAATCAGCACCAGACCGCCAATGATCGTCAAGCCAGAGGCGTCGTACTGGGTGGCCCGTGATGCTGTGTCCACGATCCAACTGCCAAGCGTGAATGGAACCTTTCCATCCATCTCTGAATCCGGGTCATCGCGCTGATCGTGAACCTGAATCGAATCCAATTGCAGATGGGCCACAAGTTCCCGAGTGGCGTCCATGACCTCTTGACGATCCACGACAACCTGCATGACTGCGGCAGCAATCACCATCAACGGGATCAGGGCGAAAAGCAAGCGATACGTCAAGGCCGCTGCCATCATCGGAGCCCGATCCCGCCGCATTTGCCGCCCGGCGACCCGGGCACTCTCAATCAAGAAGATAAGAATGCGATCTCGGCGTCGCACACCATCGGCTGCTCGGCGCATGAGCAATCCAATTCGGTTACGCAGGCTTTGAGACCACTTTCTTACCAAGCGTTGGCTCGCAAATGACCTGTCAAGAGGGCATCAAGGTGAACACGAAAGAGCGACCAGGCTCCACAGCAGGTATTGAGCACGCACCCCCAGCAGGCCAACTGCACATGACGATCAGTCATGACGCCAAGCCTCCTGTTAGCCACTGAAAGAAGTCCAACCGAAGGCCTCCTGGGCAAGGTACGCTGTGCAGCATTCCATTGGACGCCTGGCTTCGGGGCCGGCGAATGTTGCCGCTGACTGAAGCGGATGGTACCTGAGCTCGGAGCAATGCGGTGTCAAAGGGTTGGAACATCGAATCAAAGGATGAGCCAGGCAAGGCACCCGGTAGCGATCATGACTTTCGTGACGCCTCCCGGGGCGAACGCATTCAGAAGATCCTGGCCGGCGCAGGCTTGGGCTCTCGCCGCAGCTGCGAAGAACTGATCGCTGAAGGCGTTGTGCGGGTGAACGGCCATCTGGTCGCCGACCTGCCTGCCTGGGTCGATCCGATCCATGATCGAATCACCGTTCGCGGCAAGCCAATCCACAGACCCACGAAGCATGTCTACGTGATGCTTTTCAAGCCTCGCGGAACCCTCTGCACGAATGATGACCCCGAGGGACGGACCCGAGCCATCGATCTTGTCCAACATCCTTCGCGAGCAAGGTTGTTCCCGGTAGGACGCCTCGACCGGGAAAGTTCCGGCCTCCTGCTACTCACGGATGACGGTGCCCTGGCCCAGAGGCTCACACATCCCTCTCACGAGATCCCCCGCACCTACGAGATCAGCGTCCGAGGTCGAGTCGAAGAGTCCGATCTCGCACGCCTACGCCGTGGGATCTTTCTCTCGGACGGTCGGCATTCTGCCAAGCGTGCTACAGCGGAACGATTGCAGGTACTGAGACGTGATCGGGATCGAACCCGGCTGCGACTCGTGCTCCGCGAAGGACGCAACAGGCAGGTACGCCGCATGCTCGCCCGACTGGGCTTCCCAGTCAAAAGACTGCAACGAACGGCGATGGGAACACTGAACCTGCGTGGCCTTCAACCGGGCCAGTGGCGAGATCTGACGACCGCGGAACTCAAGGCTCTTCGGCGAGCGGCGGGGATTGATCCGTCTCAGACTTGAAGACTGGCTCGATGATCTGGTCCTCCATCTCATCCTCACTTTCAAGTGAGAATGCCTCGTGATCCTCCTTGGGACGCAGTGACAAGCGGATCGGCCCCTCATCTTCTTGAAGAAAGTCGACCTTGCGCATCCTGATGAGTTCGAGTGTGGCCAGAAAGAGTCCGACACGGTGGCTCGCCTTACGCCCAGCAAAGATGTCCTGCAGGTTCAAGGCCTGTCCGCCCCGGCGCGTCAGTTGATCGACCAAGTCTGCCTGGTGAAGCGCCACGGGTGTGTCGTCCATCGCGATCCTGTGATCACCCATTGCGTCGAAGTTGATAGCACTGGCAATCCGTTCATAGGAATCTGCCAAGTCCATGACATGCACATCCTCAAGATCCAGTCCCATTTCAACTGGCGAATTGTCCTCCAGGTCACTTCCCACGCGAACAACCAGCTGTCGCTGGAAGAGAATGCGGCCATCCTCCAATCGCTCAGCCGCAAGGCGTATGCGTTGGTATCGAAGAAGTTGGCGAATGAGGTCGGCACGTGGATCGATCGGATCTTCTGCCGATACTGGATCATCACCTTCTTCAACTGACTCCGCGGGCGCAATGGTGCGAGACTTAATCTCAACAAGCGTGGCGGCCATCACCAGGAACTCGCCAGCCAGTTCCACATCGACGGCCTCCACATTCCCCAGCAGTGCCAGGTACTGATCGGTGATCTTCGCAATTGGAATGTCCTGCAGGTCAACCTCGGATCGACGCACAAGAAACAGGAGCAGATCCAGTGGGCCCTCGAAGGACTCTAATCGCACCGTGTAGTCCTGCTGTACCTGTTCGGGCATCAACGAAGGCCTCCAGGGAGATACGGGTGCCAGGGGTGATCTGAACGAACCAGACCGTCGAGGCGATACAATGTCGCGACCGGCCTGCATCCCAGGCCCTCACGCCCGCCTGGGCATCATACCGCCCCGTTGACCTTTCCTATGACGACATCCCCCACCTCATCAAAGCCCCACGATCCCACACCCGTGAGCGATGATCTTGCAGCTGCCGAGATCGGCTTCGTTGCCAGCATTCTTCGTGGCGAGGCCTCGGCCTTGAGCAACCTCGCCACGGCCCTGTCGGATGACGGCCAGGAGGCATCGCACTGGCGGAAAGCCATCGACATGATCAATGCGTGCACTGGGCACGTGGTGCTCAGCGGGATGGGTAAATCCGGCCTCATCGGGGCCAAGATCTCGGCGACGTTCTCAAGCCTCGGCATCCCCTCCCACGTCGTGCACCCGGCTGATGCCGTCCACGGAGACCTGGGCGCCATCCGTCGCGATGACGTGGTCATGCTCCTGAGCCACTCGGGTCGAACCGAGGAAGTGGTCGGCCTGGCGACCATCCTCCGGACCGATGGGGTGAAGCGATTGGGTGTTTCCTCATCCCATGATTCAGATCTCGCGCGTCTCTGTGACGCGGACTTGGCACTGGGCCCACTTGAGGAAGTCTGCCCGCTCAGCCTGGCACCCACGACATCCACCACGCTGACCTTGGCTATCGGGGACGCCCTGGCCTTGGCTGTGGCCCGACGTCGCTGCTTCAATCAAGAAGATTTCCAGCAGAGACACCCAGGCGGTTCATTGGGTGATGGCTTGCGACCGATTCGGGACTTGCTTCGATTCCGCGTTGACGAGAACCTGCCAGTTCTCCCCGACTCATTGACCGTTGGGGAAGCGTTGAAGCAGGCCTGGGACCCCGACGTGAGCTCAGCACTTCGTCAGGCGGGCGCCATCATTCTCGTGGACGACCAGGGACGACTCGCAGGGATCTTCACCGATGGAGACCTGAGGAGACTGGTCATGATGGCGGACGATCCTCTCCAGAAACCAATGTCAGAGGTGATGACCTCGGCCCCGAGGCACCTCACCGAAGATCAGCAACTCGTCGATGCAAGGCAGTTGGTTGCTGAACATCGAATCGATGAGATTCCCGTGGTCGATGCCCAGGGACGACCGGTCGGCATGATTGATATCCAGGATCTGATCTCACTGCGAATCGTCGCCGAGTAGGCATACCCTCCACGAACCATGTCCATCATCGTCGCCATACATCGCAACGGATCGATCACCATGGGAGCTGACACGCTGACCTGCTTTGGGGATGGCGAACAGGCACCGGCTGAGAACTGCGCAACCAGGAAGATCCTCACGATGGGGAATGCCTTCATCGGTGGAACGGGTTGGGCCGTCTATGACGACATCATTGACCACTGGATGCAGGAGAAGGAACCGCCAGCCCTTGGCTCTAAGAAGGAGGTCTTCTCTTTTTTCCTTGAGCTCTGGCGATCTATGCGAGACGGCTATCCATTCGTCAACGACCAGGCAAACTCCAAGGACACGCCTTTCACTGACCTGGACTCTTCCTTCCTGGTGGCAGCGCACGGAGGCATCTTCAAGGTCTCCAGCGACTTGGGCGTCACTGCCTTCAACCAATATGCCGCCATCGGATCTGGAAGCGAATACGCTCTGGGCGCGATCGAGGCACTCTGGCATCGCCAGGATGATGATGAATCGCTCGTCCGCGAGGCCATCGAGGCAGCCTGCCGACTGGATGTCCATTGCGGAGGCCAAATCGAGCTGGTTCGCGTCGCCACCGGCTGAAGCCCGCTCCCCCGGATACACTGGAACCTGATGCTCCCTGAAGGCAAAGCCCAGATCCGCCTGCTCTGCCTGGATGTCGACGGCGTGATGACCGACGGCCGACTCCTGCTGGATGCCGACGGCCGAGAGACGAAGTGTTTCCATATTCACGACGGCTTGGGTATTCGGCTCTGGCAATCCACCGGTCGAACCATTGCCATCGTGACCGGACGTGCTTCCAAGCCACTCCGCGACCGCTGTGAGGAACTCGGCATTGAGTTACTGGCAGAAGGCCAAGGTGATAAGCGACCTGCCTGGGAGAACATCCTGGAGCAGACTGGGATCCCAGCGGAAGAGACTGCCATGATGGGCGATGATCTCCCCGATCTTCCCCTGGTCATCTCGGCTGGCCTTGGAATCGCCGTGGCGAATGCAGTCCCAGAAGTGAAACAGGCCGCCGATTGGGTCACGACACGATCAGGTGGAGATGGCGCTGTCCGGGAAGCTATCGAGGCAATTCTCAAAGCACAGGGTGAATGGGATGACTTGGTGCATAGTTTCAATCAGGCAAAGGCTGGTCAAGCATGAGTTCTAAGCAGCGAGAACGCAACGTCCTGCTCACCTCTGAGGATTCAGCCAAGCGAGCCTCCCAAAAACCATGGCGGATGACATGGCTGGGTATTGGTGGAAGCTTGCTCATACTGGTCATCGTGCTTCTGATTGATCGTCCCACGGACGAGACCCGTTTCGGAGAGCAGGCCGACATCATCGAGTTGATCGGCCCCCGAAACCTGGACACCAACCGAGGGGATGGCATCGCCGACATGGTGGATCCTCGAATGGGACTGGACCTGCCACGAGGTGGCTGGATCCAGGTTGCAGACTCGGATGGACGCTTGGCGCAACAATACCGCTGCCAACATCTCGATCCTGATCCCGTTGAACTCGATGCGTTCTGGATCGAGATGGAGAAACCAGAAGTCGAGTTGTACATGAGTCGCAACCGATTGGTGACATTGTCCGGTGACACCGCGCTGGCCTATGCCCCCCACCGTGCCCTTGAAGAAGGTCAGTTCAATGGCAATGTCCGGATCGAAATGTACGACCCGGTTGATGGCAAGCCTGCCGATCCACTCGTTGACTCACCAGCCCTGGTCATCCGAACGCCACGAGCAACTTTCGATAATTTCCTGGGCAAAATCGCCTGCGAAGGCCGCATCGAGTTGGAAACCCCTCGGGAAGAAATGGCGGGACGAGACCTGCAGATCCTGCTCAATGATCAGGATCAGCGGATCGAATACCTACGCATGGCCAAGTTGGACTTCCTCCGTATTCATTCAACAGCACAACCTTTGATTGCCAGACGCCCCGTACGTGGCCAACTCGTGCGACGTCAACTGCCGCCGACAACGGCAACTGCCACCGATACCGATACACCAAGTTTCTACCGGTTGACACTGCACGATGGGGTGCGAATTCGCCAGGGTGAAGGGCCCACCGCTCGGTCAGCCATCGGCGAGCAACTACACCTGACGTTTTCACTGGAAAGCGAACAACTCGAGCAACCCACGGCGTCGAGTATGCATCCCTCTGTCGTGTACTCGACGGCCCCATCCAGTCTGCCCGCTATGGCCATCGCCATGACCCTCGGCACTACGACGACCATAGAGGAAGCATCCGACATCGTGGTGACCTGCGGTGGCGAAGTGACCATGGTCCCCATTATCGATAGCAGTGAACACCTCGAAGATCCGCGCGATGCACGCCTGGATCTCTTAGGTAGTCCCGTGCGCATCGAGGATCCCCAGCGACGCCTACGGATCACCTGTCCCCAGGTTCAGTACCACACACTCGCCAAGCGATTTGACCTGCTCGGTGATGACACAACTGGCGTGGACCTCCTCACCGACCGCTTCCGGGCAGAAGGTTCCTGGATGTGGGCACGTCCCGAAGCCGGACAGGCGGGGTTCCTGAACCCAGGGCTCATCGAGGTGGTTGCCGGATCCCCGCTGGTTCAAGCCGTCCAAGCTGAAGCTGAAAATGAACAGCACCTGACCGGAACGGCCATGGATTCGATCGAAGAGGAAGGCGATTCGTCCGCTGTCCAATTGAAGATGACCTGGCAAGGCGGCGTCGACATTGAATTTGATCCTGATGATCCCGCCGGCGGAGGGCCGGATGGAGACCCGGCATTACGTTCCATCCTGTTCCGTGATGAGGTAGCGGTCCGATCCGAGGATGGCACCATCGACTGTGGTTCACTTCGAATGAATTTCATACGTGGCGAGGATGGTGGATCTGAACCTGAACGCATGGTGGCCTTGGAAAATGTCAGGGCTCGCAATGATGACCAAACGCTCTGGACAGACCAGTTGATCGTGACCATGGAAGCGTTGCCCGATGATGCCCCGCCACGAAATCGTGCCGGTGAAGACGACTTGCTTGGTGGCCGCGTCGACGTGAAAGATTTCCTGGCTACGGGAGATGTCCAAGTCCTTTTAGCTGATGGCGGACGAGCCTTTGCTGATCGACTCGAAGGGGATGCACGCCAGGAAATTGCCGTGCTCACGGGAGACAATGTCACCATTGCACGCAAGGAGATGCTCATCGATCACGGTCGAAAGCTGGTGATTTCACGGCTGGAAGGAACCGCAAATTGGGATGGACCAGGGGAAGCCCGATTACTGCGGTATCCCGTGGAGGTGTCTGCTGATCGTCGAATCGAACGCCCCGCCATTCCTACCAAACCACCGGCCGCCGAAGGAGATGATCGCCGAGCCGAGGATGAAGGAAATCGTGGCCCCATCACGATGCGTGCCAGGTGGAACGAACAGATGGTGTACGACAGTCGCCACAACGATGGTGCTGGCTCACTGGAATTGCGAGGAAAGGTCGCCGTCGTGGCAGATGGAAGTCCTATCGAACGCAGTTCCATGGATGGCGAATCACTCACACTTCAATTCGCCTTCGCCCCGGAACCCACGCCAACATCACGCGTCGAAGAGCCCACTGAAGCAGCAAACGATACCACTCGGAATCCCCTCGATATCGCAGGGCTTGAGCAAGAATCTCGAGTTCTCCAGACTCTGATTGCAAAGGGTGACGCGCGACTCGAATACCGTGAATGGATGACTTCCAAGCGTGAAGATATCCCTCGTGTTTTCTACATAGCTGCCAAGCACATCACCTGGGACGATCTTGAGGTGCAAGCGGAGGTCATTGGGGACGGCTCACTGGTCATCCGTGAACCAGAACGACCAGGGGAAGCCCCTCAACCGGAAGGACCATTTGCTGGTGCAGGAACTACACGGTTTGTCTGGACGAAACGGCTCGACATGGAACGGAAGCCAGGCGATCGTTATGAGATCTCGATGCTTGGAGACGTCGAGGGGATTTACAAGGGGGCGACGGATGATGACATCGCCACCGTCACGGCAAATCGGGTCGATGCTATGACCAAACGAGCCAGCGTATCCCAAAGCGTATCCCAAGATGTTGCCGAACCTGGGCCGCTGGATTTCCAGGGTGATATGGAAATCGAACGCCTGCGCGCCGAAGGAACGGTCTACCTCGCGACACCGCGCCGTCGAGCCGATGCGCATATCGTCGACTACGACACCCGAACTCAACTGGCCACCCTCACAGCCCGTCCCGGTCGCAAAGTCAGCATTGTGACCGAAGGCTCCCCCCTGCCGGTCAAGGCCTCGAGGATGGTCTGGAACATGGATCCACGCATCGACTCCATTCAACTGCTTGAACCCAGTGGTACTGGTGTGCGCTAGATCCTGCCACCTGCTGTTGAATCGCAGTCTCAACTACATGTAAAGCCAGGGATTTGGTTTGCATCTCCAATGGCTAGACCTAGGTTGTAACAGATCCCTGCACCTTGTCGGTCCTGTTGTACCTGGTACTGGAGATGTCTCATGTCAAATAGCAATGATGGCTCTTGCCGAACATGTGCCCACTTTGGTGATGGCGTGCCCAGTGAGCAACTTGTTCAGATTCGTATCGAAAACCAACCTGACACTAATGAAGTGCTTGGTGGATGTGACCTTCCCGCGAATGCAGCCCTGCATTTAAAAGTCAGCCCACTCAGCAGCTGTGACGGCTACCAACCGCTGGAAGCTGCCTGAAGTAATTGTGTTTCGGTGAGCTACGCGTCGTCCCGATCCACGACCGCGTAGTTTTCACGCTCACCTCGACCCCGCAAGGGATAGTCCTTGCGTAATGGATGAGCTGGAAAATCACGCCACAAGAGAATTCGCCTCAGGTCCGGATGATTGCGGAAGCGAATGCCGTACATGTCGTAC
Organism: Planctomycetota bacterium; assembly: GCA_036339555.1. Lineage (GTDB taxonomy): Bacteria > Planctomycetota > Phycisphaerae > Phycisphaerales > SM1A02 > UBA1668. The sequence goes on from JAYZAT010000088.1 coordinate 17,151, forward strand.
ACCTCACGCTCACGCCATTCGGCCCCTTCCCAGAGATCACAGGTACTGTCGACCTCGAGGGCCGGATCCGCTTCGATCCCAGCGGTATCAAGGCTCGGATCAAGGAATGTCTTGACGAGAAGCATCGTGTTGTGAGTCAGGCTTCGGAGGATCCAGATGACAGCGAAGCGGCCACCCGTCGCAGCCGGATAGTCCAGGTAATCAGCCCCCGTGACGTCAACCAGCAGTTTGTAATCACACCCAGGGTCGTCACGAAGAAATCGCAAGACCTCGTGCGCATCCTCCGGCTCAACCACCAAGGCCACCTGGCCTCGGAATTCGGTTGCCTGGAGACGGCGATCTCCAAAGGCGTCCTTGACTCGAGCCAGGCTGGGGTGATCTGGGATGGGGTTCGACATCACAAGCTTCCTGTAGACCTGTACGGTAGCAACCCAGTCACCCGGGCGTGGGCACCTATTCAAGACGATTCCCGGCTCCAGGACAACCCCATGGGGTGATCAATCCGGCCAAAGCCATCGTTCCGCCTGCTCCAGATCTGCAGCGTGAACAACCACTGGAATATCCCCGGGGACATTGGCCTCCAGCAGTCTGCCCACCAAACCGCCATCCAGCAGCCCCGAGCCCACTGCAAGACCTTGGATGGTCTCATCATCCAAATGGGTCACATCCTCAAGGATCACGGCATCGCACCGGGGTCCCAGGTATTCGAACAGCCGCGTGAGATGATCATCTCGAGCATCAATCATGGAAGCGGCCAACATGGACGCTGGCGTCAAGGCGATCCCACAGGACAAACTCGTCTCGCTGCAGTGATCCAACCAACGAAGACAAGCTGGTCCATCTGCCAAGATGTGCTTGTGATGGCCACGGAGGAGCAGTTGACCTGGCCCGGGTGCCAACCGTCTGACCGCATCTTCCAAATCCCGCCAGGCCCTGGCTCCCCAAGGCAACAGATCGCCACTTGCCGGCCCTGAAAAAGCGATGGTCATCACCTGCTCAGGCACTCCCGTGAGCGTCGTGACCGGCGATCCTTCCTCGAGCAGATCCAGTGGCCTTTCTGCCCCCTCACGGCTGCCGACGGCCCAACCCCTGGCTGGAACTCCCGGATCACAGACAAGACATGCGTGATGATGCCGGGCCACCATCACACGCCTCGAGCTCGTGGATCCCAGATGAACTTGTGCAACTGCAACTGCATTCGAACCGGCAGTCGATCCTCCAACATCCAGGCTGCAAGTTGAGCTGGCGACAGCCCGCTGCAACCCGTGATCTCTTGACCAGGGGGCTGATCAAACACTGGAGATGCGAGCACACAGGCCACCCGTTCGACCAAGCGGTGTTCCTCCATGATGTGCTTCATCCAGTCGTAGTCCTCTCGATCAGTCAAGACAAACTTGATCTCATCGACTGGCCTGAGATCATCGAGATTCTCCCACCTGATCTGATCGCATTCGCCACTGCCTGGTGTCTTGAGATCCAGGATCCGAATGACGCGATCATCACATTCAGAGATATCGTGCGCACCCGCTGTCTCGATGAGAACGGTATGGCCGCGATCACACAGTTGGGCCATCAAGGGATGAACGAGAGGTTGAATCAGTGGCTCACCACCTGTGATTTCCACCAGGGGGCAATTGAACGACGTGACTTCCTCCACAAGTTCTTCGATGGACCGCGACTCACCCTCACGAAAGGCATACTCCGTATCGCAATATCTGCACCGGAGCGGACAACCTCGCAACCGAACAAAGACACAGGGCAGCCCAGCCCGAGAGGATTCTCCCTGGATGCTGTGAAAGACCTCATTGATCAAAAGCCGGCCATCGTTCACGGCTGGATCATAGGGCTTTCCATGGAATTCGCACATGTCAGGCAGGGTCGCTATCCTCTTGGACTTTCCCCGCGGCGCGAGTGGCGGAATTGGCAGACGCGCCAGCTTGAGGTGCTGGTGGGAGTAAAATCCCGTGGAGGTTCGAGTCCTCTCTCGCGCATTGGAACGATGCCGGTCTTCGAGGCCGGCTTTTTTATGCGCAACAGAAACGCTGTGGGTTCTTAGCCGCGGCGAGAACGGGCTCGTGCAGAATCCATATCACGCTGGGCATCGCGTGCCTTGATGGCTTGCCGCTTGTCGTATTTTCGCTTGCCAGTCCCCAGGCCAATCAGGATCTTGATCCGCCCTTCCACGAAGTAGACCTTCAAGGGAATGATCGAGCGTCCTCGCTCCCGACTTTGAATTGCCCACTTACGAATTTCACGCTTGTGAGCCAGGAGGATCCTGGTGCGTGTCGGTTCGTGCTGGGTTGCAGGACCGGCCGGTGGATACTCCGAGATATGCACCCCATGAAGCATCAACGAAGGCGGTTCCGCTGAAGCATGCACATAGCCTTCTCCGAGGCTGATCTGACCATTTCGAATTGACTTGACCTCGGTACCAGTCAGTTTCATGCCACACTCCAGGGTGTCGGTAATGGCATAGTCATGCCGGGCCTTCCGGTTTTGGATGACCGGTTCCCGGGTCCCCGTCGAGTTGGACTTACTTCGTGCCATGGTGGTGCTTCAGCCTTCCATTGTCACCACAGATCCTTGTCAACGCCAGACGGTATGCTCACAACCCATGGGAGCCCCTCCAGCCAACTTGTCACTGAGATTGATCCTCCAATGGATCTGCCTGATCAGCCTGGCATCCATTCTTGGGGCCCTGTTGCTTGGCAGGCTCTCTTTCCTGGTCCCATACTTCGATTGGTTCAGCCATTTTCCATCGTTCTATCTCCTGATCGCCACAGGGCTCACACTCATCCTGCTGGCGATCAGACAATGGGCATCGGCCTTCTTTGGATTC
>JAYZAT010000089.1:0-5548 GCA_036339555.1 Planctomycetota bacterium
CATCGCAGTCGAACTCAGGGCAATTCAGATAGATGTCGTTCCCGTTGTAGGAATACGAACCATCGTCACAATAGCCATCACCAAGCCATGAGGCACTCACGCAATTACCCAGGCAATCCGGGATCTCGCCGATTCCGCAAGGCCCACATCCGCTGGTGTTGGATCCAAAGTGCTCCAGCACCATCAGAAGGTCATTGATGTCGACAACGCAGTCGCCATTGTCCATGGGTGCGATATCGCCAAAGGGGCGTTCTTCATTGCTCTCATCGCCCCAATTTTCCACGACCAGCAGAAGATCGTCGATATCCACGGCGCCACTTTCGTTGATGTCCGCGTTGCACGGCATTGGTTTCAACGGATGGTCACAGGGCCCTAGGCCCGCGGTGGCCCAGGTGGCCGTGCTGAACATCATCGCTGCAGCAGCGACAACACATATGAGTTTGCTCATTGAGCGCATGGATCGGCTCCTCAGATTCATGGATGGCATGGTCCCTCTCCCCTACAAGAACACGCATTGTGATCACCTCCCCCTGTGAGATCAACAGCCAGCCCCAAAAAGACCACGAGCGGCCCTGAAGACCGCTCGTGGCGTGTGGTCATTCAACCCAGTTTAATCACTCGTCATCGATCAGATTTAAAGGATCACACCTCATCGGAATTGATGGAACAAGGCCGGTAAGGCCTGTGAAACTCACCTGGGCCCAGTCGTTGTTATCCGTCAGGGTCCCGCAGCTTGTGTCACCGCATCTGTCGGCGGCGCCTGAACTCCAGCCGCACGCAAAGTCATTGCGGGATGAGCACCAATCGATTCTACAGTTGATGTTGTATTCGACGGCATCTTCATCAATGATGCCGTTCTCGTTCCAGTCAAGGGCTGGTCCTGACCCAGTTACGCCGAGTGATTCATCGAGCGCATCTTCATCAAGGTCAGCGTTATCGCCATGTGAGTAGTCCAGGACGCCATCTGGGACACCATCATCATCGTCATCAACTCCACAGAGTTGGTAGGTGTAGTTCATGACGGAGTTGAAGTTGGGCTCGTAGTTGGGTGAGTGAGTGGATCCACTGTGCTTGAGATTCAGATTGTGGCCCAGCTCATGCATGAACGTGTTGCCAATCATGTCATCATCGCCGTAGACGCCCCATGAGCCAACTGTGACGATGAAGTCATCGCCGGGCAGATTTCCCTGGCCAGACCAACCCTTCGGGTCTGGTTCTTCACCTTCATCTGGAATAACACTCAGGCTGTTGGCCATCACGCAGTAGTGGAAATATCCCTGTCGGTTTTCAGGGAAATTATCTTTCTTGATTTCTGCCATTTCACCGCCGTCGAGTCCGATCGGCCACTCGTCAACCTCGATGTTGCCGTCCCCATCCGGATCTTCCACGTACTGCCCGCCGCTGTACGGAGCCTGGCCGTAATCGATGTGGAGCTTGACACCGGTTTCGCCGTCTGGATTGGTCATCGGAGAATCGTCGAAGGCGGTCACTACCCTGGCGGCCTGGTCGGCGTGAAGCTTGTTCAGGTCGTCATCCTCTTCGGTAGCGGCTGTCCAATCCACATGGACGAGGAGATCCTTGTGACAGGCATCACAGCCAAAGCTGGGAAGATCCAGGCCCGCAAGTGTTCCGTAGATCTCGTCGCCGTCCTTGAGGCTGTCACCATCCGTATCGGCCTTGTCCGGATCCGTTCCGGTGAAACCGTTGCTCGGTTCACTGCAATCATTCCGTTCGAAGACATTCGGAATGCGATCCGAATCCGTGTCCGTGCAGTCCGCCTCGGCCACCCAACTGAGACCGCCAGCATCACTGCAAGAATCTTCTTCCAGGACGCTGCATGAATTGGTCGGTAGCCAGCAGGCACCAAGAATCACGCCGCCGCTGCAGTTATCCGGAGCACAGTCACCACCATCGCAGTCAAAATCAGGGCAATTCAAATAGATGTCGTTCCCGTTGTAGGAATACGAACCATCGTCACAAAAGCTATCCCCGAGCCATGAGGCGTGCACGCAATTGCCAAGGCAATCCTGGATCTCGCCGATGCCGCAAGGCCCACATCCAGAGGCGTCGGCATTCCAGTTTTCCAGCACCATCAGAAGGTCATTGATGTCGACGACGCAGTCACCAGTGTCCAGCGGAGCGATGTCGCCATGCGGACGGCTGGACCCGTCGCCCACTTCATTCCAAGCTTCAATGACATAAAGCATGTCGTCAATGTTAACAATGCCATCAGGGACCCCGTAGGCCTCGTCACAACATGCCCCTGAGACATCCGCGTTACACGGCGTTGGTTTCAACGGATAATCACATGGCCCCCAACCAGCGGTGGCCAAGGTAGATGTGCTGAACATCATCGCTGTAGAAGCGACAACACACATGAGTTTGCTCATTGAGCGCATGGATCGACTCCTGAAAATCCTGGCTGACTTATCGTCAGCCGCAGTTTTGAATGGCATGGTCCCTCTCCCCTACAAGAACACTCATTGTGGCCACCTCCCTCTATTAGATCAACAGGCAACCCCAAAAAAGACCACGAGCGGCCCTGAAGACCGCTCGTGGCGTGTGTCGTTCTAGTGTCTCAGCAATCAGCCGAAGCGATTCACTCGTTGCATTGGATCAACAGGGATCCATTGCCGACGTTTCCTGGTTCCCAACCCCCGACGCGAATCAGGTAGTCCTGGCCAGCAACAACCGACACCTGCAGATAGGACGTGTAATCCGCACAGCTATCGTCGTCACCATTGCAGGACACCTGATCAAGATCGCCGCAGTCGCCTTGGTAGACCACCAGGTCCGTATCAAAGTTCACGATGTTGCAGGTGCTGACCGTCAGTGTGCCCGTGCAAGTGGCTTCATAGATGAACCAGACATCAGCGTGCATCTGGCCCAGGTAGGTGCCGGGGCACTGATTATCGTTGTAGCCATCAGAGCTGTTCGTGGCACTGTAGGTTGAAAATTCCGTGAGTCCATCGGCACTTGGCCACGCATCATGGCACTCATCGTTCAAGCCCGGCTCAGAACAGTCGACGATGAGGCAATTTGTACCTGCCCCACGGAATGATCCTCCGTTCTCAATACAAATGTTTGATAGGAGGTACTGGCAACTGTTGTCTTCAAAGCAACAGGCGCCAATCGGTGGACAATTGGTCACCGTGCAGGAACTGCCCGCACCATTCCATGTGCCATTGGAATCTGCGCACTGGGCCGCATCAATGTAGGCACAGGTCCCGTTGTTGAGGCAGCAGGCCCCCGAGCAACTGTCGCCCCACTGTTCCAAAGCCGAGAGCAGATCGCCAACGTCGTAGGGATTGCCCCAGTTGCCGATGATCATCAACACGTCCGAGACATCAACCAGGCCGTCTCCTGTGACATCAGATGCTGCGCAACCACCCGTTCGAGAGTCGAAAAAGTTCCAGGCCTCAAGGGTGGCATCCATATCCATATTGCCCCACTGGCCAGGCCATTCATGGCCGCCGCCTTGAACCAAGTAGTACCAGAGTTCAAGCTCATGATCTGACGACGTGTACACGTCGAGCCGGACCGTGCTCCCGTCATTGGGATTCGTGTCTTCCAGATAGGTCCGTTCCATGTCAGGTGTATCAAGGATATCAGCCCAATAGGCCATCATGTCGGGAATCGAGTGGTACGCGCCCCAACCGCCAGTGTTGTTCATGTCGCCCTGGTACAGAGTGACATCATCATCAGTCCCGTTCAACGAGAGGATGGGACGCTTGATGGCTGGGTCGCAACTGTTCCATAATGAATCAAGCATCATGCCCACGATCGGCGCAAAGGCCATGAAGGTCTCCGACTCGCGACAGGCCAACTGGAAGCACATCTCAGCCCCGTTGGAGAACCCTGTCACATAAGTGCGATCAGGATCAAGACCATGCAACCCCTGTAGGTGCACGGCCAAGGCCGACAGAAAACCGTCATCGTCAATGTCCAGACCCTGGTGGAAGTCGTAGCCCACATCCCAGAAACGGTTATTCCATTGATCCTGGGTTCCATTAGGGAAGGCCACGACAAATCCACGCTCGTCAGCCAGCTCCACCCAACCATAGTTCTGCATCATGTCATTGTTGTTGCCGCTGTAGCCATGCAGGGCCAGCACCAGTGGTGCCTGGTCAGGCAAGCCCTCTGGAATATGTATTCGATACTGACGGTTCAGGCCGTCATAAGGAAAGGTGATGTTCTGCCCACTGGCCGCGGTGGCCACGAGCAGGCCCATGAGGATGGTGATCAGGAATCGCATCCATATAAGGTAGACAGTCATGGCCCCCAGGCCATGTCATTTGTCAGGCTTGGGTGAGTTTTCGTCAATTGATGTCCAAATCCACATCGAAATCGACCACGAGCGGCCCCTGATATAGACAGAGGCCGTCCGTGGTGAATACGTTCAAGGGTCCAGCTAACGTTCCATCATCCCGCAGGCTTGACTGCATGGTCGTAGTGATGGAAGTGATGGAAAGTCTTCTGCATCTCGAAGACTTCCGGATAGATCTCGTTGAGCTGGATGATCACGATCGCAAGGGTAATGATCGACAGGACCGTGGTGCTCGCCACGATCGCTGCCGTCTGCTCAACGTAAATGTGTTTCTGCTTCGCCACCCCGTACTGGCATTTGGCCGCCGCAACCGAACTACAGAGCACCACGGCCACGGTTGCGATTGGCTCAAGGCCCATCCATTGGCACATGAACCAGGCCAGGATGGGCATCAGGATGAGCTTGAATAGGGTGGCCCCCAGGACAGGCATCAAGTGCTTTCTAAAGACAGAGAAGTCCAGGTCAATGCCAACAGCGAAGAGTGCCACCGGGGCAACGGTATCGCCAAAGAGATTGAGCGTCGTGTCAATCGTGCTCGGAAGCTTCCAACCGGTGATCGAGATGACCACTCCGATGACCAAAGCAACAAAGTAGGGCTGCCGTGCAGTGCTCCAAAGCGACTTGAGCAGATTCTTCGTCATCGACTGATTGGGGTCACCGTGGTGGAAGTCGTACAGGAAGGACATCACCTGCAGTCCGATGATCAAGTTGATGACACCAAGGATTCCGTAAACAGCGCCGGGACGCCCCAGGAGCATCACCAGGATCGGCAAGGCAATCATGCATGTGTTTGATAGTGCGCAGGTCGCAGAGAAGTAGGACCCCTCCAACCAAGGCATTCGGAACACCTTCGCACATGCCAGGGCCGCTACGAAGATGATCGTGGTGATCAGGAGGAAGGTGCCGAAGAAGGCCGCGTAGGGAACATAGTCCTCCACGGGTTCGTTGGCGAGGGCCACGATGATCATGCTCGGGATCGCGACCTTCATCGCGTACCCGATCAGGTTGTTGCTCTCGCTCCGTTCGAACTTCCCAATGATCCGAAAGAGATAGCCTGCCACGACAAACAGGAAGATCGGCAAGACAACATTCAAGATGACATCTGATGACATGGTGGCCTCCGTGCCAATATGGCTCGCACACCATAGCGAACTTGTGTTTCATGAGATGACCGAGGCACCGACTCCTGGCCAGCCAGGCGGGGCTTGGCCGTGAGCAGGA
>JAYZAT010000090.1:0-9956 GCA_036339555.1 Planctomycetota bacterium
TGATCCGCCTTCATTCCGGCCTCCACCACCTCGAAAACGCTCTCGCATGGCGTCTCTGGCGGCTCTGCGTTCGTCATCATCCAACTGGCCATCCCCATTTTTGTCGAACTGGCCGATGAAATCCTCTCGAGAAAAACCGCCTTCCCCGCCCTGGCCACGGTCTCTTTGACCACGACCCCATCCACGGTTGCGGCGTCCCTCGATGGCCTCGAACTGCTCTGCAGTCAGGAGGCTCTCCAGGGTTGCCAGGTAGCGTTCATCGATCTGGTTGCGTTTCTCATAGGCTTCCCGAACCGGATCGAATTCCTCGCGGTCACGCGATCTGCGTTCACCACGGAAGCGGCTGATCCGATCCTCAGCTCGTCGGAGTTCTCTTGCAGATTCCTCACTTCGGAGAATCACGAGAATGTCCTCGTTGAATACCGCAATTTCAGAACCATGACTCTGCATCAACTCAGCTACCGCACCCAAGATCTCAGGGTCCAGATCCTCGATCTCCATCGCTGACAAGAGCACGCGCTCGCCTCGAGTAGGTCGAAAGACGCCGGAATAACCACGGCGAAGAGCCCGCATGCGAAAGTCAGTGCCCGCCGTCTCGGGCAGCACAAGGGTCATGGCCTCGATGTACTGATCATTGACATCGCGGGTCATTTCCTGAAGCGTCAGTTGCTTTCGGAGAACCTCGATTCCTTGGTTGAAGTCCTGATTACGAATGTGGTCCATCAAGTCCAAGCCCTCCGCGTACTTGAAGTTCTCGCGTGCTTTCAGGGCTTCGTCAAGATCCAGGGAATAGTTGTCATGGAGCAGGATGAGGTCCTCGTTCTGCTCGGAATCTTCCATGTCCATGTCATCAAGTATCTCAATGAGATCGGTGGACTCGCCTGAGAGTCGACCTCGTGACATCAATCGCTTCCGCCGCAACTCGCGTGATACATCATCCCAGAGATGTGTTTGATCCTCGATGAGAAGCGCCCGAATGCCGCTGGCAGTCGAATCACGGAGTTGCTGTTTATCGCGGGCAAATGCACGAATCAAGTTGACTCGAGCATCGAGTAATGTCTGCATTTCAGTGCTGGCGTAACGCTTTTCACGAACAGAACGCATCTGATCATGAAGATCATCAAACTTCAGGCGAAACTCTGCTCGAAGGGCTTCAGCCTGTTCGCGCCTTTGTTCCCTCGTCATTTCCTGGCCTTCACCACCGTCATCATTCCGCTGCCCTACTTGGTCAGGCGAGTTGGCATCATTGTCGCCACGATCCTGCTGGCCACGTCCTTGGTTGTTCTGGCCACGGCCAGGTCTCTCGTCACCAGGGTTGTTGCCCTGCGATCGCGCTGCACGCATCTCATCACGCATATCACTCATAGATTCACGGACCTGCTGCATGCTGGCCTCAAGCTCTGGATCCGGTACGTAAGCTTCGTTCAGCAGTTCTGTCTCGGCCCGCAGCGTGTCAACGAGCGTCCGGAAGTTGTCGTCGTAGTCCTCGAACAACTGGGCAACGATGGCCCGTTGCGTGTCGTCTAAATTCAGATCCTCAATCACCAATGGCGCATCCCGTGTCATGAAGTCAGGTGAAAAGAGACCATCTGGTGTTCCCATCAGGCCAAGTCCTCGACCCGGACCACCACCACGACCACCTTCACCGCCACCGCCACCGTCACGGCCACGACCCTGCCAACCACGATCGCCCCACCAACCTCCAGGACCACCGCGTCCCTCGCGGTTACCACGGAAGCCTCGGTCGCCACGACCTTGGCGATCATCACCTTGGGTTTGGTTACTACCGTCACCCGCCCCCTGGCCCTGGTTGGGTCCACGATTCGGCTGATCCTGAGCTAAGGCTGAAGACGCCCCAACCGTGAGTATTGATGTGGTGATGATGGCCGCTGCTGAGCAGCCCATCAGTGTTCTTAAGCGGCCCGTCTCGGGGATGCGTTTCATTGCCCATGTCTCCTCTGGCAGCACCCCATCACCCCTCCACCCTGGAATGGTCACTGGGACACTACTGGTACTGTACGGTCCAGAGGGCCCGGTCATCCCCACCACAGCCCTCTTAAGGCCGATAGCATGGCCTGACGAGGAATAAGCAGCTGGATATTGATCTGGAAGCCTGTTTTTGCGGTGATTCAGTGGCCTGGGAGGCCTTCATGGCCAACACCACTGGATTGGTTGTGGCTGCCGTTCGACGGGCAATTGGGGGCGGCAATCGCCCTGCAGACCTCGAGCTGGAAGACATCGTCCAAGCCGTCTACCTGAAGCTGGTGAGAAATGATTGCAGACTCCTGAGGACCTTTGACCCGGAACGGGCCTCCATGTCGACCTGGCTGACCCTCGTGGCTCGAAGCACGGCCATAGACACACTGAGGCGACAGCGACCAACCATGGCCCTGGTGGATGAAGATACGCCTGATCAGCAGATGCCAAATGCTGAGCCGACCCGTATCGACCTGCCCCTTCACAGTCTGACGGCCCGCCAACGGCTGGTTCTGACACTGTTATTCGATGATGACCGATCGGTGCCCGAAGCGGCTGAAATCCTGGGCGTGAATGAGCAAACTGTCCGGAGTACCAAGCACAAGGCCTTGGAGAGGCTTCGGGGCTATTTTCGGACCCATGAGGGAGGGACTGAAGATCCCAATACAGGGCAATCCAATGGGGATGATCCAGTCACGAAGGGCGTACAAAACTGAGTGCAGGAGTACATCGGATGACCTACGAGGAAGACAAACTGAAATCCATCTGGCTGGCTCGCCAGCAAGACCCCGCCTTCGAGTTGGTGGATGAGAACGCCGTGGCGGCGTGGCTGGACGACGGTTGTCCGGAAAACGAGGCCGTCGAATCCTCCCTGGCTTCCAACCGCCCGCTCCGTGAAGCCGTGTCTGCCATTCGACTCGATGGCAACCAAGCTGCCAACGAGTTTGTCCCCGAGGGAACCAGGCAGCACCTGTTGGCACACGTTCTGGAGGCCTTCCAGCCCAAGCTGGCCAATTCTGAGCGATCACCGGTCATCGGTTCGATCGGCCTTCGCATGGCTGCCGCAGCAGCCGCCATCGTGGTAGCCGCCCTGGGGTTCAGCTTTGGACGTGTTGCTGCACCAGCCACAAACCAAGCAACGAACGATTTCGTGGCCGTGGTGACCTTTGACATGCTGACCGAGGATGACAACCTCGACTCGATCTTGATGGGCACCGCCCTTGCAATCGATATCATGTCGGAAGGCGACGCCCAATGAGCCGTTCCATTCTTTTCTTCCTACTGTGCCTTTCCGTTCTCTTCAATGTGTTCTTCATTGTCGGTGCTATGACTTGGCGCGTTTCGGACACGACCTCGGAATCCGGTGAGGTCAACAAGGTTGTCCAGGTACTCGACCTGGATACCCGGCAGGCCGACACCTTCCGAACAATGCGGAAGGAATTCCGGACTGAGTCCGCCGTTCTTGGTCAACAGCTCCGACGCCTGAGGTCAATGATCGCGGAAGAACTTGCCAGCGACCAACCAGATGTCGAACGGCTCCGCCTTCTGACGGAGCAAGAATCACTCCTGCAAGCAGAACGTCATGTCGTTGGAACCAACCAGTTCACCGACTTCGTTGGCATCCTGTCACCAGATCAAAGAAGGCAACTTGGCCGCCGCCTGATGGGGCCTCCTGGATCCGGACATCCGCCCGAGGATATCGAGCGACGCGCCTTAGAGAAGTTCGATGTGAACGGTGATGGCCTTCTGGATGAGCAGGAACGGGCGACTGCCCGAGATTTCGCCAGGCAGATGCAGGCCGAACGCCGAGCGCATCGCCGACAACTCGAACGTCGGTTTGACCTCGATGGCGATGGCCAATTGTCGCCGGAAGAGCAAGAAGCCTTACGTCAATACCTTTTAGAGAATCGAGGCCAGCGTGGTGATCGAAGAGGTCGTGGGGATCGACCACATCCTCCGGATCGTCGAAATGCACCACCCCCTGGCGGCAACCCGCCCAGTGGACCACCACCAGGTTTCTGATCCTGGCCTCCAACTGGTAAGACGCCCCTGGGTTCAGTCGAATAGACTTCTCCGACACGGCAGGCCATTTGGCCAGTCCGGGAGGGCGTTCGACTATGGGTTGGTTGTTCCTGATCATTGCCATCTTGTTTGAAGTCGCAGCGGCACTGTGTCTGAAGTACTCCGAAAGCCTGACCAGGCTCTGGCCCAGCATCCTGCTGTTTGTCTTCTACGGCCTGTGCTTCCTGGCCATGATCAAGGCCCTCGAATACATCCAATTGGGAGCCCTGTATGCCATCTGGGGTGGTATGGGAACCGCCCTGGTGGCCTTTTTCAGTTGGATGCTGTTCAAGGAACCCATGTCGACCCTGAAGGTGACGGGAATCGCACTGATCGTCGCTGGCGTCTTCCTGACCAACTTCCATATTGCTGAAAATAGGGTTGAGCCTTCGGAGTCTCCCCAGGAACCCCCTGGCCAGGATGGGCTCGTTGAGCCTCCCCCATTGACCTGAGCACCCTCCTCATCGGTGCTCCAGCCGCCTTAGAGAGGGGTCTGGGTGGGCAATACTGGTCATTCGAGGAAGGACCCATAAGTCCGCCATCATTCCGCGAACCCGACTTGGGGTGTGGTGCGTATTCTTCGATAGAGGACACAGAACACGCTGTTGCCAGAAGACTTGCCACAGCGACCTGATCGTACCCGGAGAAAATTGGTTCCGGCGACGCCGATGTCGGTGTGCCTGCGGGATACCCCTCTCCGGTGGACTGTCCTGCGGAGGTGCACGATGCCAGAACCTAAACGAACAACCAACGAAGTGCGGGGACGAGAGGGCCGAGATGCTTTCCAGTTGGAAGGGTTCACGGATACCCAATGGGAAATGGTCTCCGTGTTCTGGATCGATGCTGAATCCGATGGCGGATCAGGATGGCAGGATCCCGAGGACATGGTCGAATACGCCAGACGACCGTTACCCATCATGCACACGGTGGGATTGCTCGTCTACGAAGATGCCGAACAGATCGCCATTACCGATACCAAGGGGCCTGAGGAAATGGGATCGATCACGAAGATTCCTCGTGTCTGGCTGAAACGATTTGATCGACTTGGACCTGTCGCGTCGAAACTGGATGATCGTCCCGCGACTGCCCCCACGATCACGGACGTCCGAGCCGGCTAACCCATTTTACGAATCAGAACGCAATGCTTGGTATGCCCAGAGCACCGGGTGTATTGCCTGCTGCGCGAAGACGTCATGGACCTGGTGGCGACAACTTGTTCCGGGCGCCACCAGGACCGTACCCGCGGGACTTTCCGACAATTCATCCAGTGACTGGTGCGCAATCTTGACCGACAGGTCGTATTGATCCCGCTTGTATCCAAATGAACCAGCCATGCCACAGCAACCACTGTCAAGGACACGAGCTGATGGCGCGCCACAATGATGAAGGAATGATTCCAACGCAGCGGATTCGTGCTTCTGGTGGCAATGTTGATGGCCGAGCACGATCCCGTCCTGGGGCGCAAAGTCAGGCCTCTGCGGGTGGGCCCCCCATTCCAGAGCAATGAAACGTTCCACCGTGTCGGCCATAGAAGCGAGCTTGTTGAGTTGACCAGCATCACCAACATCTCGTAGTTCGCACCATTCCTGCTGGATGGCCGTCACGCAACTTGGCTCTAAACCCAACACGGCCACGGCACCGCAACTGTCAACCAGTTGGCCAAGCCGCTGGGCAGAGTTCGAAATCGTCGTTTGAGCCTCTTCCAACATGCCCATGCTCACGAGCGTCCGCCCACAACAGCCCGTGTCTTGCATGACCACGCGATAGCCAAAGGCTTCCAGGAGCATCACACCAGCCCGGCCCAGACTGGTCTCCCCGTAGGTCGTAAAACAATCTGCCAGCAAGACAACGACGGGCGCTGTCTCAGGCAACTCAGCATTGGCCCGCGATCGAAACCATGTGTGCAACGAACGCTCGAATCGAGGCATCGTCCGTTTCGTCGACAGACCCAACAAGCGTTGAATCATGTGACGCAGACCGGGCATCCCCAGCATCCAGTTTGATACCGGCGCGAGGCGAGCCCCCAATGTTTGCAGCTGCCGCGTTCGCCCCAGACGTCGTGTCCGCCACGGCACCCGGCCATCAACACGAAAACGTTGCGCTTCGTACTCTGCCTTGAGGCGAGCCATATCCACCGCGCTGGGACATTCGTATCGGCACGCTTTACATCCCAAGCACAAGTCAAGGGTCTCCAGTGTTTCGTGATCATTCCATTTCGGTGTCCCGTCATGGAATTGGCCACTGATTGCTAATCGCAGCGCATTGCCCCGTCCTCGTGTCGCGTGCCGTTCATCCAAGGTGGCCCGGTAGGACGGACACATAGCACCACCTTTCATTCGGCGACAGAGGCCATTGCCATTGCACTGTTCGACCGCCCCACCAAAGTCACCATCCCAGTGAAAAAACGTGTCGATTTCAGGAAACTGTATGAGTTGACCTTCAGGTGCCTGGCGCAGATGTTCCAGCATGCCCGGGCTTCCCGTCACGAGTCCAGGATTGAAGCGGTCATCCGGATCAAAGATCGTCTTGATCTTTCGGAAAGCTTCCACGAGACGGGGCCCATAGAAGGCCTGCACCATCTCCGCTCGCAACCGCCCATCACCATGTTCACCGCTCACCGTTCCCCCGTACCGACGAACGAGCTCTGTGGCTTCCGCAGCAATCACGCGCATCGCTTCTTGGTCTGCTGCTTCCCGCAGGTTGAGCTGTGGCCGCATGTGCAAAAGCCCAACGCTGGCATGAGCGTAATAGGTCACATCGAGTCCGTGCCCAGCAAGCAATTCTGAAAATGAACGCTGGAATTCACACAAGCGATCTGGTGGGACGGCGAGATCTTCAACGAATGCCGTGGGATGCGTCTCACCATGTCCGCCAGAGATAAGACCCAGGCCGACTTTCCGAAGAGACCACAACTCAGCTTGATCACGTGCTGCGGCATAGGTCGCCATCGATGCCTTGGAGGCGGCTCGCTGAAGTTGATCAAAGGAAGCCTGTATCGCATGATCTGTCGATCCGAAGTAATCCACGTAAAGCACAGCCCCAGGACAAGCACCGTCCACGCGTGGCAGCTTGTCGACATATCGACCGTACTGAACATGGGAAGCTGCCGCATCAATCACATTGCGATCCAGCAACTCCACAGCAGACGGATTTGTCCCGAGAATCTTCACCAGGGTTTCAAGCGCTGATCCGACATCTGGAAAACCAAGGATTGCAAGCCCGGTATGTGCCGGCGCATCAACCAAATCAATGGTCGCTTCTGTAATGAAACCCAGGCTGCCTTCCGATCCACAGATCAATCTCGCGAGATCGATGGCATCCGTTGTTCCAGGTGAACAGGCACGGAGTTGTGCCAGGAGATCGTCGAGCTTGTAGCCGCCCACATTGCGACGGACTTTTGGGAAACGTTCGTCGATATCCGATTCGAATTCCCGAAGGACTTCAACCACTGCATCCGTGAGACCTGCGACGTTCGAATCCTTCGTTGCAGCACCTTTTTCGAAGCGTACTGATTGCCCATTGGGCAACACGACGTCAACGGACCGTAGATGTTCATCCGTCATGCCATAGACAAGGGAGTGCAATCCGGCCGAGCAGTTGGCAATCATTCCACCAAGTGTCGCATGCGTCGAGGTGGATACCTCGGGGCCAAAATCCAGGCCATAGGATGCGACACCATCTCGAAGTCCATCGAGGATCAGACCGGGCTGCACGCGGGCCGTTCTCGCTTCCGGATGAACTTCCAGCAAACGGTTCATATGGGGAGAGCAGTCAATGACAACCGCCCTGTTCACCGTCTGACCAGACAACGAGGTCCCTGCCCCCCTTGGCAGGACAGGCAGGCCATGATCTCTGCAGATCCCGATCGTGGTCTGAACATCACGTGCATGGGCTGGCACGACGACACCCAGTGGTGCTACTTGGTACACACTCGCATCGGTGGAATAGAGGAGGCGGTCATGTTGACCACAGCGAACCTCCCCTTCGATACGAGAGGACAACTGGGCCTCGACTGTCTCGGGCAGTACATCGTGCCCGTCAAGAACCGGCAGGTGCATGATCGCACTGTAGCAACGCTATGAAATCGATGGCAGGAATGGCATGTGATGCCTTCCAACGACCCTGGAATTCAGGAAGGACGCTCAGGTGGTTGTTGCATCGTGGCGTGTGATCCGCCGCTTGTCGTGCTTGGCAATAGTTGGCACCGTGAACCCCTGGACAAAGAGAGAGAAGATGACGACTACGAACGTCATGATTATGAAGTCCTGGCGAAATTCGGATTTTCTGGAGATGGTGAGAGCCAAGGCAATCGACACACCCCCTCTCAGGCCAATCCATGTCATCAGCATCAAGGTCGAGTGTGGCAACCACTTCTGGCGATTGATGGAAAACCACGGAATCACCAGGCTCAGGTAGCGGGCCAAGACCACGATGGGGATTGCCACGAGCCCGCTCAGGAATGCTGGCCAGTTGAAGGCAATTAAGAGGAGCTCCAAACCAATCAAGACAAAGAGGACTGCATTCAGCCCGACATCGATGACGCTCCAGAAATTCACGACAGGATGAGATCTGTCAGCCTCCGTGAAGCCGCGTTTTGCTGCAACGATCAAGCCCGCCACCACCATGGCCGTTGGTCCGGATACACGAATCGTTTCTGCCAAAGTCGATCCGCCAAAGACAAGGCCGACTGTGATCAACACGCAAACGCTTGCCGAAGTCACGGTTGATAAGAGGTATTGACCAAGCCAACCCAACATGACACCCAGGGCAATGCCACCAACGAGCTGCCAACAAAACATCACGGTCACTGAAACAGCTGAAAAATCAGCGCCCGTGATGGACAAGTGCGCAACCAAGTAGAACAAAACAATTGCAGCCGCATCGTTGAACATGGCCTCCCCGATGATCGGGGACTTGACTTGCTGTCGAATGGCAGACTTCTTCAAGATGCTGGTGATCGCCACCGGATCCGTCGGGGCAATCAGGGCTCCGAAGACCATCGCACCGATCCAGGGGAGGGAAACGCCCAGTGCATTTGCGATGAACCACAGGAGTGTTCCACAGATGAGCGCCGAGAGCACGACACCCACCGTCGATAGATACAGGATTGACCATCTCGATTTACTCAGAAGGTCCGAGTCAGTCTGCATCGTTGCTGCAAACAACAGGAAGCAAAGCAGGCCCTTGAACACGACTTCTTTGAAGTCGATGCCCTGGATCATATTGACGGCCCACGTGTCATCCATCGCCCCAATGGCATCGAGCAAAAGAAGAACCAATGAGAATGAGGCTGCCGCGAGCATCACGCCGATGGCGCTGGGCATTTTAAGAAAGCGATCGTTGATGTAGGCCGCAGCAGCAGCCAGCACGAGAACAACCGAGATGACCTGGAACAGATCCACGGCCGAAAGTCTAGCAGGCGGATATCAGGCTTCGCGAAATCGAACCCCTGTCTTCCTGGTTCCTAGGGGCAAGGCCCATAGGCGCCGAGCAAGATCAGCACATCATTGACACCAACGATGCCATCCCCGTCAAAGTCAGTTGGGCAAGATTCACAGTCACCGTAATCGGCAATCACGTTGAGTACATCAGTGACATTGACTTGGCCATCACCATTGGAGTCACCAGGACATGGCTCTTCTGCCTCAACGGCGTCCACAGCGGCTAGGGCATTCACGAAACCATGGCCATACAAGAGATCGTATCCAGGCGTTCCACGGTCCATGCAGGTGTTTGCAATGATGTTCTCTACCTCATCCGGCGAGAGACTCGAATCACGGGAGAAGACCAAGGCTGCCACTCCAGCGGCATAGGGTGCAGCGAATGACGTTCCATCCACCTCTACCGTATCACCACTAGAAAACCCGGCACTACCGGTGGCATCAGCACACCAAATCGCCTCGCCTGGCGCTGCGCAG
>JAYZAT010000091.1:0-5709 GCA_036339555.1 Planctomycetota bacterium
GCATAGTCTGGAAGCCGTCGAACCGATCGCATCAACTCCGCTTTCGCCATGTCCAGCCTGGTTCCATCCGAGGTGGATCCCGCCATGGAACCTGATCGGTCGACGATGTAGGCAATACGTTCACCCTTGCTGACGATTCCAAAAAACGAGGCTGCCCCCCCGGCCCCTCCCAGGGCATCACGCCCACTGACACCCTTCTTGCCTGATCCGCCCAGGGTCGGTGTGGCCCCGACATTCGACTCCGAAAGCTCCGCAGCTGATGACTCCTCAGGAGCCGGCGTATTAGGCTCCAGGATCTGGTCCAGCTCCGAGTGGGATTCTGCATCGGGTTCAGCCAGGTCGGTATTCGCGAGTGTCGTCAACTCCTCCACAGTTCGCGTGGAAGGAAACTCCATGACCATCTCCAGGGTCTGGGCTGGAGGTCCCGTCCGCTCCATGATCTGTAAATAGATCATGATCCCGAAATGAATGACCAGGGAGATGCCTACAGCGATCCCGACCATCTGCCAGAATCGGCGTTTGATGATTTCCTGGCGGAGCTGCTGGACTTGGTCGAGTTGAGCCTGCTCGGGCGGGATCATGAATACCTCACTACGGCCTACAGCACGCCCGTGCTGCGGCATACTCCAGCCTACTCGCCTTCTCCCTGCAGTGTTCTGGCCCAGGTTGGCGTTGGGACGCTTTCACCGCCAAGCCTGCAATCACATGGCCACCAAGACAGCATTCGCCTTGACCGGCTCGCCGGTTGCGGGGCCAATGCCCACGGAAGGAATGCCCAATGGCAGGTTCAGCACCTTATCGCAGAGTACTGCTCAAGATCAGCGGTGAGAGCTTCTGCCGAGCTGGGGAGTCGGGTATCGACCCCGCGGCCCTCTCCCATATCGCCAGCGAAATCGTAGATGCAGCCGCCAGTGGTACACAGATTGGCGTGGTGACCGGAGGGGGCAACATCATTCGAGGGGCCGACCTGGCAGCTCGCCTTGAGATCGATCAGTCCACCGCTGATTACATGGGCATGCTGGGCACGGTCATGAACGGCATGGCCCTGAAGGAACGACTTGAACAGATGGGGCAACCCGCACGGTTGATGTCCGCCATCTCACTCCCTGCCCTTTCAGAGTCCTTCATCCGAAAACGAGCCCTGCGTCATTTTGAGAAGAATAGGGTCGTCATCCTCGCTGCTGGTACGGGTAATCCCTTTTTCACGACAGACACCTGCGCCTCGCTCAGGGCAACAGAACTCAACTGCGATGTCTTGCTCAAGGCAACCAAGGTCGACGGGATTTACACCAGCGATCCTAAAAAGAACCCGGATGCCCAAAAGTATGAGCGACTCAGTTTCCGTGAGGCAGTTGATCTCCAACTCGGCGTGATGGATATCACCGCCATGTCGATGTGCATGGAGCAAGATCTCCCGATCATCGTATTCAACTACCACGAACCGGGTAATATTCGCCGAGCGGTTGAAGGGGAGATGATTGGGACCCTCGTAACCGCCAAAGAATCCAGCAATTCAGTAACTTCCTGACGACTGAAAGCCACGTGGGTCGACTCCCAACCACGACTGCGGGATCCCCTGCGGAGAAAGAACATGGACGAGAAGACAATTCTGAAGTCGACACAACAGGGCATGGATAAAGCCCTTGAATACCTCAGCAGGGAACTTCGTGGCATTCGCACTGGCCGAGCTTCAACAGCGCTCGTCGAGTACCTCAAAGTTGATTACTACGGCTCCAGCACTGACCTACGCGACCTGGCTGCCATCAGCGTGCCCGAACCCACCCAACTCCTCGTCAAACCCTTCGATCCAGCTTCCAAAGCATCGATCGCAAAGGCCATTGAGTCGGCCGACCTTGGCCTCAATCCCACCGTCGATGGGGAAACGATCCGGATCGCCGTCCCCTCACCTTCAACTGAACGACGAACTCAGTTAGCGGCTCAAGCAAAAAAGATGGGCGAAGAATCCAAGGTCGCTGTTCGCAATGAACGACGTGATGCTCAAAAGCAGATCGACTCATTGGTCAAGGACAAGTCGAGCTCGATGTCGGAAGACCAAGGCAAAGCCGCCAAATCCAACATCGACGAAGCCACCAAGGAACACATCTCCCAAATTGACGAGGTCGTGGCAAAGAAGGTTGTTGAGATCACGGCGATCTAGCACACCGGTGTTTCAGGCATGATGAAACATCAAGACGCCTGATTCAGTATTGCTTGCGTAGCCGACCTGGTGGGATGCCCAGTTGCTGCCGGTATTTCACAACCGTACGTCGAGCGATGTCGATGCCCTTCTCTTTGAGTGCTGCGGCAATCGCCTCATCACTGAGCGGATGTGATTTGTCTTCACCGGTAACGATTTCCTGCAAGACTGCCTTGATGGCTTCCCAACTCATGTTCTCGCCACTGGCCGTTTCGGTACCCCCGGAGAAAAAACGGCGCAATGGCACGATGCCACGAGGTGTTTGAAGCCATTTGTCTGCTACAGCACGGCTGACCGTCGCCACATGAATGCCAAGTTGCTCCGCAACTTCCACCATCGGAAGAGGCTTCAAGTGCTGAGGGCCGATGTCGAAATATTCACGCTGACGTGTCAGCACAACGTTCACGACTCGAAGAAGCGAATTCTTGCGCTGATTAATCGATTCAATCATCCAACGGGCGTTGCCAACACTCCGGCCAAGAAACTCCCGAGTCTCCTTGTCGACTTTGCGGTCCTTGGACATCTCCTCGTACCTGGGAGAAACACGCAGTGGTGGGATGACGCCATCGCAAAGGGCTGCGATGTACTCATCACGTTCCTCGTCATAGTCCACGATGACATCCGGCAAAATGGGCCGGACGTCTTCGCTGACCAATCTCTTTCCCGGGGCGAGATCCAGCCGATGCATGAGATTCATCGCTTCTCGGACACGCTCCATATCCAAGCCGGTTTCCTGGACGATTCGAGGGAGTCGATTCTGCACGAGATCGTCCATATGTTCATCGATCAATCGACGCACATCGTCCCAAACCGCCGCATTGTCTTCAGAGCCCGTGCGCTGAAGGGCCTCAACCTGGAGCAGGAGGCATTCCTTGATACTTCGGGCAGCCAAGCCCGGGGGCTCGATCCAATGATGGATCGCCTGCAAGGCCTCCTCCAAGATCTCTGGTGTCACGCCCTGGGCATCTTCACTGCCACCCCGCTGCTGGAAGATCGTCTCCAGATCTGCCTCCAGCAATCCATCGTCATTCAGGTATTCCAGAATGATTCGACCAGCCCGCCCAATCGGTTCAGACACTTCCGCGAAAGTCCATTGGTGAAGAACTTGTTCCGAGAGCCGTTCGCCCCGAGCACTGATACTCGCCATGGCATCCTGCTTACCATCACGCTCACCGGCCATTCGGGACGCTGAGAAACTGCCAGAAGAATATTCATTGTCAAAGGCTTCGCTGTAGGTGTGCTCCATTGAATCGAGTCGGGCGAAATCATCTGCACCATCTGCAGTCGTGTCCCCCACCACCATTTCCTGCGTCTCGATATCGCCTTCTCGATCAGATTCAGTTGGCCCAGTTGCCTCTTCTTCGTTGACCTCCAAGGCAATGTTCGTCTCCAGCTCCTGGTCGATCCGTTCCTGCAATGCCAGGATCGGCATCTGGAGGATCTCCATGGACTGAATCATCCTCGGACTCAGCTTCATCTGCTGGCCGAGTTTCATCTGCTGGGATGTCTCAAAACGCATCATGACATGGAGCTCCAACAGGATGCTGGCTATGTACTCATGATACTGTCACAGCCCGCATTCAAGACAAGCATCATTCAAGTCAATTTAATCCGGAGAACCAGGCATGCCCTGCCTGCCATGGAGCGCATCGGCAATAATCGCGGTATTCGCGAATTCCAGCTGCGATCCACTCGGAAGACCCCGTGCCAGCCGCGTCACTCGCACATTCCGACAATCCAACGCCTCGGCCAAATACAGGGTCGTACTGTCACCTTCGAGGTTTGGATTCAAACCAAGAATCACCTCCGAAACAGTCTCACCGCGAGCGTTGCGAGCAGGATCATCGATTCGTTCCAGGAACGCAGGGATGGTCAGATCATCTGGGCCGATGCCCGCCAACGGATCAATTCGACCTGCCAGGACATGGTAGAGCCCGCGATACATCCCGGTAGCCTCGAATGTCATGAGATCACCAGGCTGTTCAACGACTAGGATCGTCGAAGCGTCACGACTTGGATCCGAACACAAGCGACAAGGATCTACGTCCGTCAACTGAAAGCACGTACTGCAACAGGAAACCTGTTCCTTTACATCCTGGATCGCAGCTGTCAGAAGCTGCGCATGGTCACCAGAATCCTTGAGTATGTGAAATGCCAACCGCGTAGCCGTACGGCGGCCGATGCCCGGAAGCCGCTCCAACTCGCGGACCAACCGTTCTACAGGTTCCGGAAATGCATGCAATCCACCATGGGGTGACATGAACTGGTGGCTCCCTCTACATCACGAACCGAGCAAACCACCGGGTGGCGTCGGGAATCCCATGTCGTTGGCTGTCGCCGAGAGATGTTCCTTGGCCACCTCACGGGCCCGCTCCATAGCCATGTTGACAGCACCGGACACCAGTTCTTCAGCCATGCGGTGATCCTCAGGAGAGTTCGGGGCAACCAGGCTCGACATGACAGCCGGATCAATCTGAACCGATAGGATCTTCATGTCCGCGCTTGCGATCACTCGTACCGCGCCGCCACCGGTCTCCGACTCGACCTGCATGGCAGCCAGCTCATCTTTTAATTGTTCGATCCGGGCCTGCATCTTCGGCAGGTCCTTCATGATCGAAGCCATTCCCGCGAGGTTTTTTAGACCATCAAACATAGCAGTTGCGTCTCCTTACGCCCCGGTTTCCTTCTCGGAATTCTCAACATCAACAACCACGGCTTCCAGCAACTCTGATGCCAGCCGGACCGCTGGATCATCTTGAATAGTGTCATCTCCAGAAGACGTCTGAACAACTGCAACGGCCGTTTGATCCGGTGCAACTTCGAGACGAAGTGGCGTTCCGGCTGCCTCGGACACGATGCTCTCCAATGAATCCACAGTACTGCGTAGGAAGTCACCACCACCCGCTGCCTGAATCTCCAGGCGGAGAACGCCATCAGCAAGACCAATTGGCCGGAATGAATCGATTTTCGCTTTCACGCCTGCGGAAGTCGCCAAGGTCTTCGTGCGTGCCCAAAGCTCGTTCGCATCCATCGATGCTGCTGGGGGCGTCACGGGCACCTCACTAGGAGCAGCAACGACACGCTTGGGTGACCGCGGTGTACTGCTGGGAGGCGTTACTGGCTTACTGATCGTTTTTTTTTGCTTCTTCGGTTTCGAGACGGCAGGCGTTGTGCCTGCCAATACAGCCTGAACATCCGCCAAGTTCTCAGCCAAGGCCATTCGCACGATCGTCGCGTCGAAGATCGCTCTGGACGAGGTGGACAACCGAGCTGCCCGTGCCGCATGCTCACTCAATGCCAGAAGATGCAAGATTGCGGGGGCATCCAAGCGATCAACCAACGTGGCCAACTGATCCCTGATCGTATCAGTCACCTCAACAAGTTCTGTATCCCGACCACACGTAGTCATCAGCAACATGGTTCGCAACGTATCAATCAGGCAACTCAGGACCTGCTCAAGACTGGAACCATCCGCTAATAGTGATGCAGCGTGTCGAAGGGACTCACCGGGC
>JAYZAT010000092.1:0-5921 GCA_036339555.1 Planctomycetota bacterium
CGAAGCGGATAAGTTCAAGAAGGCGGCTGATGAGAAGCCAGTTAAAACCAAGCTCTCTAAAGCGGAATTGGAACAGTTCAGGGTTCTTCTGATTACTAAGCGCCGTGAATTGCTGGCTGCGGTCGATTCCATGGAGTTCGAGGCGTTGAGATCAGACGATGGCGATACTTCAAGCATGCCCATTCATATGGCAGACGTTGGATCCGATGTTTACGAGCAGGACCTGATGCTTGGTATGGCTGCTAGTGAACGCGAACGGATACGTGATATCGATGATGCCTTGCGGCGGATCGTTGAAGGCACGTATGGCGTCTGTGAGTTGACTCGAAAGACAATTTCGAAGAAACGCCTGAATGCCAAGCCCTGGGCGAAATATACGATCGAAGCAGCCCGTCAGGTTGAGCGGGGCTTGTGACAGACTCACGAAGTGATCGCCGAACGTGGGCATCACCAAGTTGTTGGGTGGTGTTGTTGTTGGTTGTGCTTTTGGGCCTGGGCGTTGATCTTGTCACGAAGGCCTGGGCGTTCGAAACCGTGGCGGGTGAACCAGTCACCGTGGCACGCCATGCCCTCCTGGATAATCCGGACTACAACCCGATTCCCTTCCATGAAAGCAAGGTTGTCATTCCCGGTCGACTCCTGAACATGCACCTGGTGCTGAATTCCGGGGCTGTCTTTGGAATTGGAAGTGATCAGCGGGCATTCTTCATTGGGTTTACCGTGATTGCTGTCATCATTGCGATCTACATCTTTGGATGGCAAACGCGTCGCCAAAGTACGCTGGCCCATGTGGGGATTGGCTTGGTCTTGGCCGGAGCACTCGGCAATCTCTGGGACCGTCTGGCGATTGGCCGCGTTCGTGACTTCCTACACCTCTTTCCAGATCGACACTTACCATTCGGCTGGAATTGGTTCGGTGGTGGGTCCGAGGTATTCCCTTGGGTATTCAACATCGCTGATGTTCTCCTGCTGTGCGGCATGGCCGTCCTGCTCATTCACCTGCAGTTGTCCGACCGGCGGTATCGCTTGGAACAGGCCGAGGCCAAGGCGAAGTCCTGACTCATTTGGGCACAGATCATGGTTGCGGGGCATCTGAAGGCTCGGGGCCAGCATGGCATCGGCCTTGAACTCCATCTACAATGCCGCCCTTGGGACAGGTGTCCGAGCGGCTGAAGGAGCGGCACTGGAAATGCCGTGTACGGCATTGTCCGTACCGTGGGTTCGAATCCCACCCTGTCCGCTTTCACGCCACTCGCCTGTGTGCGAGAGGCATGATGACTCACGGGCTGTAGCGCAGCTTGGTTAGCGCGCTTGACTGGGGGTCAAGAGGTCGACGGTTCGAATCCGTCCAGCCCGATTCGGCTCGGTCCCTCACCGGGACGGAGCCGAATCTCCAGATTGAGCGCGTCGCCCGACCTTTCCCCACGTGTGTGCACAACACACGTGGCTCAGGATCACGCGACGCTCCAGAACGGCTCGCGGCAGTGAATGCCACGAGCCTGTAGGAAAGCCTGTCATTTCGGTCCCTCATCGGGACCGAGCCGAATCTCTATGAGCCCTGGGTTGCCTCACTGACGTTCCCGCCACAGATCACGATCGCAACCTGGCAGTCCTGCCATCGATCCTTCGACTTCAGAAACGCTGCGACCGCAACGCCCGCAGCCCCCTCGATCTTCATGTCGTGATGCGATTCAACCAAGGCCATCGCTTCAGCGATCTCGGGTTCTTCCACCAGAATCCAGTCATCCACGAGTTCCTGGCAGAGTTCGAGCGTGATGGCACCCGGTTCAACACCACCAGCCGTGCCATCGCTCAGTGTCGGATGCGTCTGGACATCAATGACCCGGCCAGCACGAACACATTCGAGCATGGCGGGTGATTGACTCGGTAGACAGCCAATGATCTCGATGCCTGGTCGGTGAGCCTTGAGCATCGTGGCCGTACCTGAAATGAGGCCGCCGCCACCCACCGCGATAAAGACCACATCGAGATGGTCGGTTTGTCGCAGCAATTCGGCGCCCACCGTGCCCTGGCCAGCAACGACGAGGAGATCGTTGTACGGGGATATGAAGCAGCGGCCAGTCTCCTCGGAGATGGCACGCGCATGCAGTTCGGCTTCGATGCAATCCTGACCGTGGATTTTCAATTCAACACCTTGGGCAGCCAATTTTGATCTCTTGGCATCTGTAATTGATGTTGGTGCCACAATCAGGACTTCCTCGACTGACGCTTGGTTCGCGGCCCAGGTCACGGCCAAGGCATGATTGCCGGTCGACGCGGCGACGATCCCGTGTGTGGCTGCATCCTGGTCTTGTTCGAGGATGCGATTGAGGGCCCCACGGGCTTTAAATGAACCAGTGTGCTGGAGATTCTCCAACTTCAGTTGAGTTCCGATGCCCAAGCTGGGCGCCGGGATCAAGGGTGTCTCCAGGACATGCGGTCTCAACCGATCATCGGCAACTTCAATCTGGTTGATCAGGGCCATGATGTTCCGTTGTCATTGCCGGAAGTTCTTGGTTGAACGGAGGCATGAAGATGGTGAACCTTCCAGGTGTTGCTTTCTCGTTTCATGACGACCGTCCACCAGCCTCGTTGGTCATCAACATGATCCGTGTGGAATGTGGCGATGGCGGTGTCGCCATGTGTCTGCACATTGATGTTCTGTGGGTTCCTTGGAAGTGGGGGCCACGTAGAACTCTGTGTCTCTTGTGTTTTTTCCTGATCAAAGGCGGGTTGAAAGGTGCTGGTGACCTCGGTCCCTGATTCCAGTCGCTTCGCGATGGCGGGTGTTGAAACGAATGCCGTGGCACCCGGTGCAAAGGTGTTCGCGAAGCCATCCCAGTCCAAGTTGTTTGCGGACGTAATCAAGTCGTTGAGCCGTTTATCAATGGCCGCCTTGGAGGGTGCCTTAGCAGTCGGCGGCACTGTTTGTCGGGGGGGGCGTGCGGAGGGTGTTCCAGGACGTGCGGGACCTGTGGTCACGACTACCAGGGTGCCGTCTTCGAGTTCCACGACGCCCGGATCTGCTCCGGGCACCTTGAGGGATGGACCAGCTTTCCAAGAACCATCTTGCTGGAGATCTGCTGTCCAGAGGCCAGCATTCCGCGCAGCGACACTCAATTGCTTGATCGTGGACGTTCCATAGAAACGAAGGCTGTCACCACGGGCAACGAGACACCCCAGCCATTGCTTACCGAGCCCTGTCGGTGCAAGATCGGGTTGCCGTTGAAACAGGAGACCATCGCGAGATTGGGCGTTGTACGCACCGGTTCCTGTTTTGTCCTTGAAGGGAACGATCATGTGCCAGGTTGTACCCAGCTGTGCAACTGCGCAGTCAATCGTGGGGCTTCCCTCCACTTCAAATCGCCGACCACGTTCAAATGTCCAACGTATGCCATCACTTGAGATGGCAGAACCGATCCATGGGGTCGACTGGGACATGATTCGACCCTGCATCGAGGTGAAGTACATGCGAAGGCGGCCATCATTCAAGCGAACGATCGTTGGATCGAATGGAAAACGGGTTCGTACAGGAAGGCCTTGGACCTCGACGGGTGAAGGTTCGCCCCAGGTCTGACCGCCATCTTCCGAGAAGTGAACAGCGATGTGATCGAACTGCTCCGGGATATCGGCCGGGAACCACTGGTGGGCTGCCATCAGTCGATCACCACCCAGCGAGACGATGCACGGGACACCCGACCGCTCGAACGTCGCGACGTGGGTGACTTTGCCACCAGGCGTTACGCGATGGACCAGGACATCTCGATCCTGTGGATGGGCGTTGGTTGGTGAAGAAGGCGCCCCAGGCTGCCCGTGAACAAGGCAGGCTGCCAGCCACAGTCCGAGTGTCATGAGGTTCATTTCGGGCTCCTTGTGGGATTCTTCAGCTCAGCGGAGTGGGGGTGTTCCTCCGGTACAGTACACACATGGCGGATAACAGCCATCCCAACCTGACCATCCTGGATCACCCCTTGATCCAGGACAAGGTGGCTCGGCTACGTGACCAGAGCACCACGCCTGAGGAGTTTCGACGTCTCATCGGGCAGGTCGCCGGATTGATGACCTTCCAGGCTTGTCGTGACTTACCCGTGGTCGAAACCAGCGTAGAGACACCGTTGGAGGAAACCGTTGCAGTCCGTCTGTCTGCCCCGGTCACGCTCGTACCAATTCTTCGTGCGGGTTTGGGCATGGTTGAAGGCATCGTTGCACTCATGTCCGAAGCGAACGTGGGCCATATTGGTCTGTATCGTGATGAGACGACGCTGAAGCCAGTCACCTATTACTGCAAGCTTCCTGCGATGATTGCTGATGGGCCCGTTTTCCTTGTTGATCCGATGCTCGCAACAGGTGGGTCCGCGATTGCTGCCACCGAGGTCCTTCGAACACATGGTTGCCAGGACATTCGATTGATTTGCCTGGTAGCGGCTCCCGAGGGAGTGACCGCGATGGCAACGGCCTACCCCGACGTACGAGTCTATGTGGCCGCACTCGACCGCGAACTCAACGACATCGGTTACATCCTGCCGGGCCTGGGTGATGCGGGAGATCGGATATTCGGAACGCGGTAGGTGTGGCTTGCCTGTGGTCATTGGCAGGCATCAAGTCATTCGGTCTTGCCTGAGGCCTTCTTGTGGTAGGCCTGGTGATGTTGTCTCAACAGGTCTGCTCCGAAGTTGCGTTGCGGATCGTGCCACACCATGTGTACATGGTTTGGATCGCCACCAATACAGTCGTACTCAAGTATGAAGGTCGGCCCATGCAGTCGACAGTAGTGCGGTTGGTTGCGTTCCATGGATCCGGCCCAGGCAAAGTGGATGCGTTCAATGCCGGCGTCTTCAATCCGCTTGATCTCGGCGTGAGCCAATAAGCCTTGGAGGACTCCCGCGTATTGGCGAAGGAGTGCGAGGGCCGCTTCTTGTTGCTCTGGAGTGAGATCAGCCAGCGGAATCCCTTCCATCTTGGCCAGTCTGTCTTCACGGCCAGGCCGAGTGTGCACATCACCCGGTGCGCGATTTGAAATGATGGCACGGGCCCGTTGAGCCTCATCCAAAGAGTGCAAGAGTTTGAAGGCTGCGTCCCGCTCCTCTCCCAGGACCTGCATTCCCTGGAGCGGACCACTTGGTATTTCAAATGGAGCTACACCAATAAACAAGGGCGTGACCGTGACATCGTTGTCCACGTGGGTGAAATTGAGTGACAGGTGATGACCTTCGAAATGCCAAGCCCATGGATCACCACCGGGTATGCCAAAGATGGCCAGTTCGTATTGATCCGGATCCCGAGAGGGATCATCTCCGCCAGCAGTTCGGGCAGCGTCACGCAATGCGACTTCCATGGCATAGATCCCCTGAAGGTCCCGAAGTCCCTCTTGAGACAACATGGTGCCGAGCAACCTGTGCAGCTTCTCTTTCTGGGCTGTACTCATCTCTCTCAGGGGGAGTCCCGCTCGATCACCTGGGAGGTACATCCAGTGCAAGCGTTGACTGTCTTCAAAGCCGAATGTCCCTTGAGATCGCTGGGAGTCCTCAAGGGATTCGATCAGTTTGCTGGCAGCCACGGTCGTTGAGGTTTTCGGCAATTCAACTACGGGAGTAGTGTTTGCCTGGCCCAAGATCATGAGCATGAAGATGGAGTACATGCCGGAAGGCTACCTCTTCCAGCATCGCCTGCATGGCCTGGAAGCCCACGAGATGCTGGAATCGATGGATTACAGGCTGGTCTCAATCATATCTGGCGTTATTTTGATGGAGTTGGAGGGATGCAGGGAGGCCCCAAGCCGTATCAATGGCTGCCCAGGCCGATTGATTTTCTGCCTGCGCTCGCAAGGAAGGATTGACGCCATATGAAACGGCTTCTCATTGTCACAACAGCCCTTTTGGCTGCTACCGGAGTTGCTGCGGCCAACAGCACCACCAGGCTTG
>JAYZAT010000093.1:0-13727 GCA_036339555.1 Planctomycetota bacterium
TTGGGCCGGGCTTTCACGTCGAAGATGGGGGCGTAGGGGGAGTCGCCGATCCGGACCACCTTCAGCTCGATCGCGAAGAAGGCCATGCTTTCATCAGTGTGCTCGTTGAGCCAGTTGATGGCCGAGAGATGCGCATCCCGAAACCCCGTGGCAATCCAGATCACGGTCTTGGCTTCCAGGCCTGCCAGGTAGGTCATGATCTGGCCCAGGTGCGTGTGGTCGGAACCCTCCAGTTGGTTCTCGATCAAGACCCGGGTGTCATCCATCGGGTTGCGAGCGAGGATGTCAGCGGAGAATGAATCAACTGCAATCTCGCACCCTTCCAGTTCCAGCGGTATGCCGATGGCCTGGGACAGTCCCTCGATGTTTTCCGCCAGCCATGGCGTGAAGTGGTGCGCTTCGTGGGACCATGCCTCGCGGACGTTGGCCGGGGTGAGTGGGGCAATTGCCGGTTGAGTTGTCATGGGTCTTCTCCCTGATCGGATCGTGACCCATCAATGTACCGCAGACCGATCACGGCCCGGCTCTCCACCGACTGACCAGGCCCTGGAACGGCGATAGAACAGCCTTGGCTGGTTATCCTGCGGCTCCATGGCATCGATCCCCACAGAGAGAACACCAGATCACTCCACCGCCGGCGTCCTGCTGGCACTGGGGGCCTATGGCTGGTGGGGCTTCGTTACTCCTTTCTATTACTACGTGCTCAAGGACGTGCCCGTCCTGGAACTCATCGCCTGGCGAGTGCTCGCCGGCCTGCCCATCATGCTGCTGATCCTGTGGGCCACCAATCGACACCTTCAACTCCTCAACATCCTCAAACAACCAGGACCCCTGGGCATGCTGGCCGTCTCGGCCATCCTCATCGGAATCAACTGGTTCGTCTTCATCATCGCCGTCGATACCGATCGACTCACCGAGGCCAGCCTCGGCTATTACATCAACCCACTGGTCTCGGTGGCCCTGGGCATGTTTGTACTCGGTGAACGAATGCGAGCATTGCAATGGGTCGCAATCGCCATCGCTGCCAGTGGCGTCACCGTCCTGGCCATCAAGACCGGAGGCGTCCCCTGGATCTCGCTGTCACTGGCTGGATCCTTCGCCTTCTATGGATTGATCCGTAAACAGGTCTCAGCAGACGCGCCCACAGGCCTGACCGTCGAAATGCTGCTGCTCTTTCCATTTATGTTGGCCGTCCTGATCTTCGGACACGTCGATCGAGGCACCATGATGGCCGACGGCCCAGCCTGGCTGGTGATCATGCTGCTGCTGGGTGGACCCGTCACCATCGTGCCACTGCTGCTGTTCACCGGCTGCGCCCGACGATTGCGACTGGCAACCGTCGGACTCATGCAATACATCGCACCAACTGGCCAGTTTCTCACCGCAGTGTTTGCCTTCGGGGAAGCCTTCGGGCCCGATCAAGTCATTGCCTTCTGCCTGATCTGGGCGGCAGTGATTCTCTACTCAATGGATACCTGGCGACATGCCCGCAAGAACATGGTTGTGACGATTCCCGAGTGATCTTGACAGCTTGAAACCCAAAGGGAACCGCCCGCCAGCCATAAGGCCAACGGGCGGGTTCCAATCTGGATTGTCTATCCGCCGAGGCGGATGGTGTGGCGGATCAGCCGCCGCATTCACCCCAGCCATCAAACACGATCAGCAAGTCGTTGATGTCAACCTTGCCATCACCGTTCAGGTCAAGATCATCGCAGGCATCTTCACAACCCCAGTTGCCAATGATCTTGAGCATGTCATCAATATTGACCACACCGTTGCGGTCGACATCACCAACACACTCGCAGACGTCCGGTATACCGTTGCCGTCTGCATCAGGCGTAATGCCCAAGGCGATCTCGCATGAATCGGGGAAGTTGTTCTGGTTGCAATCCTCGTTGCAACCGCTCACGTTGTCAGACCAGACGCCGCCTACCGTATCGAGACACCAACTGAAGGTGACACTCGAGATGCACTCGCCATCCGTAGTGCAGCAGGTGCCGGAGGAGGCCGTATCGCCTTCGATGATGGAAAGCGCTTCCATGATCGAATCCAGGAAGTCGACGGTATTGGCACCAGCGTAGAACAGCCGACCACCCGTGACGTCTCCCAGCTCGGTTGCCTGACGATGCAACTTGTCCGGAAGAATGGGGTCATGACTTTCGCCGTGGCCCCAGGCGCCGTCCGTGATCGTGGGCCCGGCCCATTCGGCGTTCAGCGTGAAGATGCGAGGTGTCTCAGCCATGACGGTTGGGGCTGCCAACTCGTTGAGCAAGGCATTACGACCGTGAGCCTGGCCAACACCTGGAGGATAGTCCTCGCCGTCAGCGTCATGGAAGTCGGCATCAGTCATCAGGAAGATGATCGGTGCACGGGTGGGATCCCAGGACAACGGCTGCGGTGCAATTTCACCAGGATCAGTGAAGTCAGCATCATTGTTGAGGTCGAGCCCCGATCCCGTGATGGCTTGCCACACGGCCTCGTATTGGGACTCAGGAAGATCCATGCCGCCGCCAACTGAGAGCGCTGACATGGTGTTCAAGACGGTCGTTGAATTCGAATTGAAGTCGAGATCGACGTTCCATGCGAAGTCACTGCCTCCACCAACCGGCATCACAGGGAAGTCCTTGAAGCTGGCAACGGCGAAGTTGGGATTGGGGAAACTGTTGGCGATCTCGGTCATCACGGAAGGCATCTGAGCCAACATTTCTGGCATGTCATCCCAGTAACTGCCCGAGATGTCGAAGATGAACAGGACGTCCAACTCGCGAGGCTCGGTGATCGGCAGGGGATGAACGGACAAGTCGATCGTCATCGGATCACCGCACACCGAGAGGTTCGAGAGCGAGACACCGGTATCCACGCCGGAATACGGGCGGGAGTTCGGGAAGCTGTTGCCATCGAATACAAGGCCAGGGCTATTGGCCGACCAAAGATCGTCGGCATCACCACGGTCGCCCCAGTTCTCCATTTCGCACAGGCCATCACTCTGTTCCAGAGCAATAAAGCTGTGCAAGCCGCCTGGAGCGCCGCCGCACCAGCCATTGTCATTGCCAGATCCAACCGCAGGATCGACGTGCCAGATGGCCAGTCCGCATCCCAGAAGATTCTGATCGAACCCGATCGGTTGGCGATTCTCGATGAGGAGATACTCGCTGCTGTCGGGATCATGCTGAATCTTCAGAGCAAATGGTTGGGCTTCGGCTGCCGGGATCGTCAGGTTGGTGTAGTCGCCAATCACCAGCTGGGGCTGAACCCAACCCATCTCGGCACGACACCAGGCAGACATGTGACCTGGGCTGTCTGGCTGATTCCAGTTTCCGGAAGCCATCAGGCAGAAGTAACCACAGCCTGCATTGATTGAACCATTGGTTCCGTACAGATCGGGCAAGCCCAAGGCATGACCGAACTCATGGCAGAACACGCCGATTTCAATCAATGAATTGCCGCAGGATAGGGAGGGCATGATCGTGTAATCATCGATTTCGATCATGCCGCCATTGGCAGAGGCATCGCCCGTGACGAAACGGGTAAAGGAATTATTGGCATACCAGTTGGCGGAAGCGTAAGTCCAACGGTGTGACCAGATGTTGGCATTGCCACACTCGCCACCAATCTCGGGGTGAACAAGGGCGACCAAATCGACGATGCCGTCGTCATCTCCCGAGTTGGGGATGCCGTCCGGGCCATCGTTGTCATAGTCTGCGAAGTTGATTGCGGCATCTGCCAAGGTCAGGGACTCGTTGACATAGACATAGGGCAGGGTGGCTGAGATGCCATTCTGCCCGCCTTCGTACACGTTGTCGTTGTTCGCGAGATTTCCAACATCAAATACTGTGCCGTCAAAGGTGAACTTGTTGAAGGAAATCTCGTTGTAGTAATCCGAGAGGGTCCCGGTAGGCCAGGGACCGTCAAAGAGCTCCTGCTGGAGATCGGCAACGGTATTCGCCGGCAGGGCACGGTTATCGAAGCCAAAGCAAATGACCGGCACTTCCAAGACGCCGGTCACAGCATTCACGCTTCGAAGGCCGGCCTCGCGGGCCGCCTTGGCGGCCTTGGCCTTGCCACGCCAGCCGCCTGGTGTGTCGAGCGATACTTGGCTTCGCACCGCATGATCAATGACATGCTGGGGTGCTTCGACGCCAGGTGCCGGGCCGGTGGTCGCCTGGAGCGTGGTGGGATTGTTGAGAAGTACGAAGAGAGGAGCGGCAGCAACTGCTAGGGCAGTGCCGCGTCGGCGGTTTCTGCAGTGGATCATGCAACGGAATCCTGTGTTTTTCGAATGTGCGTGGGTCATTCTCTGGTTGATTTACATCATCCCCACATCCAAACTCGTCGTTCACGTAGGTGATCTTTCAGATGGGCCTTCAAAAAGAACAAAGAAGTTGCATAAGGGATGATTGGCCGTGAATTCACCGTCCTGGAAGGCTCTTGAGGGCATCCAAGGTGCACTCCCTGGCTTTTTCTTGAGGTGACTGACCTGGTGTGGTTCAATTGGGGTGTCCGCATCGACACGATGTGGGAGGAGAAGAGTGGTGATGGTTCGTTGGCTGTTTCAACTGATCCTGGCGATCGTCATGATCACCGTGACGAGCAACCTGGCATACGCCTCTGACCGTGGCAGTACATCCGGATGGACGATCGTCGCCAGCTATTCACTTCCAGAAGGTGCCTCGGGTTTGGCTTGGGATGGGACCGATCTGTATTGCGGCATTTATGGCGTCGATGGCAGCCATATCTACCGCATCAATCCGAGCACAGGGGCCTACTCGCTGGCCTTCATCGGACAACAAGAAGATGCCTTTGGGCTGACCTACGACGGTCAATACCTATGGACAACCGACCACCCCGGGAGCAGTTCATCCCCGGCGGTGGCCATGAAGATGGATTGGAATGGCAACGTGCTCGATCAGTTCGACCTGCCCGATCACTACATGTCAGGCATCGCCTACGACAATGGCGACTTCTGGGTATCTCGCTACTACGAAGATCCCGGACATCTCTACAAGCTCACCAGCACTGGCACCATCATCAATGAATTCGATGGGCCCGACGACCAGCCCTGGGACCTGGCCATCCAAGACGACAGCATCTGGATCGCCGACTACTGGGGTGACACGCTCTACCAACTGGATTCCGCCACCGGCAACCTGATCGATAGCCATGCTTCTGAAGGTGTTGATCCAGCCGGCATCGTGTGGGATGGCCAGTACCTGTGGTACTGCGATAACGGAGATAACTTCTCGAGTGACCTGCTCTACAAGGTGGAACTCCAGGGTGACGGTTCTCCCGAGATCGTGGTGCCGGACACATCTCATGCATTCGGAACCGTTGCTCTTGGTGACGTGGTTTCTTGGCAGGTCAGTGTCCAGAACACTGGAACAGCCAACTTGGAAATCAGCGAGGTGATCTTCAGTCCCACCGGTGAGTTGGCTTGCCCTGGGATCTTCCCGATTACGGTTCCGGCTGGCGGCAGTGCGCAGTTGTCGATGGTGTATACCCCAGGCATGTTTGGCGCTCTGGATGCGACGGCCACCATCCACTCGAATGATCCGATTCACCCCGAGGTGGAACTCTCGATCACCGGACATGGTGTCTATCCAGATCCAACGATCGAACTCGCGAGCACGGCCCATCATTTTGGCCAGGTTCGAATGGGTGCTCACACCCGGTGGTTCATGGAAGTCTCCAATCACGGTGCTCAGCCCCTGGTGATTCAGGAGGTCACGAGCGACAACGAAGATTTCTACATCGACCCTGAACTGAATCTGCCATTGGTGATTAACACGCTCGATACCGCCCAGGTAGGAGTGTGGTTCCATCCACCATCCGCTTGTTCTTGTACCGGACAAGTCACGATCAGCAGCAATGCCGCCAACCAGGATCCGGTGGATGTCACCGTTGCGGGTACCAGTACCGAAAGCGACTACCCCATTGGAACCGAGTTGTGGTCATCCTCTTTTACGGATAACTGGGATAACAGCTTCAAGGCTATGGCCCCGATTCCAGATGTCAGTGGGGATGGCAAGAGTGACGTGGTGGCCTGTTCCGAGGACAATTACATCCGTTGTTTCAATGGGAACGCGCACCAGGATGGGGATGTTCTCTGGGCCCATGAGATCTACAGCGGCAACATCTACTCGGGTAAGGGCCTGGACATCGTTGATGATGTTGATGGTGATGGCATCGATGAAGTGGTCGTTGGTGCAACCGGCGGGGCGCGGTTAATCCGAATGCTCTCGGGGCGAACCGGCGAGACCATCTGGACCTACCACACCAATGCGGTCGGCGAAGGAGGTTGGGTGTACCAGGTCGATGGCAGCCGTGATTACACGGGCGATGGTGTCAACGACATCCTGGCATGTGCCGGGGATGATGGTGATGGCGCGGGCCCTAAGCGTGCTTATTGCTTGAACGGATTGAATGGCGACCCTGTCTGGCAACGACCGCTGGGTGGGCCTGTGTACGCAATCATTGCCGTCGATGATTTCAATGGTGATGACATTCCCGATGCGTTGGCGGGTGCTGCCGATGAGTGGGAAACCCAAGGGCGAGCCGTCGGGATCGATGGAGCCAGCGGTGTGTTGGAGTGGTCCTTCTCTACAGGCGGTTCATCCGTGTGGTCCCTGGCCCAAGTCGGGGATATCTCTGGGGACGGCATCAACGATGTCATGATTGGGGATTTCATCACTGGCGAGTACCACGGACTGGATGCAAGCGATGGGAGCGAGCTGTACTTCGGTGGGGGCCTTGGCACCCTGACCGGCTTCCAGCGGATCGAGGATGTCAATGGTGATGGCCACCCGGACGTCGTTCCTGAGCACTTCGACAACGATGTTCGGGTCATCAGTGGCAAGACCGGTGACATCCTGTGGTCGACGCCCGTGGCCGACAATCCGACCGTTGTAGCCCCATTGGCTGATATCAGCGGGGACGGAATCAACGACCTTGTGGTCGGCACCTTGTTCAGTACCAACTACGTCTACTTCCTGGATGGCGTCGATGGCAGCATTCTGCACAGTGCCAATTACGGCACGCCCGTTGATTCCATTACCGCCATCCCAGATGTGGTAGGGGATGGCTCCTGGGAGCTGGTTGCTGGAGGTCGGGATGGACGCATCGCCTGTTTCTCGGGCGGACTCGATGCGTTGGTATCAGATCCAGCAGATGTCAATCAAGACGGTGTTGTCAATGTCAACGACATCCTGCTGGTGATCGCCGAGTGGGGAGCCACGGACTCCCCAGCGGATGTCAATGACGATGGCATCGTCAACGTCAATGACGTGCTGCTCGTGATCTCTGCTTGGACACTCGGCTAAATCAAACAGAACAGATGGCTTCTCTTTAGATTGTTCGAGTCCTCATCAGATTCAGGCAAAGGCGTCTTTCCGTCCAGAAACAGGGGCTCGACCTGGATTTCCAGGTGCTTGTGTCGTCCAAACGCTGCTTTGATTGACAAAGGACGAGGTTGCGTGAGACCATACCGATCCAATGCCATGGGGCATTTGAGGTGGGATTGCTGCTCAAGCAACTGTGGTGGAAGGTTGAGCCAGAACACGAATTAAATTCCAGAGCCCATTGCGGCCAAGGGAGCCATTTGATGAAGTTCAGATATGCCATGATTTTGTCTGTTGTTGTGTGCGGAACCATCGCTTTCTACTCCTCAGTTTCTGAAGCCGATCAATCTTCAGCAACCACTCAGAAGGACAAGATCAAGAAAACCACTGCCCAAGACGACGACAGGCCAGATGGCTATCTCAAGAATGTCATCGAACTTCAGTATGAAGAAAAAGGGGTCATCATGGACCCCAGGGCTGCTGCCTTTGTTTCAATGGCCGAGCAAGGTCCTCCAATTCAAACGCTGACACCTCATCAGGCGTGGGAGAACCTCAATAAGTTGCAGGCTGGATACCAGGTCCCCTCCAACATCACGTTGACAGAGAAGGTCCTTCCTACTGGTCCAACTGGAAGTACCAAGGTTCAAATTTACATGAACAAAGGGGTTAAGAAACCAGCCCCTGGCATCGTCTACATGCACGGTGGCGGTTTCGTCATGGGGAGCTCCACGACTCATAAGCGTCTGATGTGTGAGTTGGCGACCTGTTCCGACAGGATCATCGTGTTCGTGGACTACACGAATGCACCTGAAGGCAAGTATCCCACCGCGCATAAGCAGTGCTATGCAGTCTTGCAGTATGTGTACGATCATCCTTCAGAATTCGGAATCGATCCGACAAAGATTGTTGTTGCAGGCGACAGTGTCGGTGGTGCCATGGCGGCGACCTGTTCACTGCTTGCTATTGAGCAAGGCGGACCTCAAATCCAGGCCCAAGTCCTTTTCTACCCGGCAGTGAATCTGGATGCGAACGCTATTGACTACGGCGTTCTGAAAGATGGCCCCTGGTTGAGCAAGGCCAATTTGTATTGGGCGTGGTCTCAGTATTTCACGCCCAAGGACAACCTCAAGAGCATCTACATCTCACCTGTGTATGCCACGGTTGAGCAACTCGAGGGACAGCCTCAGACCATGGTGATCACTGATGACTGTGGACCTCTGCATGGATCAGGCGAGCAGTACGCTAAGAATTTGATCGCAGCAGGTGTGGACGTTACAGCGATGCGATTCTTTGGCATCACTCACGACTTCATGATGTTGAACGCATTGAAGGACACGCCCGCTGCCAAGGGAGCGCTTGCAGCAGCCTGTCACTACCTGCGTACTTTGAACTGATGGCTGACTGAATCGATGCAATCCATCATCTCGGCAGCAGCATGCGCTTTCAATCATTCGAGCTCATGTGGCTCGTATACAATGCAACTATGAAATGGCAATTTAAGAACCATGAGCACACTGACACAATGCAGCCACTTCTTTACGACTGATTCACTTGTAGAGACAGAAAGCTCTGCGGGCGGTTCGATCCGCATGCTGACTTCCAATGAAGTCCCAGGGCTTACCAATTTGTCACATGTGGATTTGACACTTCAAAAAAATGGTGTCATGAAGCCAATCTGGCATCCCAATGCACAGAAGATTGGGTATTGCACTCAGGGCAAGCTGCTGGTTTCCATACGTGCGCCTGGCCAGAGTGAACAGTTCACAGTCGAGAAGGGGGAGATCTTCTACGTTCCCCAGGGCTGCATTCACCATATTGAAAACATGTTGGATACCGATGGGGTCATCAAGTTCGCTCTGAATCATGGCGATCCCCAGACCATGTGCCTGTCAAGATCAGTCCATGCCACGTCTGATGCTGCTTTCGATTTGACCTTTGTCCCTGACTCGAGTTTCGTTAAGGGACTGAAGGCATCCGAGTCCCATGAATTGATTGGAACGCTTTCTGGTTCCAATCACGCCAGCGCATCGAGTGCACATCGGTACAAGTTCGATATTGAAAAGAGTGACATGGCCGTCCAGGACAAGGGAGGTTTTTTCCAGGTAGGTCTCAAGGTCAATCTCAACGCCCTTGAGGGTGTCGCAATCCTGGGCTTTGGGTTGAACCCGGGTGGGGCAATTGAACCCCATTGGCATCCCAATTCCGATGAGTTGGTCTACATCACCAAGGGGAGGATTCGTGGCATGCTGCACTCTCCGGATGGAAACGTGGAAACGCAAGAGGTCGGGCCGGGAGAGGGGTTCTATGCACCGGCCTCGTATTTCCACAGCGTTGAAACCAGTGGTGATGAGAAGGTGGAAGGCATTGCGTTCTTCAATAATCCTGAAATGGTCTACCTTGGACTGGGTGAAGCCCTGGGTGCTTTTTCAGATGAGGTACTGGCATCCACCTTCAATGTCGATCCTGATTACTTCAAGAGCTTCAGCAAACCAGAAAACCCCCTGATCATCGTGCCCGTGTGAGGTGGTCAGCCACTGGTTTGTTCGAACAGGTTTGTGCGTGATCGTTGGCTGTTTCGAATGAAAGTCCATGAAAACCGCAGGTTCCTTTCCAAGGTTTCCCTTGATCGGCATACCTTGCGTATATGCGATTCAACTACCTGATCCTGGCTCCAATCCTGATATTGGGTCTGCAAGCTCACGCTGCAGATCTCTCCAATGCCACGAATATCTCGATTACCAAGACCTGGTCGCAGGAACCGAATAGCTGGACGTACCCAATGGCCATCAGCGTGCCCGAGGGTGAAGTCCCGGCCGGGGGGTTCCCGGTATGTGTCCTGCTGCATGGCAACGGGGGGAACGGCCCGGGCATGATCAATGGGTTCCGGAATGTCCTGGAGTGCCATGCCCTGGTGGCACCCACGGGGTATGCCAACAGCTGGAACATCTGTGGCGAGAACAGTGACGCCCCGGACGTCGAGATGGTGACGGAACTCGTCGAGATCCTGCAGGCCTGCGACAACGTCAATCCGGATCGCATCCAGCTCGTTGGTTTTTCAAACGGCGCGTCCCTCGCCAACCGAGCGGTGATCGAGAATGACAACCCGGGTGTGACCACAATCGTCGCCGTGGTGTCCCAGTTGTCTGAATTCCAGTTCCAGGAAGATGTCTTCTACGGCCCGAGTGATTCGACAGATCCCGACCTGGATGATTGTGGATATGACACAACTCATGTCGTCATCCCGGAACGGCGATACCTGAGCATCTGCAACGAGAATGATCCCATCATTCCATATTTCGGCGGCACTTCACCGGTCGGTGTCGACTTCATCCCGGCACAGTGGGCAGCCTTCTTCGTCGCGATCACCCAGGGGTACCAGGGTGATCCAATTCTCGGGATGGGTACGGAGATCGGCGACACAGATGTGTTCGAGTACAGCTACCTCGATGGTGATGTGACACACCTGCGGGGTTTCGCCTTGCACGGCATGAACCCGACGCAGCGGGAGTACCTGGTGGATTTCCTGGGTGGTTGCGATGTCATCATCGACTGCCCCGGTGACATCAACGGCGATCTCATGGTCAACGTCGATGACGTGCTGGCCCTGATCCAGGCCTGGGATACACCGGATCCCGATGCCGACTTCGACGAGGATGGCCTGGTCGATACGGATGACCTGCTGTTCTTGTTGTCTCAGTTTGGAATCGTCTGTAACTGACCTTGGTCTCACTCAGTTGCACACGCCCCAGCGATCGATCAGCAGAAGCAGATCGTTGACGTCCATATAAAGCATCAACACAAGAAACCACCCCATCCGAGAAGGATGGGGTGGTTGTTCATCAAGTCAATTTTGTACAGGATGTGCCAGGGATGTCATGGGCAGGCGCCAAATGAACCCATCAGGATCATCATGTCTGCCGTGT
This sequence comes from Planctomycetota bacterium, assembly GCA_036339555.1. Classification (GTDB taxonomy): domain Bacteria; phylum Planctomycetota; class Phycisphaerae; order Phycisphaerales; family SM1A02; genus UBA1668. The sequence continues at coordinate 11,258 of JAYZAT010000093.1, forward strand.
TCACGACGCCATCGTCGTTGAGATCACCCTCGCAGGGTTCTGGTCCCCAACTGACGTAGAGCGTCCAGGGGCCATCACCTGAGGTGCCGGCTTCGAAGTAGTGATGGCCTGCGGGCACGCTGACGGCGTCATGGACGAGCTCAGCGGGAAGCGTAAGTGAGCTGCATGAAGAATCACCGATGTACGAGACCTCGATGTCACCGGTGCCGCCTGGCTGGTGCAGATCTGCGAGCAGGTTGCTGCCCTCGTTGTTGCCTACGAAGCGATACTGAAGGCGGCCATCGACCATCTTCCACTCGACGTAGGCGAACTCGGCCTCGATCTCGTCCCAGAGAGGATTCGATGAAGGACCGGGGCCAGGTCCTGAACCCGAACCTGAACCTGAGCCTGAACCTGAACCTGAACCCGATCCGGAACTTGATGCGCCGGGACCAGGGACATCCAAGAGCAGCTCAGAGCCGCCAGCGGCAGTGTCGTTATAGATGACGTGATAACCATCTCCCAGGGTCAGCGTCCCAGCGCTGACCGGGGAAGTGCCGACGCCGGCGGTGTAGACATAAATACTGGTAGCGCTGTGGACGGTGAAGTCCCAAGATCCCTCGACTTCAACTGCGATTTGGAATGGCGCAGCGATGTTCGTGATCATGCTGTCAATATCGAAGGTGTCACCTCCGATGGGATCGTTGCGATACCAGTGGAATGAATCAACGCCCACCGAGCACACGTAACTGAGTGCCATGGTGTCGATTTCTTCATCCTCAAATGGATCGAAGAAGTCAATCATGTCTGGTCGCACGGCGTGATCGGCCTTGCGCATTTCATCCATGTCAAACTTGGGTGCTGGTCGAGCTACAGCGATGGCCGGAGCAACGATGCTCATGCTGGTCATGAGGAGAAGGGTGTGCCTCAACATTGAATAGGCTCCTGGGTAAAAGGAATGGTCGAAAACGACCCACTGCAGCAAAGCAGGAGGGAAGCAGGCTTCCCAATCACGTTTGTGGGGACGGGTGTCCCGATGTGTCCTGCCTGCCGGAATGCAGTGCCCCTTACGCACGAGAATTCAGTCCGGAGACATACCCCATATGCAGCTTCCAACCCTGCCATGTGACAGGAGTTGTCATTTTTTATTGATCAATCGAGATGCCCCGTGTTGGTGCTGTTCCAGGGCCTTTTAGGGGCGATATCTCTGGGTGAGAGTGCTCAGGGGCACCCGCCCCAGGCGTTGAGAATCAGCAAGAGATCATTGATATCACTCACGCCGTTTCCATCGATATCAGCTCCCGGTGTTCCATAGACATCCAGGAGTGCCAGGAGATCATCAATGCCTACTTGGCCATCCTCATTGAGATCTGCCAGGCAGGGTGGTGGTGGTGTTTCAACAAGGGCAAGTAGGGCCGTCAGTGGACCGTGCGTTCCATCGAGGTTTCCGCTTCCTCGGACCTGTACAAGGCTGGTCGTTCCACCTGGGAGATCGATGATGGGCGCACCATTGCAATCTTGTGTCTGAGCACACTTGATGGGCTGGGCACTCGTGCACGTTTCATAGAGGGCCATGGCGCCCAGGCTACTGGCCTGACCACCATCATCTTGGCACAGACTCAGCCGCCATGCAGCATCGGCGGGTGGTGTCACTGCCACCCAGGCGATCGGTCCCTCGGAGAGTGCACCATCGCAATCACCGGCAGACGCATTCCCACCAGTTTGTACCGAGTAGATCCCCAGGGATGAGATCGACTGGGCATCGTTGCAGTTGATGTGCTCGCCGGGAAGGGGGGCTGTTTTAATCGAGAGATGGATGTTGCCAGCACCACTTGATGACGCGGTGCGGATGAGATACTCGGTGCCTTCAAGTGCCTCGAAAATCAACGTACTACCACCGCCATCGCACGAGTCATCATCGCATCCCACCAAGTCAAGTGTTGGTGTATCGAGATGTATCGATAGAACTGTGTCAACGGATGTGTGTTGGCCACACGTGGTGACGTTGACCAAGCCAGTTGATGGAGCCTTCCATCGGTACCAGATGGCTTGAGTTGAGTTCTCGGCGCATGGCAATGGAATGCTGACATCAGGCATTTCAGCATTGTTGAGATCAAGCGGATGTTGGTAGGGGATCGCGGTGCCGGGAGAACTGCCCCAGGGCATGTCGGGTGTCCACACAATCTCGTACCACCCGGCAACCGTTTCATCCTCCTGGGTAAAGAGCCGTACTTCGACATGATCTCCTGCCTCGACCTGAACGCGCACCGGTCCATTCCCACTGGAATCACATTGCAGTCCTAGCGTTTCCCAGCCACCTTCAATCTGGCGACGAATCTGGATCATGTCGGGAGTGTCTTCTCGCGGTGCCGGTGCAGCCGATTCCAGGTTGGATACTTCCAGTTCACCATCTTCGGGTACATCGAAATCCCAGGCTTGGCCTGGTCCAGTTGTCACGACGCCGCCGCAATACCCAGGTGGATCATCCAGA
>JAYZAT010000094.1:0-5428 GCA_036339555.1 Planctomycetota bacterium
GCAGCGGCCTTGTTGGTAAAGGTGAGTGCCAGGATCTGACCCGGATCCACGCCCACTGACACCAGGTGGGCAATTCTTCGAGTCACCACCATGGTCTTGCCGGAACCTGGACCCGCGAGGACCAGCAAGGGCCCCTCGTGAGCTGTCACAGCCTCCGATTGAGCCTCGGTGAGTCCTTCCAGCAGCCGCATCCGTGCATCCACCATGGCTGGGGATGGTATCAGGCCCGATTTCAAGAGAGCGGCTGACCGCAAAATCGGCCTTCATGGGGTCATCAGACAGGTTTTCCACCGCCAGAGGCCTTGCTTGATCATGAACCAGGATCAGCCTAAAGTCCCCGCTGCCGAGGGATTACGTGGCCATTCAAATGGAATCACAAGATTGTGTGAGCGGCATTCTTGCAGCCACACGATGTCGTAGTACGATACGACCCCTGTACGGGAGACCGGTTACATTGCCTGGCGAGCGGCCTCGCCAGCCTTCCGGGACCCCTGGAGGGGGATGGGCGTCATCTCGTGGGAGTGGTCATGGACCGACATGCCATTGCGAAACCTTGGTTCATGTCCAGTTGGTGGTTCCACGTAGCCGCGCGAGTACATCCTCGGGCTGGACCATGAACGCATCAATGGTGGTGGTTCACGACGACCGACAGATGGGTCGGGCACGGAGGGAGAAAACAGATGACGGTGCTCAGCGATCAACAGATTCTTGATGACATTCGCATCGAGCCACTGCACGACAGCCAGTGCGGCGAAGGAGTGGTGTCCTTCGGAGTATCCAGCTACGGATACGACGTTCGAGTCGGAACACGATTCAAGATCTTTACCAACACCACTTCGGGTGGCGTTGCCGTAGTCGATCCGAAACGATTCACCGATGACCTGTTCCTGGAAGTCGATACGAAGGACAGTGAAGTCGACTACGTCGTCATCCCACCAAACAGCTTCGCGTTGGCAGAGACCGTCGAGTGGATCGAGATACCACGCGACGTCCTTGCAGTCTGCGTCGGCAAGAGTACCTATGCACGCTGTGGCCTCGTCGTCAACGTGACACCGCTGGAACCCGAGTGGCGTGGCAAGGTCACCCTCGAGATCAGCAACACGACACCGCTTCCTGCGAAGGTCTACGCAAACGAGGGAATCGCCCAGATGATCTTCCTGAAGGCAGATCGGACCTGCCGCACCAGCTACGCGGATCGCCAGGGGAAATACCAGGACCAGGAGGGGCTGACTCTCCCCAGGATGCTCCACTGAAGTCACGGGACGACCACTGAACAGGATCGAAGCAAGGGACCGAGAAGCGCCACGGAAGGCCAGAGCAAGACATGCAGATCACTCGCAGATTCACAAAAACAAACCAGGACGTCTTCACGAGCGTCGAATGGGAGCGACGATCCAGCCGGATCACGAACTCGGACGGCTCGCTTGTCTTCGAGATGAACGACGCTTGGATTCCAAAATCCTGGAGCCAGCTGGCCACCGACATCATGGTCAGCAAATACTTCCGCAAGGCAGGCGTTCCCCAGTTTGATGATGACGGCACACCCATCAGGGATGACGATGGGAACCTCACAACCGGACCCGAGCGATCAGCCCGTCAGGTGATTCACCGACTGGCAGGTTGCTGGCGAGCCTGGGGCGAGAAACACGGCTACTTCGATACACCTGAAGATGCCACCGCTTTCTACGACGAACTCTGCTGGATGATGCTCCACCAGGTCTCTGCGCCCAACAGCCCACAATGGTTCAACACGGGCCTGCACTGGGCGTATGGAATCTCCGGCCCGCCCCAGGGTCACTTCGTCAACGATCCCGTGTCCGGAAAGGCAATGCTTGCCCAGGACGCCTACTCCCATCCTCAACCACATGCATGCTTCATCCAGGCAGTCGATGATGATCTTGTCAAGGACGGGGGCATCATGGATCTCTGGACCCGGGAAGCCCGGTTGTTCAAGTACGGGTCCGGTACAGGGACGAACTTCTCCTCGATCCGAGGCGCGGACGAGCCACTGTCTGGCGGCGGGCGGAGTTCAGGACTGATGAGCTTCCTCAAGATCGGGGACCGTGCCGCTGGTGCAATCAAGTCAGGCGGGACAACCCGGCGAGCAGCCAAGATGGTCTGCCTGGACGCTGACCATCCGGATATCGAATCCTTCGTGAACTGGAAAGTCCGGGAGGAATTGAAGGTTGCCGCGATGGTCGAGGGGATGAAGCAACTCTCCGAAGACCAGCAGGCACTTGCTGGACAACTCAACCTGAACCTCGACTACGACTTCAATGGCGAGGCCTACCAGACTGTCAGTGGCCAGAATTCCAATAACTCGGTCAGGCTGACCAACGAATTCATGACCTCGGTCGCCAAAGACGAGCAATGGACCCTGCGCAATCGAACGAATGACGACACCGCCAGGGAACTCCCTGCCCGAGGCCTCTGGGACCAGATCTGCCGGGCAGCCTGGCAATGTGCTGACCCGGGCCTTCAGTTCGATTCGACGATCAACCAGTGGCACACCTGCCCCGCCAGCGGCCGCATCAATGCATCCAATCCCTGCAGCGAGTACATGTTCCTCGATGACACGGCCTGCAATCTCGCCTCGATCAATCTGCTCAAGTTCTACGACTCAAAGTCGCGGACCTTTGACATCGATCGATTCGAGCATTCGATTGATCTCTGGACCATCGTGCTTGAGATCTCGGTACTGATGGCAGCGTTCCCATCGAAGTCCATTGCAGAGAAGAGCTACCGCTACCGAACACTGGGCTTGGGATATGCCAACCTTGGTGCCATGCTGATGCAGGCTGGAGTTCCATACGACTCCGAGGAATCCCGGGCGATCTGTGGTGCCCTGACCGCCATCCTCACCGGCCGGTCCTACGGGATGAGTGCGAAGATGGCTGCTGAACATGGACCATTCCCCGGGTTCTCCGACAACTCCGACGCGATGCTCCGCGTGATCCGAAACCATCGCCGTGCTGCCCATGGAGAACCCCGGGAAGCTGCAACCTGGGAATCACTCGACATTCCACCGGTTCCCATCAATCACAACCTCCTGAGCCATGACTCACTCCCCATCGCCAACGCAGTCGACTTGTCGGCACGGGCCATGGGCACCTGGGATGAGGCACTTGAACTGGGTGAGTCGCATGGCTACCGAAACGCCCAGGTGACCGTCATCGCCCCCACGGGCACCATCGGTCTGCTCATGGACTGCGATACCACCGGCGTGGAACCTGATTTCGCGTTGACGAAGTTCAAGAAGCTCGCAGGCGGTGGCTATTTCAAGATCGCCAACCAGTCACTCCGGCCGGCTCTCATGGCGCTTGGCTACTCAGATGTTGAAACAGGCCGAATTCTCAATTGGGTCATGGGCGCCCTGGAACTGGATGTTCCCATGCCCGATTGCTGGGAAGGCCCCCATGACACCTTCCGTGACTTTCTGGCCGAGAAGGGATATACCGCCGAGGACCTGTCCGAGGTCATGGGCCAGTTACCCGCCGTGTTCGAACTGAGATACGCCTTCACCGCCTGGAACATGCCGGAGAACGTACTCCGATCCAGCAACATCACTGACCTTGATTCCATTCGTGGTGAAAAGAGCCAATTCAATGGCCTGAAACTACTCGGGCTGAACGATGAAACCATCCGGGAACTGAATACTGCCATCTGTGGAACACAGACAATCGAATGTGCCCCTGGCCTCAAGGACGAACACCTTCCGGTCTTTGATTGCGCCAATACATGTGGCCCTACCGGAAAACGGTTCATCGCACCCACAGGACACATCCGGATGATGGCGGCTGCCCAGCCCTTCATCTCTGGAGCGATTTCAAAGACCATCAACCTCCCGAACGATGCCGATGTTGATGCGATCGCGGACGCCTACCACTTGTCCTGGGAACTGGGACTCAAAGCCAATGCCCTCTACCGGGATGGATGCAAGCTGTCCCAGCCACTCAACAGCAAGTCAGACGAGGCTGTCCTGGATTCCGAGGAAGACATCGATGACGTCTCTGCGGCCCAGGAAGAAGTCGGCGAGGAAGTCGCCCAGGCTGCTGCCTCGATCATCATTGAGGATGAAGAAACCGGGGCCAAGCCGGACGTCAATTACGTTGAACGCATCGTTGAACGCATCATCGAACGGCCCATGAGGCGGCGGCTCCCCGATACGAGACGCAGTATCACCCACCATTTCAACGTGGCAGGCCATGAGGGATACCTCACGGTCGGCATGTATGACGATCACTCGCCAGGCGAGTTGTTCATCACCATGTCCAAGGAAGGCTCCACCATCGGGGGACTGATGGACAGCCTTGGAACCGCGATCAGCGTGGCACTTCAATACGGCGTTCCAGTGGAAAGCCTTGTTACCAAGTTCGCTCACCAGCGATTCGAACCCCAGGGCATGACGACCAACCGGGAAATCCCCTTCGCGAAGAGTCTCGTGGACTACATCTTCCGATGGCTCGGCATGGAGTTCGTGCCCGGTTTCCGGGAAGCCAATGCTCCAAAGCGGCCGGGGGCCACCAAGGATCGGGAGGAAGTGGCTTCACGTCACACCCCAGTCAAGGATGAGTTGCAGCAAGTCAAGGAGGACGATGCATGCTCACGAACACGTTTGGAGACGAGGGATGGCCAGGCGAGCTCGACTCCATCTGGCCGACAGTTGAACATGGACGACATCGAGGACAGTGCCAACCCGGCGAAGACCGGCGATGCTGTTGGACAGTCCCCTACGTCCATATCCGAAGACACGGAGAAGACCGGGCTCTCATCGGCCACGGGTTCTCCGGCAGGAAACGATGCAACGGAACAGGAAACGAAGGATGGGCTCAGCCTGTCCACGGCAACGCTTATGGGTGATGCGCCCCCCTGTGACGTTTGCGGATCAATCACCGTGCGAAATGGCACTTGCTACAAGTGCATGAACTGCGGCAACTCGATGGGTTGCAGCTGAATGGAGGACTGAACAAGGAGACGACCGGTCGGGCCAAGGGCCGGGAGTTCTCTTCGGAGGGGATGCGGATCATGGAAGTTCCGATCCCAGGTCGACTGAAAGGAATTCGGTCGATCTACTGCGGACACAGGACGTGTTCGCCGACGACGGGCCTCGATCCCGTTTTCATGGCTCCCCGTCCGTGCTCCGGGCGATTGAATCGCCCACTTACCTTGGCACCTGGAGAGGCGTGGTAACCAAGTCGTTCGCGACAAGGAAACCAAAATCGCTTCTTCTTCTCGTCCCTCCTCCCCGGGGTGGACCCACCACCGCCCCGGGGATTTTTCTGTTTTGACCGGGCCCAACTCCCTCGGCCGACGATCTCCTTCGGCCCCAGTTCCCGTACACTTCCAATCCAATGTCCCCTGCCCCAGCCATCCTGGCAGACCTGAGCGGCTACCTGCCCGTGATGATCATCGTCGTCATGGCCGTGAT
>JAYZAT010000095.1:0-43162 GCA_036339555.1 Planctomycetota bacterium
AGGTCGATGACCGCTCGATGCAACCATCGACCGTCCTTGAACTCAAGGGTGAATGGTGAAATCGTGTTGAGCTCACCAGTAGGCAACTGGGTGACGCCCTCCAACAGTGGCCAGGACTCGCCATCGGCCTCCCACAGCAAGGTCTCGGTGGGCTGATCCCAACGCAGGGTGACCCAATCGCCGTCTCCCATGTTGATGGCAATGCTGTCCGAAGACACGATCGAATCCAGGGGACTGCCAGGCAATGGTCCAAAATCAACACCCGTTCGAATCATCGCCTGGAGACGTTCGATCACGATCCGTCCTGTAACCCCTGTCGAAACAGATCGCGTCGTGGACTGAAATGCCTGGAAGGACACCCCCAACGCCATCATCGTTGCCAACAGAAGCGTCGCCGAAATGGCCAACGCAATCAAGAGTTCAGGAATACTGAATGCCAAACAACGGCGTGCCTGCGACTTCTTCACAGCGAACCTCCCTCGACGTAGGTGCCAGCCAAGGGTGCCATGCGAATTGGCCACGGGATACCGTCGGGCAATTTGCCATCTGGGTCATAGCGCAAGGTAATCTCGCCAAATCCATTGAAGCCCGGATCATCTGGGTCGACACCTTCGTTGTCACCATCATCGCTGCCGAAGTACCCGAGGGTCGTATTGAATGCATCCGGTGTCCCGCCATAGAACAATGGTCCGGTGCCTTCTTCTGGCCGGAACGTCATGAGCACGGTGCCATGAATATCCGCAGTACCACGAATATCGATGATGCCAGCCACAATCGTGCCACTGAGCTTGATGCGTGTTGCTACGTTGTTGTCAAAATTACCAACGTCGACCGACCATCCGGGCATGAGAATAGAACTGCGTGCCAATTCCTCTCGATCTTCTTCCGCGATCCCCAGCAAGGTGGACTGGAGCGCTGCGGCATCAGCCTGCTGAAGCAAATCTGGGTCATATGGATCAATGAAACAACGCGTGTTGCCGGTTAACTGGATCTTGTTACGCCAGTGGGTGTACTCACCTGGTCGATCTGCAGCCACCGAGCCTAAGAAGGTGCAGTCCTCGAACCGGATGTTGTTCGAATACGCTCGCGTATCGTCGAGTGGCGTGCCATCCAGGTCCGAAATGAGATCGGGGAAACGATCGATGAAGCCACCCTGGCCATCAGGTTCTACCGAACCGGTGTAGTTCCAATTGGGATCCGTACACCCTTCCTCGGTCTCGATCCAGGCCACGCCGACAAAGGTGCAGTTACGGAAAAGGGCATTGGTGCCCTGGGGGATCCGAACGTTCGTAAAGGTCATGTCCTCGTAAACGGGTCGCTGGTAGTAGTCGTACGCACCCAGCGATCCGTAAGGAACCGATTCGGCATCCTCCACACCAGGTGCCGTGTAGATACCACCGGCAGCAATCCCGGCGGCGACTTGGCCGGAAGCCTCGTCACCGAAGGCTGTTCCTGTATCGGCCTCGTCACTGAACCAAGTATGCGATGTCGAGAACATGTCAGTCGTCAGTTCAATCATCTCCGGCTCACCAACTTCAAAGGCTGTTGCAGACACATCGGGATCGGTTGCCACCGGCCCCTGTACAAGCGTCTGGTAGCTGTCTCCATTCGCGTCTTCCCAGTCATCACGCAGCACCGCAAAGTTAATGCCGCCACGTGCCTTGGCGTACTGGTCACGTGCGTCCAACACCCCATCATTCCAACCCAAGGCTGTATCGACTGCGTTGACAGAGCCATCACTATTGCGATCCGGTAGCGCTGCATCCACCAACGGGCCTAGTTGGGGGTCAATATCGAACTCGAGCGGGCCCCCGTTCCCCGTGGCCTGCGCAAGGACTTCGTCGTAGACCACGCGGGTATCGGAATTGGTGTCATAGATCCCAAGGAAAAGATCGAAATCGTCCACGTACTCATCACCGTCGTTGTCTTCGAAATACGCTTGTTGCGCAACGCCCGCGGACTCCGAAGGATGGTCAGGACGCAACCGGTTGTCGCCATCGACATCATGCGCAGCAATGGTTGCGTAGAACTCGTCCAGTCGCGTATCGAGGACAGGATCCAGGTCGAAGTAATCACTGCGAAGCACGAGTGGATCACCGTTGGCAGGGTCCAACTCTCCTGCCACCGTGCCATAGAGTGAACCAATGGGACCCTCCACGAGCACGTTCTTACCAATCATGATCCGGTTAGGTCCCAGCACCGCGAACTCGATCTTCTTGTCGATTTGGAAATCTAACTGAAGGTTGCGCCGTATACCGGCATCGTGCCCCTGGCTGGTCACCCGTACCTGTGAACCGTCCGCAAGAAGTTCATATCGAAGGCGGAACCATGGATCAGATTCGTTGTCTCCCAAGCGAATGGGTGGAGTCACGATGACGCCATTGGCCTCATCAAGAGTCAATGAATGGATGACACCTTCATCCTCAACATCGTCATAGTCATCAGCATGCAAGTGTGCGTCGTAAATCGCGTGCACGAGACCCTGACCAGAGGGATTGGGCACCGCATACCCCTCTGGATCAGCCACCGTGACGGCCCCGTCGGCATTGGTCCAGGTACCCAACCAAAGTCGTTCACCGAAGTCCGAGTCGATGACACCCTGTTCCACAACGAATCGTCGACTCTCGAGGCCCAGTCGACGCGCAGCAAAAGCGAGACCACTTTCTGAAACGCTCAGGGCGCGCGATATTCGAAGCGACGAGTGGGCTGTTCGGACGTTGCCCTGTGCGACTACAGCCATCACGGCCGCCAGTGAAGCAAACAGAACGAGGAACATCATCGACAAAACAGCTGCGACACCGCGTCGTGACCGATGACGCCTGCAGGTCGTGCTGTAAAGGATGATGGAATGTTGGTTCGATGGGGTCATGTGCTCACCAGTACGTGGAACAGTTGTATTCAGGATCCCATTGCCTGGGCACCCTGTCCGGACCAGGTCGCCCGAGGAGAGGGAATCCATGAGAATCAATTCGGTGCGATCCACCTCACCCGCGTCATCTCCCGTAATCCCACCATCCGCGGGTCATCCCAGTACACGATCACCTCGACCATCATTACCTCGGAAGTTCCATCGGAAACGGTCGAATTGATGTCCCCTGGATCAACATTCCACACAACCACCTGCTGAGACCAATCTGCCAAGCCCACGATGGGCTGACGAAGGCTATTGAGAGGGCCAGTGTCATCTCCACCTGAAAACGTGATACCCGTGCCATTCCCGTCGAAGTCATCGAGATCGTCGAAATCCGAGACTTCTGCTTCATTCGGTTCCGATCCCCAACTGGACGATCCCGTCACAGGGTCGTGCCGAGGAAGCGTCAAGGTCATTTCCCGAATTTCGTTTCCAAGCCGAGCGGCCAGGCCAACCTGTTGAGCCCAGTCGTTTTGATGATGCCACGCCTGCTGTCCTGCCATCATGGCCAGAACCCCGACACCGATGATCACGATCGCCAGCGCCGTCTCAAGCAAGGTGAAGCCACGCGCTAACGCGCGGCGTCTTCGGTGTCCTGATCGGCTTCGACCAAATTGCAGATGATGTTTCATCGGGAAATCCCTTCGGCCGTCAACCAGCCACGATGGCACTCATCTTGAAGATGGGCAGGATGATCGCCATCGCGATGAAGCCGACGATGGAACCCATCACGACGATCAACAAGGGTTCGATCATGCTCGTCATGGTCTTGATGGCGTCGCGCAGCGCGGAAGCATAGAACACAGCGATTTCCTCGAGCACTTCACCCAACTTGCCGGAGTCCTCACCTGCAGCCATCATCTGGACAACGGATTTGGGGAGCAAGGACGTGCCACTCAAGGCCACGTTGATCTTCTGTCCCTGTCGAACCGCCATCTGCACCTTCCGCCACATGCCGCGGTACAGAACGTTCCCTGTGATATCACCTGTCACGGTCATGGCGTCCAGGACGGGGACACCAGCATTCAACAGTTCTCCCATCGTCTGCAGTGATCGGCTGACATAGAGGGCCCGGAACATTGGCTTGAACAACGGCACCTTGAGCTTGGTCCCGTCAAACCAAAAACGCCCAACCTCGGTCCGGATGAACATCAAGAAGACGATGAGACCCACGACAGGCACCATGATCAGAACCCACCAGTTCGTGACCATCCAGTTGGATGTCGACATCAAGAACTTTGTTGGCCAAGGCAAGGCCGCTTCCTTGCCCTCGAACACGGTGGCAAACCTAGGAAGAACGAAGGTCATCAGGAAGACCGTGACGGAAGACGCCAAAGTCGCGATCACACCTGGGTAGATGCTCGCCCCAATCACCATCTTGCGGGTTTCCAACTGTTGCTTCATGAAGGCCGCGATCCGGTCCAACATGTGCGCAAACGAACCGGACATTTCCGAAGCACGGACCATGTTGACGTAGAGGGCGTCGAAGAGCCGTGGGTACTTGGTGATGGCCTCGGAGAACTGCTTTCCAGCCTCCACATCCTGACGAATGGCCTGCAGGATCTTCTTGAACTTCGCGTTGGGCGTCTGTTCGGAAATGCCTTCTAAGGCCTGACGAATACTGATCCCCGCTCGAATCATCACGGCCAACTGGGATGTGAAGTCCAGTACTTCCTTGGCAGTCGGACCTGAAGTCCAGTTCAGCGTATTCCCGATCTTGCGCAGGATGTCACCTGAACCCGCACCTTGCAGGGGGACGAGCTTCAGGACGTGTTGCCCCTGGCTACGCAACATTGTCGCAGCAGCAGCGGCACTGTCGGCGCTGAGGACACCACCTTGGAGCCTGCCGGTACTGAGTCGTGCTTGGTAGCGGTACTGTGGCATGGAATTGAAATCCCGTCATCCAGGTCGGCCTCAGGCCGCCAGGCTACGCTCCATCTGCTCGGGGTAAGCGGCTTGGGCAACGGCATCCTGTCGACTGATGAATCCGTTGAAGTACAACTCGGCAATGGACGAATCCAAGCTGACCATGCCCGCGCGGCGACTGGTCTCGATCACGTTGGGAATCTCGAAGGTACGACTCTCTCGAATGATGTTGCGCACAGCCGGCGTACAAAGTAGGACCTCGACCGCCGGCACCATGCCGGGGCGATCGATACGACTGAACAAGGTCTGTGAAATGACCGCCTGAAGGGTGTTGCCCAGCATGGACCTGATCTGGTTTTGCTGACCAGCCGGGTACATGTCGATGATTCGCTCGACTGTCTGGCTGGCGTTACAGGTATGGAGCGTGGACAGCACGAGGTGGCCGGTCTCGGCAGCCGACATTGCCAGGGCGGTGGTGTCCAAATCTCGCATCTCACCCACCAGAATGATGTCTGGATCCTGTCGCAACGCATGCTTCAAACCCGAGGCGAAACTGGGCATATGCACGCCCAGTTCCCGCTGCTCGATCACGCATTGCTGCGACTTCAGCTCATATTCAATCGGATCCTCCAGGGTGATGATGTGCTTGCGGTAGCGTGCATTCATCGACTGGATCATGGCGGCTAAGGTCGTCGACTTACCGGAACCGGTGTCACCCGTCACGAGGACGAGTCCACGAGGCAGCCATGTGAGTTTCTGGATGACCTCTGGCAAGTTGAGATCTGCCAACTCGGGAACCATCGTCCGAATGACTCGCATCGCCAGGGCCAGACCGCCACGCTGGGCATGCGCATTGACGCGGTAACGCCCCATCTCGTGGACGGCGTGCGAGAAATCCAGATCGAGGTCTTGTTCGAATGTTTTCTTCTGACGATCGTTGATCATCTCGTCCAGATAAGCCTGGGTCTGGCCACCTGAGAGAACGGCCTCCACGAGGGGTTCCATGACCGTGTTCACACGGACCATGGGTGGATGGCCTGGCACCAGGTGAATATCACTGGCACCACGATCGTCTGCCATTCGAAGAATGTCGTTGAGCTGCATAGGTGTAGGTCCGGCCGAGATGCATTGAGCATGGAAAGGGGGCGTCAACAGCACCTATCGGCGCTGCATCGACAAGCCATCAGGACCTGAGATCCATTCGGCAGACCTTCAATCGCTGATTTTCTTGGTTGAATCGGCTGTCACGACCCTGCGGGGAAGGGGGACAGTGGTGTTTGTTCGGATGGGGGCACCTGCGAGGCCGCCTGAGGCTCCACCACATCATCCACCAGACCAGTCGTATCCAACTCACCCGAGGCGGAGAACCCGGTCGATGGGCGGTAGCCCAGGTCCAACAAGGTCTCTGCGAACACGCCTTCATCGACGTATATCAGGGTTCCCGACATGGACCATCGTGCTGAATCTGGGACGGATGACTCAGCCCACCCAACCCGCTCGAATGGAATCACGGCTGGAAGCACCATAGGGCGGTCCTGGCCCCCCGCATCCAGCGTCATCTCAGCAGCATGACGGCCCTGGTACACACCTCGACCCGCCACGGAAACCGAGTAGGTGAACTCCAGTGGCTCGATGGGCTTGTCGTTGGGATTGGTCAGGACCAAGTTGTAGTGCCGCGCGATCGCCTGATCGTTGCGTCCAACCACTTCCACACTGTCTACCGCAATGATCGGTGCACTGGTGAAGCACCCAGTGAGCAGGATAAGGGGCAGAATCAGAAGGAATCCCAGTCGCATGGGAGCACTGTATCAGGACGGGAACATGCCCTTGGCAGCCCCCGTAGAATCAACTGGAGCACGGGTGGAGGTCCCGTTTCCTCACTCATGAAGAGCCTACGTGGAATCCTGGCAATCATCGCCCTTCTCGTCCCCCTCACGAGCGAGGCGGTGCCCCAGGCTCCCCCACCCAATCCGGTCTTCGTCAACGACTCGTCGGAAGCGGCTCGTCTCTTGGCACGCGCTCGGGACATCGCTGATACCAACCCGGCTGAAACCATCCGATTGGTGCAACAAGTTCTCGACGATCACCAGTACATGCTCGTACCCGATCCAACTGAGCCTGGACGATTTCAGTCAGTACGGCACCTTGCCCAGGACATCTTGCGCTCGAATGAGGTTCTGCTTGATCGCTATGAGACCGCGGAATCAAACCAAGCCAATCGGATGTTGGAACAAGGCCGCTTGAGGCGACTGGTCGAAACACGCCCACTGACTCGAGCGGGCCTGGAAGCCCTCCTCCTGCTGGGCCAAGAAAACTTGGAAGCCGGGCGGCTGGCTGTAGCGACTACATGGCTCGAAGAAGCAACCTCACACCCACAGTTGTCTGACCAGGATCGCTGGGCAACTTGGCTGATGCTGGCCATGGCCTCGCACGGGCGGGGGGACTTGGGCGGACTCGCAGACTTGTCCAATCGTCTCTCCGAGGCTGGTCCAGAGGCAGCCCCCTGGTCCGAAGCACTGGCGTCGTGGACAGCACAGGAAGCCCCACGCCCTGAACATGGTCAGGACATGCTTGATACCGCGCCGTCCCGCGTCGGCGATCTGCTTGCCCCTGCCTTATGGGAATCCTCGTATCAAAGAACGCCATCCAGCATCTTGGCACGAAACGAGATCTCAGATGACTTGATTGAAGAGACCATCCAGAGTGGCAAATTGACCGCCGTCGTGCCCACGATCGCCGGTGAACACATCTTCTTCAATGAAGGTGCTGATGTTGTACGCATGGACCTCTACACGGGTCTGGAAGATTGGCGGACCTCGATCCTGGAAACCGCCGCCAGAGCTGAACGTGTTGATGAACCCATCGGGCCGACCGCAGTGGCTGTTGATGGGGACGACATCGTGACCTGGATCGGTTACAGCATGGAGGGCGGCACGTCTGAATCCGAAGAAATCGTCTGTCTCGATGCCACGACTGGTGAAGAGCGATGGCGTTTCGATCTCGTCAATACACCCGGTATCGATGACCCCCAAGCCCTGTACCCTGCAGGACCAGCTGTCATTCATGAAGACCGCGTTTTCGTTCTGACTCGACGAGAGCGTCGACAGGGACTGAAAAGTTGCTATCTCTTGGCGTTGAATCGCGATGATGGAACACCTGCTTTCGTGTCCTACATCGCTTCCACTGGAAGTCAATACCGCGAAGGCAGCTTACGCCCCCTCACGATGCCCGTCATTGATGGCGATCAAGTGCTTGTGGCATCATCCATCGGTGCGATTGCTTCCGTTGATGTTGCCAGCGGACGGGTGAAATGGGTTCAGCGCATGGACACTCCCGTCAGTGGAACTCGTGCCAAGAGTCGTGTGCGGCCTTATCACGTCCATCTTCCACTGGTACTGGAAGACCGAGTGATCTCGTTGAGTCCCGACTTTCGTCACGTGGTTTCCATGGATCGTAAGACAGGCCATCGCACATCCATCATGTCGATCGAAGATCGCCCCGAGTGGAAAGCAGCTAGTTACCTGTTGACGGACGGTCAACGGATTTTCGTCGTTGGCGCTTCCGTGTCCTCACTGGATCCGGACAACATGGCAGCTCCACTCTGGACAACCTGGCCGCAGGCCAAGGGACAGGGAATGTCACTGGCTGGCCGTGTCCACTTGGCAGGCGATCGACTGTACGTCCCCACTGGATCGACCATCACGGAGATCGACATCGAAACCGGTGACGTCACACAACGGCTGCCCATCTCCGGATCCTCCCTTCCACTTGTCGTGGATGGCCATCTCCTGGTAGGCGGCCCCTCGGGAATTGCACTTCATGCAGACAAGGCCTCCATTACATCAGTCCTGGAGGAACGACTCCACACGAAACCAAACGCTCCAGGAACTCATTTGGCCCTCGTGCGTGTGGCCGCACGTTCCAATGATCGACCGCTGTTATTGAAGCGTGCCTCAGAATCCATGGCCATGCTTGTTGAAGAGACCGAACTTGTCCCGGGTGAAAAAGAGGGCGTTCGACGTGCGATATTCGAGGAAATTCGGTCCACGCTGGATCCCAGTGAACGGATCGCCAACCGTGACTATCGTGATATCCAGAAGGTTCTTGATGAACTGACGTCCGGAACCTCCCTGGAAGCTTCCGCCACGCTGGCCCTCGGTGATTGGATGGCTGAATCCGATCTTCCGTTGGCCGTCTCGCATTGGCGCCGTGTTGAAACGGACCCTGTTCTCTCGAACACAATGCACGAAGAAGTCGACATCCTGGCACCAGCAGGCGCTTGGGCCAGGCGTCGATTAACGACGGCCGCCCGCACCTATCCCGAACTGGTACCACCCCCACCCTGGCAACAACTCGACCCACAGGCACCGTGGGAACGCCGCCTGGCGACCCATGCCGAGAACCTGAGATCACAGCGGGATACCGATCGACTCGCACGTGAGACGGCCAGGATGTTGGAAGAGTCTCTGCAGATCAATCAAGCGCAGCAAGGGCTGGCCTTATTGGATCTCTGGTTGAATACCCAGGGGCATCCTTCCAGTCCACTGGGAGACGCGTTACCAGCCCAATGGCGGCAACAACTTGTCAATGCCGCCTATCCCGTGATCCCACGCCATACAGCGGTCGGAGGCCAAGCCCTTGATTGGCCGGGACAGCTTGTCGAACCGCTCTACGAGGAACGCGAGCCCGCACTTTCACAACACGCCTTCTTGAGATCTCATGACGATCGACTGACTTGGCATGTCGCGCCCGACTACACACCCTCTTGGACAACCTATCTCACGCATCGAGAAGCCACGATCGTCTACCAGGACGACCTCGTCATCGTGATCCAACTCTCCCAACTGGGTCGACCAGCTCGACTGGTTTCACTGGCAACTGCTGATGGTCGGGTCCACTGGGATGTTGAATTACCGGGCACCCTGTTTGAACCACAGGAATCAACTGAAACGTCAGGTGAAGATGAAGGACTCTCCGGCCTGGCTTCCACGGGGTGGGTGGCTATCGAGCCCATTGGTGATCGAATCTTGTTGCTCCACCAGGATGGGCGTTGTGCCGCCATCGATGCGAAGGAAGATGCCGCGATCCAGTGGCGTACATCACTCCCTGGCCACGTCGTCCAAGATCATGCCCCTTGGCATCATGGCGTAGCCATCCTGGGATACAGGCAATCCATCGTCGGTGACGCCTGGATCGATCGAAGTCTTGAGCGTGGCGACATGATCCTGGCTTGGATCGATGCCGAACACGGTGACATCGAGATGATCGATATTCCCAGTGAGCTGGGTGTCGCACTCTGGCTGCGATCCAATTCCCTGGGTGATCTCATCGTGGGTGGCAGCAATGGTGCAGCGCTTTTCCGAAGGCCAGGTCATGGCCCCGATTGGATTTCACTGGACCGATCCCTGCAAGCCATGCGAATGCGTGAAGGAACCAGGATCACTCCACAAGCGTTGCTCGTGACAGACCTTCAGTACAAGATGCATCCGATTTCATTGGACACGGGTCGCGAACTAGCAACAACGCATGACGCATTACAGCCAGAAACTTCCAGCCTGCCGAAGTTGACCAGCTCGGGAGACCGCCTCTGGCTTCTCTATGACAAGTCGCTCCAGATCCTCGACACGAAGGGTGGCCTCATCGGCTCGGATGCTACCAGCCGTACCCAAAATCACCGTTTCGATGCAATCGCCCCCTACGCTGACGGTCTCATCCTGGTCGACCAAGTCTCCGGCCAATCGAATCGACACCAGAACGCACACTTGGCCAGCTCAGGACATCTATACAAACTTCACATACTCTTGCCCGGGGGGCGTGCCGTTGAAGGGATTGACCTGTTCGATCTCGATAGTAGAATTCGCACCGCCAGGGCCGTCGAAGGGATGCTGCTGCTCTCGACGGATGAGAAGATTTTTACCCTCCAGTTGCCTCCACTCCTGCAGCAAAGTACGCCATAAACGACCGAGGGACTCCAGGAAGGAGATATCGCCCATGATCCAAGATCGAGAACTCATTGAATCACGACCCATCGAAGAAGAAGATCAAATGGAATATGGCTTCATGAATGAAGCCATGGATGATGACTCACAGGGTGATGACGAACCGAATGAGGATGACACACCCACCAAGTCAATCGACGATGATCCCGACAACCTGGACGATGAATATTAAGAACGGACCTGGATCAGGTACTGCCGACCCATTTGTCATCCCGCCTCATGGACTCGCGTGCCCGGCCATGGGTACCACTGGCTGACAGTTCCAGAGCGTTGCAGACTGCTGAAATGGCCGGTACATCCGGAAACTCTTCACGAAGAGATTTGAGACACTCCGCCATGTTTCCGTTTTCGCGGAATAGTCGGCGGAAGGTTTCCTTCATGGCGTCCACGTGATCTGTTGGATAGCCCAGGCGTGACAAGCCCACAACATTCACCGCACGCACCTCGGCAGGATGCCCTTCGACGATCATGAACGGCGGCACATCACGAGAGACCCTGGCCAGTCCGCCCACGAAGGCTGACTGCCCAATGGTCACATAGTGGTGAACACCAGCACCGCCCCCAATTCCAGCTCGATCTTCAATGACCACATGCCCCGCCAACATCACCTGGTTTGCAATGACGGTGTCATCACCAATGATGCAGTCATGCGCGATATGGCAGCCAACCATGATGAGGTTGTTGTTTCCTAACGAGGTCAAGCCGCCGCCATTCCCCGTTCCACGGTGAATTGTGACGTGTTCCCTGATCTCGTTGTCGTTGCCCAAGATGCACTCAGTTCGTTCACCTTCGAACTTCTTGTCCTGGGGGTCTGCTCCAATGACGGCATATGGATAGATAATGTTGTTCTCGCCAATTCGGCTGAGACACTGGATCGTGACATGATTGAGGAGCGTGGTGCCTGGACCGACTTCGACCTCCGGGCCGATCACACAATAGGGACCAATCGACGCAGACTCGCTGATCTGAGCCGTCGGATCGATGATCGCCGTGTCGTGAATGTTCGCCATGCCAGATCTCATCATCACTCGCCTGGGAAGCGAGCAAAACTCCTCAATGCTGTTCCGCGTCTACCATCATAAAGCGAATATTGGCTTCGGCAGCTACCTGGCTGCCTACAAATGCCTTGCAGTGAATCGACGCCGTTCGTGAACTGGCACGAACCGTCTCTGCTTCCAGGACAAGTTGGTCGCCGGGTGTAACAGGGTGACGTAGTTTGACTTTGTCGAGACTCAGAAGCACGGCAACCTTGCCTGCATGCTCAAGCTTCTGGCTCAGGAGCAGGCCACCCAATTGGGCCATAGCTTCGACGATCAGAACGCCGGGCATCAGTGGCGTACTGGGATAATGCCCGCCAAAGAAGGGTTCATTGATCGTCACGTTCTTAACACCGATGGCTCGACGATTGCCCTCGACCTCGATCACGCGATCCACCAGCAGCATCGGATACCGGTGAGGCATGATCTGCTGGATCGCACGGATATCCATGACCCGCCCATCACGCAGCAGATCTTGTCGTCGTCTGGCCTCTGCCTGCTCACGAATCCGCTCGCACATTTTTCGGTTCAAGGTGTGACCAGAGCGTGAAGCGACAAAGCGACCATGCACGGGACCACCGAGCAGGTACAGGTCCCCAATCAGGTCGAGAATCTTGTGCCGGGCCGGCTCATTGTCGAACCGGTAGCTGTTCTCAATCGGACCATCCTCACCGATGACCAGGACGTCCTTGGGAGTCAGGTGCCGACACAGGCCCTGTTCCCAGAGCCCCTGGGCTTCTTCCTTCAGGCTGTAGGTCCGGGCCGTCGACAACTCCGAGAGATACTGATCGGTTTCCAAGACGAATCCCTGTGACTGGCGGTTGATCCGTGTCTCGGTATTGCCATAGTCCAACTCGTAGATCACCCTGAAATCGTCGTGCCGACTTGGAAACGCGGCCAGCATCGACCCACCTTCATCCAGCACGATTGGCTCCGTCACCCGGTAGACCAGGCGAGAGCCGTCCTGTTCCTGGATACCAACACTTTGAATCGCATCGACAAAGGGGGCGGCGCTCCCGTCACCAAGGGGCACTTCTGGTCCATTGAGTCGGACCAAAGCATTGTCGATCCCAAATCCAGCCAATGCCGACAGGCAATGCTCGACGGTCTCGATCGTGCTGGAGCCGTTCTTGAGCGTCGTCCGTCGCTCCCGGTCCACCGCATGATCGATGAGTGCAGGAATACGAACCGGGGGGTCAAGATCAACACGTTCAAACACGATGCCGTGATCCACAGGCGCTGGCTCAATGACCAGTTCGGCCTCTTCCCCATACAACAGCCCCCGCCCAGAGACAGCAGCGGGCTTCGCCACCGTGTGTTGGTACGGCGCCGGGGACACCCCGTCCTGTTGGATCTCTTCGGCCTCTTGAATCATGGGGACTCCGACATGCGCGATGGCTGTCGCGCTGGCCCGTTCCAGGGGGCCATCAAGCCCTTGGACGCCCCTGTTGGGCCAAGTATTCAGGCAGTTTACGAAGGGCCGCGACTTGACGCAAAGTATCCTTCGCAGGTTGGGCTGGAATGCCCGCTACGGCCTCCCCAGCGGGCACATTCTTGATAACGCCTGCCTTGGCACCAATCCTGGCACCATCCCCGATTTTGATGTGCTCCACGATCCCGGCATGGGCACCAATCTGAACGCCATTGCCGATCGCCGCTGATCCAGCAATTCCAACCTGGGCAGCAATGACCGTGGAGCAGCCGATGACCACGTTGTGGGCCACCTGGACCAGGTTGTCGAGCTTCGTATTGTCACCAATCCTGGTGGCCCCGAACTTGCCTCGATCAATGCACGTTCCTGCACCGATTTCAACGTCGTCCCCGATGTCAACGATCCCCAGGTGCGGCACCTTGAGTAAGCCACCTCCTCCTGGATCTGGTCGATAGCCAAAGCCATCAGCACCCACCACCACACCGGCATGTAAATGACAGCCACGCCCAAGCCGGCAACCATGTTCGATCACGACGTTGGCGTGCAGTACGGTCTTCTCACCAATGATCACATCGGGTCCGACCCGGGCTCCGGCATAGAGGCACACACCATCACCAACGACTGCATTGGGACCGATGCTGACATGCGGTCCTATGTGGACACCCGTGCCGACCTTAGCTGACTCATGGATCACGGCCGAGGAATCGACCGTCGGTTCGGGCACCACGATGGTCGATGCAGCAAAGGACTCCAGGATTTGCAGCATGGCAATTTCGGCATCATCAACAAAGACCACCGCCCGGGTGGCTGGATCATGACCGGATACTTCGAGCCCTCGCGTGACGAGCGCGGCACCTGCCGCTGACTCCGGCCATTGCCTGGCCCATCGCACGCCATGAAGAAACGTCAACTCGTCTTGAGCTGCGGCCTCCAAACTATTCAGGCCATTGATGACCAGGGAAGCCTTGCCATCAACATCGCTTCCGAGAAAAGAGGCGATGTCTCCAATCGTCGATCCGACTCCGACCATGGCGTCGGTCGAGCCTGGCACGACTCAGGAACCTCCGGACTGGTACGCGGTGTTCATCTCCGTGATCAATGCCTCGGTGATATCCAGCTGCGCTCGTGCAAAGAGGACTCGACGACTTGAGATCTGGGCGAGGATGTCCTGCGTGTCAGGAGGAATCGGAACCACGGAATCATCGACAAGAATCAAGTCGAGTCCACGGTCATCAGCCATGTTCTTCGCTGCGATCTTGATCTTGTCGTACAGCGCCTTGATCTGCGTGTCGTTGTATTCCATGCGACGGCCCTGGTGCATAGCAACGTAGGCCTGGAATTCCAAGGCCGCCATTTCGTAACGACGTTCAGCTTCTTTGTATTTCTCAGATCCGACAGGGTAATCCTCCGTGTCGGCGAGCAAGCCCTCAACCTCTTCACGACGACGAATAGCTTCGTCTTCCATCTTGGCACCCATCTCAACGAGTGCGCCCTCAACAGCTACCCACTCCTCAAGTCCATTGAACGTCATCTCGAGATTGACAACAGCGACGGACGTCTTGGCTGCAGGTGGTGCCTGGTTTGCATCGGAGCGATCTGTTGCAATCCACTCAACAACGAGGACACAAATGAGGCCGGCTATCAGCAGGCGACCGATGGAAATCTGGTTCATGGTTCTCTCCCGGTACGGGTAGGGTGCATTCTGCAGCACGAGGGACTCAGGCTCAGCGCGTGCCCTGTTCGTTTGCATAGCTGTTGTTCATGCGGATGATCAACTGCTCGGTGATGTCAATGGTTGATGATGCGTACATGATCCGTCTCGTGCTGATCTGTTGGCGGACCTGTAGTTCCCGAGCAACCTGCGCGTCGGAAACAGTCTTGACGACACGGCCAGCATCACTGACCAACACGAGATTGATCCCTTCGACTTCCGCCAGCTCGGCAACAGCATCGCTGATTTTCTGGAACAGATCTTGAAGCAGCAGTGACTTTTCAATGTCAACCTGTTGCTTAATGTATTCCCACCAAGCAGCCGCACGAACCAGGTTGAGATCAAGCTCTTCCTGGAGTTCCTGCCGTTGATCTGGATCGACAGTGTCGGTGATCTCGGTCTGGAGTTCTTCAATCTTCCCAAGGCGTTCCGTGTTTTCTGACTCGATCTTCTGGGCCAAGGCAATCAGGCCAGCTTGTGCATCAACACGTTCAGTAAGACCTTCACGGACACGGTTAATGTCCACGGTGGCAACGACAGTCGGGGAGGCCATCCGGCGTGCCGCCCCCGCCTGGAAGGACAATCCCAGGGCAGATACGGCAACTAAGAGGCAAACGACAATGGTAATACGGTCACGTTTCATCATGAGAGGTGCTCTCCCCGTCTCGGTACTCAGGTGTGCAATCAGAACGGTAGTTCCGCGGAGAAACTGAAGATCTGCTTCTCATCATACTCGCCGGTCAAGAGGGGGAAGGCAAAGTCAAAGGCCATGGGCGTAGGACCCAACTGGGCAAGGTATAAGCGAATGCCGACCCCCACCGAATGGCGATATTCGTCGAACCCTACGGTATCTGTCTCCGTGCCAGAATCGCAGAATACGACACCATCAATGGCGGAACCGGCGAGTGGAAACTGGTACTGCCCGCCCAGGAAGAGCAGCCAATTGCCACCGATGGGAATGTCGGTTGGACCCCCAGGGACGCTCGGTGTGCCCTTGGGGCTGACCGTGCGATATTCAAATCCGCGCAGCGTTCGACCGCCGAGGTAGAAGCGTTCATAACTCGGCGCTTTGCCGCCAAAGATGTAACCCGCGGATGCGTCGATTCGCAGGGTCGACGTCCGTCCCAGGAAATCGCGATCCAAAGCAAAGTAGGCCGTGTAGTCTCCACGGACACGATTGAATTTCAGATCTCCCGCGTAGAGACCAAAGTTGTCATAGTTCAGATCAAGTCGACTGCCCTTCGTGGGGCGCGTCAGGCGATCAATCGTTGTTCGAATGATCGAGAAACCGGTGTTGAAGGCATCGTCTGGCCCTTCATCCTCATAGATCTGAAGGGGAGCACCAAACACGATGTCATCAAGTCGAATATTCGCAATGTTGAATCGCCCTTCGGCCACCCAGACGTCACCAAAGCGACGGCTGACCTGGGTGCCGGCATAGAGCCGCTCCTCTGTGTAGTCACGAAAGATACGACGGTAGTAACCACCGACCCCACCCAGTGTGTAGGGCGTATCAAAAATGTTCGGTTCCGTGAGGGAGATGTCATACGCGAAGATCTCATTGCCCGGCTGGAAGGTAATGGCAAACTTCTGGCCCGCGCCACGGAAAGCCCGTCCACGAATGAGCTCGCCAAAGGTCTCTGGGAAGTCCAGGACGTCAAAGTTGTCCTGGTTCAATGAGATACTGCCCAGCACACCAGAATCCGATCCGAATCCCACGCCAAAGTTCAAAGAACCCGTGTTCTTCTCCTTGACCTCGACGAGTACATCCCGGTGTCCTGGATTGTCTTCCGATTCTTGCTGAACCGTCACCCTGACATCGTTGAAGAGTCCCGTTTGCTCGATGCGTTTCTTCGCCTCATCAATCTCGTTGGCATCGAATCGACGCCCAGGCTCCAGGTAGATCGGTCGCCGGATGATCCGATCACGGGTCAGGCTGTTGCCATGAATATTGATCAGGCCGACCTTGGCCACTTCGCCCTCGCGAATTTCGATACGCACATCCACCACGGGCGAACCAGCTTCACGACGGACTGGGAATAACTGCACCCGGGTGTCGAGGTACCCCATGGCCCCATAGCTGTTCTTGACGATTGACTGGGAACTGTTCACTCGGTCGGAACGGTAGACATCACCTGTCTTCAGTGAGATCAGGCCAGCCAGCTGTTCCTTTGAAAAAACTGTCAATGACCCGCCGTCAAATGAACTTGTGTCAATCTGGCCAACACGGTATCGCACACCTTCCTCGATGAGGAAAATGACCTTGGCTTCCTTCTGATCAGGTGAAATCTCAATCGTACGATCGACGCGAACATCGAGATACCCTCGATCCTTGTAGTAGTTGTCCAACGACTTCACGTCAGAGGCCAAGATCTCGTTGTCCAGTTCGCCGCGTACTAGGAATGGGAACCATGTCCGGGTATCAATCTCCGCCTGGAGCACTTTTGTGGGGAAGTGCGTATTGCCCACGAAGGCGATGTGGCGAACACGAACACGAGGCCCCTCGATAACTTCGAAGATCAAAACGTCATTGTCTTCAAGCTGCTGCTCATCCAAGCTGACGGTCGTCAGGTAATAGCCCTTCTTGCGATAGGCATCCTTCATGTCACGCAGGCCACGCTGGATCAGGAAGTCATCACGTGCGGACCCACGTCTCAACCCGGTGGGTCCCAGCAAAGCCGAGTCACTGAGTACTCGGTTACCCACCACCTGGACCTGGGCCAACAGGGTCTGCTCCTTAAAGTAATAGGTCAGGGATACCGTCCCATCCTCAAGCAGCGTGGCTTCCACATCAATACTGGCAAAGTCACCAAGCCGTGTCAGTCGTGAGACATCGCCTCGAGCGGTGGATGGCTCGTATGGCGCGCCAACGCGAGACCTGATGTTGTTCACAATTTTTTGCTCGGGCACACGTTCCAGTCCTGAAAACGTGATCTTGGAGACGGGGCGGTCCAAGAGCTGTTCTTGCTGAGCCAGGACCCTGGTTCCGCCGAACTGAACGACCCCGATCAGCAGCACCAGGAGAGGTGACACCCCGCGGAACGCGATGAATAGCGAGGTTCGCATGAATCGGACGGAGGATATCCGCACGCCACCACGATCGCTACGAGAACCCCTGCCCAGTCTGCTAGGCTGCTCCCCCTTGAGGCAGGATTTATGCCTGCTGATCCGGAGAACTGCGGTCAATGAAGCTGTCGGAACTGGCTCAGCAGGTCGATACCGTCCTCCATGGCGATGGTGAGGTCGAAGTGACCGGCTGCGCAGGGATCCGGGAAGCTGGCCCTTCGGAAGTCACTTTCCTGGCGAATTCGAAATACCAGGCCCATTTGACCACCACCAAGGCTGCCGCCGTCTTCATCCGGGAGTCTGACCCCTGCCCGGATGGCGTCACCCGCCTGGTTTGTGATGATCCCTACTTTGCCTTCCGCAACGCGATGGTGCTCTTGCACGGCTATCGAGCCCACCCCGAGGTCATCGAGGATCAAGGCGATGGCATCTCTCGACATGCCTCCATCCATCCCGATGCTGTCATTGGTCAGGGCAGTCGAATCCACCCGAACGTCACCATTGAGCGCGGGGCCAAGATCGGGACGGGCTGTCACCTCTACCCAGGTGTCTACATCGGCCTTCACGCTGAAATCGGAAACGATTGCATTTTGTATCCCAATGTTGCGATCTATGATCGTTGTCGCCTCGGCAACCGCGTCACCATCCACGCGTGTACGGTGGTCGGCAATGACGGCTTTGGGTACGCAACCCACGCCGGTGCCCACCATAAGATTCCACAGTCCGGCATCGCTGTCATCGAGGATGATGTTGAACTCGGTGCCAACTGCGCCATCGAACGAGCAGCACTTGGTGAAACCGTAGTCGGCGCGGGTACGAAGTTTGCCGATCTCATATCGATTGGACATGGCACGACCATTGGCAAGCATTGCCTGCTGGTCTCGCTCGTGGGCATCGCTGGCTCAGTGGAAGTCGGTGATTACGTCGCACTCGGTGGGCAAACTGGTGTCGCCGGACACCTCCGAATTGGAAACCAGGTCCAGGCCCTTGCCAAGACTGGCATCACCGGTGACATCCCGGATGGTGCGACCGTCGGCGGTGTCCCCGCTGTAGATGCCGACGCCGCGAAACGAAATGCGTTGGCAGCGATGAACCTGGCCGAGCTTGTTCGACGCGTCCGATCCATGGAACGACGGATGAACAAGCTCGATCAGCGGGATGAGTAGAACGGCAACGCCGTCACTTCACCTTCCAACACCTGCTTGCCAAAATCAATTCCCAACACAGTGCCTGCCTCGGCATGCTCGGTATCGGTCCGGATGATGGCGATGGGCTTCTCCAAGGTCGGGCTCAGGCAGCCGCTGGTGACAACGCCTGCGGGCTGCCCATTCCGGGTAACCACCATGCCCTGGCGTGGTGCCCGACGTCCTTCCAGAACAAGCCCCGTCGTGGTTCGAGCCGGACCTGAGTCAGCGATTCGCCTCAAGGCATCCTGGCCAATGAATGTTTCGACCTCGGGATCATCCAGGCCCTTGTCCAGCGAAACCGCAAAGTGCAGGTTGGCTGTCAGAGGATCGGTGTCTTCATCGATCTCATGGCCATAGAGGGCCATGCCAGCCTCCAAGCGAAGTGAGTCACGGGCCCCGAGACCACAGGGTTTGATGGTGTCGGGTGAGTCGACGTTCTTGAGCATCATCTCAACAGCCTTACCCGCGAACATGGATGGCAAGATGACCTCGACGCCATCTTCTCCGGTGTACCCCGTCCTGGAAATGATGAACTTCGCCATCAACAAACTCTTGGTCGTTGATCGATATCGTTTCAGTGTGGGAATCTCACTGGAGAACGCCGACAGCAACTCCATCACCTTGGGACCCTGCAGGGCGATCATGGCCGTCCGGGTGGTTTGGTCCTGCAACTTAAAGACAAACTCACCCTTCTCTCGAGCGAAGTGCTGGAGCAGCTTCTCACGGTTAGCCGCGTTGCAGACCATGAGGTATTCATGCTCCTCCAGGCGAGTCACCAGCGCGTCGTCCAGGCAGCCACCTCGTTCATTGCAAAGGATGGTGTAGCGTGCCTGTCCTACGGCCGTGCCATGAATCTTTCTGGTGCAGATGCGATCCAGAAAGCGGCAAGCATCCCGTCCACTGAAGCGGATTCGGCCCATGTGCGAAACATCGAACAACCCACCACTGGTCCGAACCTGCCGATGCTCCTCGATGATCGAGGTATAGAGCAGGGGCATCTCCCAACCGGCATAGGAAACCAGCTTAGCGCCGTGATCAACGTGATATTTGTGGAACGGTGTTCGGACCATTTCAGCTGTAGTGGACATCCCGAAAGGGTAGCCGACCAGAAACAATTTCAGGACATCTGCCTCAATTCGTCCCGAAGGATGGCAGCCAATTCGTAGTTCTCGGCATCCAGGGCCCGTTGCAGCCGATCTTCCAATTCCGCCCTCTGTGAGGATGGGAGCTTGGGCACCAACAGATCACGCATCCCCCGCAGCAGGGTGACTTCATTACTGTCTTCAAAGTGATCTGGTGAAAGGATGTCCTCCAGGTCCTCCAATCCCTGGTTGATGATTTTTACGGCAATGCCTGCCTGCTCGCTGGCGATGGCCAGTTCCGCCTCCGCCCGGGTTCGCATCGTGATGACTTGGGGCCTGAAGGGCTCGAGTGCCAAGCGATCTTCCTCAGTGGTCCCGTAGTCCCGACACATCTCGATGCACTC
The DNA here is from genome assembly GCA_036339555.1 of Planctomycetota bacterium. Lineage (GTDB taxonomy): Bacteria > Planctomycetota > Phycisphaerae > Phycisphaerales > SM1A02 > UBA1668. The sequence continues at coordinate 20,696 of JAYZAT010000095.1, forward strand.
AAGATTCCGGCAGGTATCGCGAGCCACATCCTCGAACCGACCAACATGGAACATCGCCACATAGCGGTGGAAATACTGGGCCGCCTCCTCGCGAAGGGCCCGGCAGTCGTCCTCTGATATCACGAACCCCCGGCTGGATCCCTGGGCAGCCTGGTACTGGGCAAGAGACTGTTTCTGCACCTCCAGCCAGGACTCACAGCCTTGAATCTGGAGCCCATCGGGACGGCCCTGGATCTCCATTTGGAGGATTCCCAGGTCGATCCTGATCTGCAGCACTGTCCGACCATCCTGGGCCTCCACGAGGCGGACCAGGAACCTGCCCGATTCATGGGGCCAGTCCTGCAAAATGTCGCTGAGGTCCTTTCTGGACATTTTTTGTCACACAACCTTGGAACTAGGGTCTATGGGGTACTTGGTGAGGTCCAGGCTAAATTTTTTGATGCCTGGACCCGTTTGTACCGCCTGTCTGGGCTGGGGGGCAGAAAACGCCCTTCTTCCCACCGAAATGACCGTTGTTGTCTTGCATGGGGTTCAGGATGCCCCTTGGAGTACCGATTCTAACGCTCGTCCAGTTCGGAGGTTCTTGCTCGAATGACAGCCAAGTGGGATCCGGGGGGAATGTCGCCCCGAACAAATGCATCCAGGCTTCAATTAAGCACGAACTGAAGAACGGGATGAGAGCATTCGGACAGTCCGAACGCATACTTCATAGACCCCAGACACGATAGCCGCCAGCGTTGGTGGGATCGCCAAGAGCAGTCTGGGATACGTAATTGGGAATCATCCCCCTATGGCCTATCGCACATCAGATCGTGACCTTGAGACGTATCTGAAGCAGATCAATCGCACGCCGCTTCTGACTCCTGAGGAAGAGAAGGAGTTGGGGTGGCTTGTGATTAATGACAATGACCTGGAGGCCAAGGATCGAATGGTCCGAGCCAATCTGCGTCTTGTGGTCTCCATCAGCAAGCACTACACCCGTCGCGGGTTGCCTCTCTCCGATCTCATCGAAGAAGGGAACATCGGCCTGATTCGTGCCGTGGAGGGTTTCGACCCTGCCCAGGGTGCACGATTCTCGACCTACGCATCCTGGTGGATCAAGCAGTCCATCAAGCGAACCTTGATCAATGCTGTTCAACCAATCCACATCCCGGCGTACATGGTCGAGTTGATCGGTCGCTGGAAGCAGACCTACAGGCGACTTGAGGATGAGTTGGGACGCGGTCCCAACCAACAGGAGATGGCCGAAGCTATGGACGTTCCCCTCAAGAAGGCGAGCGTCATCGTACGAGCCATGCGTGCCTATCAATCATCCTCCCAGGCCCCTCGAGGCGAAGACGGCCAAGCCTTGGACTTTGCCGACATCGTCGAAGATCGACGTTACGAACCCCCATTCGAGCGTGTGGAACAGCACGAGCAGATCAAGGCGGCACTGCAACTCGTCGATGATCTTGGTCCTCGTGAGTCACGCGTACTCAAGCTTCGTTTCGGCCTCTCCGGTCAAGCACCGTTGACCCTCAAGGAGATCGGCGTGATCGTTGGACTCACACGCGAACGGGTGAGACAGATCGAAGTTGACACCCTCCGGCGTATCAAGGCCAAGCTCGACGACGACCGTCGCAACCTGTTCCGTCGCCTCGCTCAAGGCAACAACCTCCCGGAAACCAAGGCCTCCTAGCAAGCTTGGCTGTCAACACCTTCTCACGGGGCGTTGGTGCCGTCGAGTTCTGTCCGAAGAATGGCAAACTCGCTGATGTAACTAGGCCCCCCCAGGTCCGGATACGTGCGCTGCAAGCGATTCAGCCTGGCCAGGATCTTCGCTGGATCTCGTCCATCTGCCTGCATGGATTGGAGCAGGCGTAACTGGGCCGTCCAGAACCTGTGTGGGTTCGCGCTTGGTTCACTATTGGACAGTCGGGTATAGATCCCAATGATCTCTGCCTGATCCGCATCAGGATCAAGCCGAAGACACTCGGCCTTGCTGAACAGGGCATCTCCAAGATCCGGCTTGGTCTTGAGGACCTCCTGGAGTCGCTCAAGCACCTGATCGCAACGACCTGCACGACGCATGGCTTCGATCACCAGCATCCTGTTGCTGATGTTCATCTCCACAGCAACCTCAAGTGTGACGGCCAGTTTCCATGCTGCAGTCTGTTGGATGGGATCCTGGAACGCGTCCAACGGCAAGGGTGTCGATGAAACAGCCAGGAGATCTGGAAGCATTATCTTGGCCACCTCGGCATCGACGTTGAATGGCAGATCATCAAAGACAGCCTCCAATGCACCGGTTCGCCCGGTTGCCATCGCCGCATCAATCCGTGCCATGTGCAAGTAGATCGCCTGTTCCGGTTCAATCTCATCCATACCTGGTTGCGTCAGTTTATCCAGTGCCCTCACTGCATTCCCATCAAGCAGATCCACACGGGCCTCACACAGGTCTATGCCAAGTTTCGCCCGCTTAACCTCCCTTGACCTCTGCTTCGGGCACGCTGCCAGGAACTCGTTGAGTTCCGTGAGACGACTGCGAGCGGCCTGGATAGCAGCCTCTCTGTTCCCCGACTTCAGGGTTGCCTCAACAACCAGAAAAGCCTGCATCATGAGTGCCTTCGGTCGGTATTCCGAATCTTCAGAAACGGATCCGTAGAGCGTCATGGCATCGAGTTCGAGGCCTCCTGATTTGGATCTTGAAGCAGATTCCATCTTCCAGAAATCTTGGTTCGGGTGATCTGGAAAGTTCTCCATCATGTTGTTGATCGCATTTTGCAGCCGAGCTTGCCTCACCTCATCCTGTGGCGACTGCTCCCAATGAATCAATGCTTGAATGATCCCCTGATCGGAAGCCTCGTATGCTTCATCACGATCTGGGGCAATCTGTGACCAAGTAATGGCATGTTCGCTGGCACTTCCAGCCAGCCCTGCCTGAATCTCCGCGTTGACAAGGAGGGCCAGGAGGCGTGCACGTGTACGGGGAATCAAGCCAGGACGATCCACCAGTGGTAACAGCATCTCCCGAGCACGCAATACAGTTTCTGGAGAGTTAATCAGAGGAACAGCCTTGGCAATCAATACCGATTCGGGCACATGTGATGCCGTGACATCTGCAATATCAAGGCGACCAAGCCGCTCTTCAATGAGCAGATCCAAGAAGCGTGGATTCTCAACTGATAGTCCGCCATTCTCGGGCCGAAGAAGCAGAAATGCCTCGATAGCATTGCGCTCAGCATCCACATACAAGGCGACTTGCTCAGGATCCTCGTCCTCCCTGAGTTCCCGGGACAACCTTATCCAATAACGAGCTGCCTGCTCGATCAGCAGGAGCCGTTCCAATGGATCCGTGTTGGTCGCAGCAACAAGTTGGGCACGCCCTGCGGCTGATCCCCAGCCCGCCACATGACGGGTAATCTCGTGCGACGCCAGCCGGAGCGCCACGTTCTCAATCGGATCCTCTGAACCGTCCCACCGAAGGGATGTAATCATCTCCTGCGCAGCGTCATGTTCGCCTATGGCGACTCTTGCCAAAGCCAGTTGGCGTGATGCCATGATCGCTTCATCACCTCGCAAGGTGGGGATGGACAGCGTCAATAGACGAATGCCCTCATGCCGGGCTTCTTCAATGTCCTCAACCTGATTTCGTTCCGCACCCAGCACCAAGGCCATGCCTCTCAACAGGGGCAATCGGCTTCGACGCAACGCCTCCAGTCTTGCCAGGCGATCACTGCCCTCGGGTGCCGTTTCGATCGCTCCAGGAAGCACCTCCTCGATCGCAGCCGTCTCAATCAACGCTTGCTGGATAGCGCGATCAAATCGCTCCTCCTGTAAGCGGCCGGGAAGCCCATGCCGAACAGAAAGTTCTATCGCATTGAGAGAACAGCCATCTTGCAGCAGGTTCTTCGCCTGTGCCGTCCGCCAGAAGATGTTATTGGGATGACTTGGTTCCGTCTCAATCAATTCCCCGCGTGCCGCAAGTAACGCATCCAGCTGTTGTGTGCGATCCTGAGCCCCAGCACGGGGTTCATTGAATTGGCGTTCAAGCAGTTCGACCTTTTCAATGCTCACTTCCCCAATGGCCACGGCAGCGGTCAAAATCGCCGCCATCGTCACGAATACTTGTCCGAATGTACGAACTGCACCTGCCACGCTGATCTCCTGGTCACTTCAGGTCTGGACTTCGAGTGACACAGCATCGTAGCCTGCCTCGACGACTGCGTTGAAGGCGGACACGACATGAGCCCAAGCGGTGGTGCTTCCTGCCAGGATGATGATGGGGTGATTGCGGGCAAAGTATGCCTCAGAAGCCTCACCAGTCCCTCCCACGCGATGCCTGGTGAGAAAAGCCGCGAGGTCTTTGGGATTCTCAACGGTAGGCCAATCACCCTCCAGTGACACGACACATTCCCCTGGATGAGCGGGGTCTTCCATGACCAGGATGATCAAGGGTTCTTCGGACTGTTCGTAGAGGGCCTCATGAAGGCCCGCGCCACGATCGGGCAAATCCAACCGAAAGACATCTTCGCCACTGCGGAAATCCGTGGCGACCATGAAGTAGAGCAGCAACAGGAAGACCACGTCGATCATCGCGGCCAGGTTCACACCGATACGCGTCGACCTGGCTGGTCCAAGACCAGGCTGCAGGCCTTGTGATTTGCGCAAGAGGGTCATGGTTCCATGCCCTCTGGTTCGACGGTCAACCGGACACGAGCCATGGGAAGACCTGTGGCGGATGCGGCATGTCGAGCGGCTCCAAGAACTGGTGCCACCCAGCCCCAACCAGTCCGTTGATCCGCCCGGACATTCACAAAGAGATCCGGGGCCTGTTCCAGACGACGCCGAAGATGCGCGATCAAGTCAGCCTGTCCATTCTTGTCAACAGCAAAGATCAGTCCATCCACTTGATAGCCCAGGCTTGATCCTCCCGGGCCAGGCAGGACGTTGACAACCGCCCGCATGCCCTCTTCCGGTTGGTGCGCAGCAGATGGACTGGGCGCAGGCAGGTCCATGTCGACTCGATCACGATCTACCAATTGGGAGACCGCCACGAAGAAGACCACCAGAAGGAACACCACGTCGATCATCGGCGTGAGGCTCGCCTGGGCCTGGACTGGTCCCCGCCGATGGATCGTGCTCATGTTGCCTTCTCTGCTGTGGAACCAGCGGGCCGGAATGGGGCCACGAATTCCTCGGCTTGCAAGGTGGCCTCGATGGTGAGTTCATCGATCCGGTTTCGAAGTAAGGCGTAACCCGCCAGGGCTGGGATGGCGACGACCAGTCCCCAGAAGGTTGTCGTCAATGCCGTTCCAATGCCACCGGCCAGCATGACCGGATCGGCTGCACCACCACTGGCAACGATCGCGCTGAACGCCAGGATCATGCCGTAGACCGTTCCGAAGAGACCGATCATCGGGCTCACTTGGCCCAGGACATTCAGAAGTTCGATCCGCCTGAAGCGGATGGTCGTCTCCTCAACTGCCACCTGCTCCAATCCCCGAATGATGGCCTCGTACCCGTGGGGTGCTTGCTTGAGTCCACCACTGAGGACTCGCCCGAAGTAACTGCCATCCGCTTCTGCTGCTGCGATGGCCTTTTCGTACTGACCTGCCTTGAGTGGGCCACCAATCCGCTTGACCACGTCGCCGGGAAGAATGGTGTGGCGACGATTGGCCACCGCCATTGAAACGATCAGCCCGATTCCAAACACCGACATGGCCAACAGGAACCAGATGACGACGCTGCCCAGAACCTCCAGGTCTCCATTGGCACGACGGGCAATGAAGAACGCCTCGGCAAAGGTACGCTGTGTCGGCCCAGCAGAAGCGGGTGTCGCCAGAATCATCACGATCAAACCGACGAGCGTTGCACGGATGCGTGAGCCTGTCGGAAATCCACGTTTGCATGTCATCATTGGTCTGCTCCAGGATCCTCGGTCAAATCTGATCGGTCCAGGCTCATCCAACCGCCTGGCCCGCCATGATGTTTCGCAATGGTCTGCATGAGCGTGGGCGTGTCATCAATTGTTTCACGCTCCGTTCCGATCCGAATGCATTGGATGCGTGTCCATCGGTTGCCTGTGACAGGATCGGCAATCGGGTTGAGTTCATCCAGCCTGGCCAACATCGAAGTGCGATCCCCCGTGGTGCCACCCCGACCCTCCAAGCCCTCGCTGAGCAGGAAGATCACGTCGGGTTCCAATTGAAGGGCCGCTTCCAGTGCCGGTATTGGATTGGATCCGCCACCGGGCATGAGATTGGCACCTTGTTTTGTCCAGGCCATTGTCTTCCGAATCGCCCGCGACTGGGCTGGCTGCAACCGATCCGGGGGCACAATGATTGCCTGGTCTCCCTGGAAGAAAATCACGGCATAGCGTTGCGCCGAGTCGAGTCGATTCAAAGACTGCGAGAGGGCCGTCAGGACCATGGAGAGCCAGGTTGTCATGCTGCCACTGGCGTCGATGACATAGACAACCGAACGCGCGTTGGTTGCCCGAGCACCCGCAAAGCTCGCATCGTGACCACGTGATTCTGCACGCCCGGCTTGGGATGCATCAAAGACAGCCCAGGTCATGTCCGTCAACTTAGGCTCGGCGGGTTCGTAGGGTTCGGGCGGCGGGGCTTCAACGGGCGGCGTATCGATGGTTTCGATTGTTGACACAGGAAGTTCATCAACTGGCAAAAAGGCGGTCGCCTTGAAATCTGCAACGATCGGTCGTGGAGGAGGTCGCGATTCTTCTTGCACAACAGTCCAGGTGACGACGAGGCCTGCCGCGATGACCAGGGCATGCAACAGCACGGATGCCATCCATGGGATGACTCGGGAGCGTCCCGCCCGTGGTTGCTTTCGAACCTCCTTCAACCGTCCCGTCGACCGACCCACGACCTGTTCAGGCAGCCGGAGGTGACTGTTGTTTCGCAGCCGCCTTTTCCTGGCGTCGCCCAAAGACAATGTTGTCCAACGCTAAGACGCCCGAGCCCACCAGGAACAAGCCAATGGCGAGCACGAAGCCTGATGCCTGGAAATACATCTCGAAGTAGGACGCAGGATCACCACGCCATTGGAAGGGATTGGTGTCAAACATTCCGTTCCTCTGCACGCTGGTCAGGACAAACCAAGCGCCGAGGAGCCCCGCGATTAAGAGTCCCCAGAGTCGCGTGAAGAGACCCACCAGCACCAGGGCACCGGCCACGATCTCAAAGACCGCGATACCCCAGGCCAACGGAACGGCACCCTTCTGGATCCCCCAATGGTCGAGATCCAACGCGATCCTGTAGACCGCCCGAGTCCCCTTCTTGGCTTCGGAGGTTTCCGCAGGTTTGTTTTCCTCAGCAGGTGCCGCATCGACCGGGGCATCGTCTCCGTCCTGGAGAACGACCAGCCTCAGGGAGGGATCGGCAGTGTCACCAGAAGCCTGCATCTGATTGATGCGGTCCTGCTCTGCCGGTGTGAATGATGCTGTGGAGAAGCAGTGGTACCACCCGGACAGCAGAAAGGCCGAACCGAGGACGATTCGGCTCAACAAGGGCATGAACGTGGCTCCGGTGGCTCGGCTGAAACTCATCGTGAGTGCCTCCCTGGCAGAATCCTTGGCTTGTTCCCCGACATTTCTTGACGGGACAAGAGTACTCCCCCATCATCGTCCCGTAGCCCACCAGGGCTTCACAGGTACTCCAAGGCGGGTGTGGCGGAACTGGCAGACGCGCTGGATTTAGGTTCCAGTGGGGCAACCCGTGGAGGTTCGAATCCTCTCACCCGCATTTCCTGGCTGTCACATGGCCTGGTAGGCCTTGGAAGACGATTTTCTGAGGTGGCGGCCAGCGGGTACCCTTCCCGTTCTTATGAAGCGAAACCAGGCCTCATCATGGTCCAGTGACTCCTGGCGGGATCGACCTGCCTTGCACCAGCCGACCTACCCCGATCCAGGCTCTCTTCAGGAAGCCGCCCGGGAATTAGCCACATTTCCTCCCCTGGTGACTTCCTGGGAAATCGAGCGACTCAAGAAGCGACTCGGGGAAGCTGCTGACGGCCATCGCTTCCTCCTGCAAGGTGGGGATTGTGCCGAGCAATTCAACAGTTGTAACTCCGACGAGATTACGGCCAAGTTAAAGATCCTCCTCCAGATGTCACTGGTCCTCGTCCAAGGCACCCGGTTGCCGGTCATTCGTGTCGGACGACTTGGCGGCCAGTATGCCAAGCCCCGCTCCTCTCCCACGGAAACGCGAGATGGCGTCGAACTGCCCTCCTACTTTGGAGACATCGTTAACCGCCCCGACTTCGATGAGCGATCACGCCTGCCAGATCCTTGGCGCCTGCTCCGAGGCTATGAACGTTCAGCCCTGACAATGAACTTCATTCGGGCGTTGGTGGGTGGTGGATTCGCGGACCTGCACCATCCTGAGTATTGGGATCTCGGCTGGGTGGAACATTCTCCACATGCCAGCGATTACCAAACGATGGTGAATCAACTGGGCGATGCTGTTCAATTCATGGAAACATTGACGGGTATTTCCGTCGGTGATCTGTCCCGCGTCGACTTCTTCACAAGCCACGAGGCTCTGCTTCTTGAATATGAATCAGCCCTGACGCGAATGGTTCCCAGGCGAGATGGTTGGTACAACCTCTCAACCCACTTTCCTTGGATCGGCATGCGAACAGCAGCAGCAGACGGTGCACACGTCGAATTTATGCGTGGCATTCGCAACCCCATTGGCGTCAAGATCGGTCCGAGCATCGAACCCCACGACATTGCTTCCTTCATCAATCCACTGGTCGAGACTCTCCACCCCAACGATGAGCCAGGCCGACTCACCCTGATCCATCGCTACGGCGCTTCCAAGGTGGCGGACTACCTACCGGCCTTAATCGAGACGGTCCGAGCGACCGGACGCACCGTGCTCTTCGTGTGCGACCCGATGCACGGCAACACGCGTTCCACTGAAAAAGGCCTGAAGACTAGGCGGTTTGATGACATCCTGATGGAACTTGAGCAAGCCATCGAGATCCATCGCAACTGTGGCTCCCGCCTCGGAGGCGTCCACTTCGAGTTGACTGGTGACAACGTGACCGAATGCACCGGTGGTGCACGTGGCCTCACCGATGATGATCTCGGTGAAGGCTACCGATCACTTGTAGACCCCCGGCTCAACTACGAGCAGGCCCTTGAGATGGCCATGCTCATCGCACGGCGCATCAACGCATAAAAATCAACACGAACACGCAACTGGGTTGGTCCTGAGGCTAGAACCAGTCCTTCTTGTTCGCGATGTAGGTGTCGTAGAACTCCTGGTCAGACTTCATGAGGTACAAGATGCCTTCGATCAGCCCGATGATCCCCATGATCGGAGCCAAGATCCCCAGCGAGAGGATGCTGACCAGAAGCATGATGAGCCCTGCCGAGGTGTAACCAAGCAGGAACTTATGAAGGCCAAGCCAACCAATGACGATCCCCAGAATCCCACACAGGATTTTCTTCTGGCTGACTTCAGATTGGTTGAAACCAGACGCTGTGCCCTGCTCCATGATGTACCTCCCATGGACCGCCCAGGCTGGAATTCCACCAGCCTTGAACACCTTTTCAATTGTCAAAAAGAATGGTTGGCTAGAACCATTCCTTCTTATTCGCGAAGTAAGTGTCGTAGAACTCTCGCTCAGACTTCATGAGGTACATGATGCCTTCGATCAGGCCGATCAAACCCCCGAGACCACAGGTCACGACACTGATGATGATCTGAATAATCCCTGTCGAGGTGTAGCCCAAGAGAAATTTGTGGATAGCTAAACCGCCAAGCAAGATGCCAAAAATTCCACACATCAATTTCTTCTGGCGTACTTCTTCCTCGTTGACTTCCGGAACTGGTGTTGGAGCTGAATCGGTCATGATGCCTCCTCGGGTATCACAGCGGGAGTGGGTCAGTTTGAACGGGACGCATGCTACCCCAGCACCATCGCCAGGACGAGCGAGGCCCCAAACCCGATGAAAAACATAAGGGAGCCCATGGTCGTCTCCCCCCGCTCATGGGCCTCTACGAGCAATTCCTCCACCACCAAGTAGAGGAGGGCCGCCGTGGCAAAGGCTGCCAATCCAGCAAGAAACTGGCTTGAGCTGCCAACCAGCACCCAGGTCCCAAGGACTCCGCCCAGGAGCACCAGCAAGCCAAGCACGCAGAGCATCACCAGGACTCGGGTGATTTTGGACCCTGCCGACCGCATGGTGGCTGCCAGGCTCATCGCAATGAAAAGGACTTCAAAGGTCACCGCGATGACCAACAACTCCCCACTGGCAGTCGCCAATGTGAACCCCAGTCCCACCAGCAACCCATCAATAAAGAGATCGATCCCGGTAGTCACGATCATTCCGAGTGACACACCCGGCGTGTCTTCTGCGGTCACCGCAGTACGCCCGGATCGTCTCGGTCCTTCCCCCGAAAGCTCCCGGACTGCCATCACCAAAACCACCCCGATGACAAACCCCACGATCACGGACCAGATGTGGTCCTTGGCAATCGCCTCGGGAACCACCTCCGTACAAACCGCTGCGATCACGATGCCAGCTGCGAAGTGTTGTAACCCAGAGGTCAAACGAGGCCCAGGAGGCCGACGTATCGCGGCCAATCCACCAAGGACCGTCACGCCCAGCGGTAGCAACATCCACAACGCAACGGTTCCGACCACCTGAGGCTCCTTGGTGGACACCCTATCGCAAGACCGAACCCTCCCGCAGCAGCCCCCGGATACACTGCCGCTCCATGCGTGCCCCAGTCGTCATCTCCGGTATCGGGCCAGTCTCAGCGATGGGATTCGGCATCGAAGCCACCTGGGAAGCCATGACTGCCGGACGAAGCGGACTGGGGCCTGTCCAGGCCTTCAATGCCTCCGACTTCTCCTGCTCCTTCGCGGGAGAAGTAGACGCTGAAAGCTTTTCGATCCGCAAGATCGTGCCCAAGTCGTATCGCAAGGCGGTCAAGGTCATGTGTCGGGACATCGAGTTGGCGATTGGAGCGGCGTCGGCCGCTGTGGAAGACGCTGGCCTGCTCACAGCAGCCAACGCCGATGGGGCCGCCCCGACCATTGATCCGGAACGGATGGGCTGCCATGTCGGCGCGGGCCTGATCTGCTCGGAAGTCAACGAATTAACGGCTGCCCTGTGGCCCAGTCGAGGACCCGACGGACTCTTCGACCTCCACCATTGGGGCGAACAGGGCATGGAGAACCTCACGCCACTCTGGCTCTTGAAGTACCTCCCGAACATGCTGGCCTGCCATGTCACGATCGTGCATGAATGTCGTGGTCCAAGCAATACGATCACCTGCTGTGAATCCAGCAGCGCCCTCTCGCTCGGTGAATCCCTGCGTGTCATCGAGCGTGGTGATGCGGATGCCTGCTTGACTGGCGGCGCTGAAAGTCGACTCAACCCGATGGCCTTCTATCGACAGTGCTGCTCGGGGCGACTGGCGGAGACCGCGGCCGACGCGGACTACTCGGCGGTGCTTCGACCGTATGACCCCAGTGCCCAAGGCACGTTGTTGGGTGAAGGCGGCGGCATCCTCGTACTGGAATCACAAGACTGCCTGGAGCGACGTGGCGGTCGCGCTCGGGCCACTATCGAGGGGTTCGCCTGCACACAATCCTTCGATGACGATGGCTTCGGCGCCTCGGCAGACTGTCTTGGTGATGCGATCCATGCAGCCCTGGCTTCCGCGGACTGTACACCCGGGGACATCGATGTCATCGTGCCATTCGGAAGCAGTATTCCGGCAATCGATGCCGCCGAGCGGGACGCCTTCCACGCAACCCTCGGTGATCGCGCTTCTGAAATACCACTCATCTGCACGATTCCCTTCACAGGGAACTGCACTGCTGGCAATGGCGCCATCGGCTTGTGTGTGGCAGCTGCCGCGATCAGTGAACAAGCTTTGCCGGCTCGACTCAACGCAGGTGCACCTGACGGCTTGAATGCGTCGGCTGCAGATGCTGTGTCGCATCCGATGAAACGCGTTCTGGTAACCAGCGCCAGCCAAGGCGGTCAGAACACCGCGGTCATCCTCGGGAGGGCCGAATCATGACCACGCGTATTGTCATCACCGGCGCTGGTTGGGTGACACCCCTGGGCCATGATCTTGAAACGGTTTGGAAGAGACTGGTCGCAGGTGATACGGCCGTAGACACGATCCGCCGTTTCGACGCATCCACCTTCCCGACCACTTTCGCCTCACAGATCAGTGACTACGAATGGCAAGACTATGTCGATGACGCTTCGCGTCACGGCAACCCTGGTAAACACACCGCCTTCGCACTGGGCGCAGCACGCCAGGCCTGGGAGATGGCCGGCCTGAGCAACAAGGCTGATCTTGATCGAAGACGTGTCGGCATGTACCTGGGCGCAGGTGAAGGTGTCCTCAACTTCGACTCCTACCAGAAGACTTCGCTGGCTGGCTGGGATGAAGCCAGTCGAACAGTGGATGGCAGCAAGTGGGTCGCCGGGGCCCGCCAATACATCGACGGCGCCGACGAGTTGGCCCAGGAACCCAACATGCCCGTGTGCCACATTGCCCGCGAGTTTGGCATTCGAGGTCCGGCCTTTAATTGCTTGACCGCCTGCGCCGCCAGCACCCAGGCCATTGGGGAAGCATGGTCCATCTTGCGACGCGGCGATGCAGACGTCATGGTGAGCGGCGGCACGCACACGATGTTGCACGTGCTGGGACTCACTGGTTTTAATCGCCTGACCGCCCTGTCAACACGAAACGACGACTTCCGACATGCCTCGCGTCCCTTCAGCCGAACACGAGACGGATTCGTCATGGGCGAGGGATCGGGCATCGTCATCCTCGAAACGCTCGAGCATGCAGAAGCGCGTGGGGCTGACATCATGGCCGAGATCATCGGCTACGGAAGCAGTGCCGACGCGTACCGCATCACCGATATCCATCCGGAAGGCCGCGGACCCGCCGCAGCCATGCACCAGGCATTAGGACGAGCCGACATCGATCCGCTTGCCAGTGGTGATCCCGCTCCAGTCCAGTACATCTCGGCCCACGGCACCAGTACCAAGGAAAACGACAGCATCGAGACCTTGGCGGTCAAGCAGGTCTTCGGTGACAACGCTGCCCGCATTCCCATGAACAGCATCAAGTCGATGATGGGACATCTCATCGCCGCCGCCGGTGCGGTGGAATGCATCGCATCTCTCCTGACGATGCGAGACAGCATCATCCCGCCAACGATCAACCTGAATGATCCTGATCCCGCGCTCGATCTGGACTACGTCCCGAACGAAGCCCGTCATACACCGGTCAGCACCTGCTTGAGTAACTCGTTCGGATTCGGTGGACAGAACGATACGCTCGTACTTCAGAAACCCTGATCACTCAATCAGACACCGCTGCGACGATGCGATCGATGGCGGTCTCGACGTCAGCCTCGGTGGTGGTACGACCCACACTCAATCGCAACGCATTGCGAGCCAGCCCTGCAGGTATGCCGATGGCTTCCAGAACGTGGCTGGGGCCCTCCCTCGCACTACTGCACGCTGAACCTGCGGCGCACGCAACACCCTGAATCCGATTGACCAGTGGCTCAGGACCTTCCACGCCTCCCAAGGACAGGTTCGTGATCGTCGGAAGTCTTCGGTGAGGATCCCCGTTGACCTGGACACCGGCCAAACGTTCTTGCAAGTTCGTTTCGAGCCGATCCCGCAAGGCTGCAAGCCGGGTTGCCTCGGTGTCCATTTCCTGAGCACACAGTCGACAGGCTTCCCCGAAACCGACGATGCCCGGAACGTTGAGCGTTCCACTCCGCAACCCGCGTTCATGACCACCGCCCTCGATGATGGGTCGGACGCGCGTCCCCGCTCGAACAAACAACGCCCCAACGCCCTTGGGCCCATACAACTTGTGGGCTGAACAACTCAAGAGCGTGATGGGAAGATTTCCAAGATCGATGGGTACCTTGCCAACCGCTTGCGTCGCATCACAGTGCAGGGCGACGCCTCGATCATGACAGAGTGCTGCAATACCGGGCACGTCATTGATAGTTCCCAATTCATTGTTCGCCCACATGACCGAGACCAACAACGTATCCGGGCGCAAGGCCGACTCAATCTCAGCCGCCGTCACGACGCCCGTTGCTGACGCCGGCACGATTGTGATTTCAAAGCCTTCACCGCCCAGACGTCGTATCGGGTCCAGGCCTGCGGGATGTTCATGGGCCACGGTCACGACATGCCCACGGCCAATGGCCCGGGCCAGACCACCGATGCCGAGATTGCAGGATTCGGTCGCGCCAGAGGTGAACACGATCTCACCGGGTGTTGCCGACAACAGGGCGGCCACGTGCTCGCGTGCCGTGGCGACCGCACCGGCTGCGTCGCGACCTGGCCCGTGTTGGCTACTGGCCGGGTTGGCCGCCCCCGGGCCACGGAACCAGGGCTGCATGACTTCCAATACACGTTCATCCACCGGGGTGGTGGCGGCATGGTCGAGGTAGACGCAGTCGCTGGTCATGATCATCCAATCGTAGACTACGAAAGCCATGAGCCTCCCAGTCCTCCGAGAACCTGACGAACTTGCCTCCGTGAAGGGCATGACCTTCGTGCCAACGATGGGAGCTCTGCATGACGGCCATCTCTCCCTGGTCCGGGCGGGCCTGGCCTGGGATGCGCCGGTGGTGATGAGCATCTACGTCAATCCCTCCCAGTTTGCCCCCCACGAAGACTTTGAGCAGTACCCCAGGCCCATCGAATCAGATCTTGAGAAGGCGGCGGCGGGCGCGGCGGCGGTCTTCATGCCCAGCAACGAACTCATGTATCCCGCCGACACTCCTCCCGAGTGTCCGCCGCTTCCGAGTGTTGCAACCGAACCGGGACTCGAAGACGCGCATCGTCCTCACTTTTTTACGGGTGTCTGCACTGTGGTTGCCAGGTTGCTCGATCTGGTGACTCCCCGTCGAATGATCCTGGGTGAAAAGGATTACCAGCAGCTCCTCGTACTCCAGGCCATGGTCGAAGCCGATCGCAACCGGTGGCCACAGGTCGAAGTGATTGGCAGTCCGACCATTCGCGAGCCCGATGGCTTAGCGATGAGCAGTCGCAATGCTTATCTCGATGAAGCGACCCGTGATCGGGCCCTGGGACTCTCACGCGCCATGCAAGCCGCGGCAGCAGAACCCGACGTGACCTCTGCCGAAGCACGCATACGATCAGTACTTGAAGAACACCAGCTGCGTGTTGATTACGCGGTAGTCCGCGACAACCGAACGCTCATGCCGGTCGAAGGATCCGTGGCGGGCCACCGTGCGATCATCGCTGCCCATCTCGACACCGTTCGGCTCATCGATAACCAGATGTTGTGAACTGGCCGGACAAGCTCACGTCGAGAGCTTGTCGACCTCGGCTTGCGCCTTGTCCCGTATGTGGGTCAGGAAGTTGTGAATCGCCGCCAGGAAATCCGCATTCATCGCTTCCAAGGGTTCCTTGTACTCCTCCAGCAATGCTTCAGCCTCATCACAGAGCACCAGGGCCTTCTGACCTGCGATCAAGCGTTCCTCGGCAGGGAGTTGCTCATTGGTCGCAACAAATTCCGTCTGGAGTGAGGCCAGGTTGATCCGAGCCATGGCCCCCGTCTGAGCGTACTCAGGATTCTGGGTGTCCAACTCGCGCAGAGAATCGATCAGCTGCAGGTTGGCTCGAGTCACCTTGAGCCACTCATCCAGCTGCAACGCTCCACCCTTTTTGTAGAGTTGCATCTGGTGATCACGGTACTGCTGGCGGGCCGCGATGAGATTGGTGGCTTCAACCGCATCTGCAGGCAGGGCTTCATGCACCTGTTCCATCAACTCGACGCTGCGTCGAAGGTCTTCAACGCCATCATCCAGTTGTCCCAACCGTGCTGATGCGATACCTCGGTACTGGTGCAAGTTGGCCAAGCGACCCAATTCATCGATGTCCTCGGGATCCTGTTCAATGATCCATTGGCAGTGCGGCATCCCTTCATTCAACAAGACCAGCACACGATCCTGCTCCTCACCGCTGATGACCAGCGAGTATGCCTGCTGGAACAGGTTGACGACGTAGAGCTTGCGATATTCCAGATTGTCCTGTTCACGGGCCACCAACCTTCGAGCAATGGCCTCCGCCTGTTTGAGTTTCGTATTGGACGCGGCGTCATCACCATTCATCCGATCAATCCGGGCCAACGAAGCCAACGAGACAACCTGTTGACGTAACAGTGGTCCGGAACCCGGATCCTGCTGTAGCCCTTTGTTCACATACATCTCAGCATTTTGGTACTGGATCTGGGCCAGGGCCGGATCGCCTACATCCAACAGGGCATCACCGATCCCCCGATAGCCCACCGCAATATCACGTGCCATGGCTGGCGTCATGTGTTTCGAATCCGAACTGGCGGCGATCTCCTTGAGAATATCCACGCCCTCAGTCAACAGTAGTTTGCGTGCTTCGGAGGTTCCCGGGATGTCGTGCAGCGCCGTATTGACCTTGCTGACCGTTGCCGCAGCGAGGTTCTGCGCAACATTCAAGGCATCTTCCGCTCGACGCCGTTGCGTTTCGATCCGAGCGGCGAGCACCAGGGAGATCACGGTCGCCGCCACCAGCAGCAACACGAAGAAAGAGGCTGCGACAACCGGCCCACGATGTCGACGCACGAAACGCCCGGCCCGATAGCGAACCGTCGGTGGTCCGGCCAGAACCGGTTCATGATCCAAGTAGCGTTGCAGGTCCAAGGCAAGCCCGTTGGCCGTCTCGTAGCGACGTCCGCGGCTCTTCTCCAGGCAGCGCATCACGATCCAATCCAGTTCACCCTTCAATGACTTCACCAGGGAACCCAGGTGAGTCGAGCGTGCTTCAACGATCTTGTCTGTCTCGGTTTGATCCGTGGTGGTGAACCGTGTCGATGGTCTCGGAGGATCTTCCTCGCAGATGATCCGCTGGATTTCCAAGAAGGCCGCCTCACGGAACCGCTTTCGATCAAACGGCAACACACCCGTGAGCAACTGGTACAGCATCACGCCCAGCGAATAGATGTCGCTGCGGGTGTCGATGTCCAGAGCACCCAGTTCGGCCTGTTCCGGTGACATGTAGTCCGGTGTCCCGATGACTCGACCTTGTTCCGTAAACACAGTCTTCTCGGTCAACCGTTGATCGAGGGCCTTGGCAACACCGAAGTCAATCACGACCGGATGGGGCTTGCTATCCCGCCACGCCACCAGAACGTTGCCCGGCTTGATGTCGCGGTGAATGATGCCCTTGGCGTGTGCATGCTGGATCGCCTCGCAGACCTTGATGGCCAAGCGCACCCGTTCGGGCACGTCCAATTGCTCGCGATCACAGAACCGGCTGATGGGAATACCCTTCACCAGTTCCATGACGA
Organism: Planctomycetota bacterium; assembly: GCA_036339555.1. GTDB lineage: Bacteria > Planctomycetota > Phycisphaerae > Phycisphaerales > SM1A02 > UBA1668. Next base: position 38,068 of record JAYZAT010000095.1, read on the forward strand.
AGTAGGGCAAGCCACGCAGGGTCGTGCCCGCATCCAGCACCTTGGCGATACACGGATGGTTCATCATCGCCAACGCTTGTCGTTCGGCTTCGAAGCGGGCCAGCACCGCGCGGGAATCCATGCCCGGCTTGATGACCTTGATGGCAACGCGCCGTTTCACCGGCTCGTCCTGCTCGGCCAACCACACCATGCCCATACCGCCTTCGCCCAACAATGACTTGAGTCGGTAGGGACCGACTTCATCACCGGCGCTCAGACCCGTATCACCCTCGCCCCCATCCAAAGGGACAGTGGGCGCATGAAGCGTGTCTTCATCCGGAAGAAATGAGTCATCAAGCGGCATCTGGAGGCCTCCTGTGACAGGCACGTGCAGGCCTGGCCCTGAACTGCCAGGCTGACCTGAATTGCAATAGATTATCGCGTGGATGAAAAGACATGGTGGGCTGTCATCCTGCGCCACCAATCCTGAATCAACGAAATCTGCGTTTCAGGCCTCGCCAACAAGGGCTTCGCGATGTATTTGAGCCAATTGCCCCACCGAGGTCGGTGATCTGCCAATCACTTCCTGGAAAGTGTTGGTGACCAGCATCGCCTTTCCGTTCCGGATCTGGCGGAAATGGCAAAGCAGTTGCAGTTCCAGATCCTCGGCTGGAAAACCTGCTTCGACCGCAAGCTTCCCAAACTCGTCTTCGCTCATGTCGATGTACTCGATGGTGACACCGAGCGCTTCGGTCAACTGGTTCGCCATATCGGCAAAGGTCAACGCCTCGGGGCCCGTGATCTCAAGATTGCGTTCCTGATAATCATCGACCGGTGACTGCAGAACATGGGATGCAACTTCGGCGCAGTTGTCGGCTGAAACAAGGCCCATGCGACCATCGCCTGCGCACGCATACATCCGGTGTTCCTCGCGGATCGACTCCGCCTGTGCCAAGAGGTGTGAATCCATAACGGTCTGCGGCGAAACCAAACACCAAGACAAGCCCGATGCCTTCAACGCATCGATTGACATGTGATGCTGGATGTCCAGTGCATCACCTTCATGTTGGACGGCCCCGTAGAGCTTGACCACCTGCCTGATGCCTTGGGACTTGGCCACGTCGATAACGGCACATTCCCGAGCACCAAGGTCCGGATGCATCGGACTCACCAGGAACAATCGTTCTGCTTGTGCCATGGAATCCCGAAGGGTCGCGGGATCATCCATGTCGCCCACCACCCCGGTCACACTGCCAGCGGTCAGCGACTGGGCTCGTTCCGGGCTGCGACTCAGGGCCAGGACTTCGACACCGGCCCTGCCCAGGTGGCTGGTGACCAGTCCTCCGAACATTCCAGTCGCCCCAGTGACAAGCACAGCCATGACATCATCTCCAGTTCGCGTGAAAACCTGTGAAGCAGCACTGATCTCGTCGCGCAGCTTATACAATGGTGGATCACCCGCAAACACCCCTCGGAGACGATCATGACTACGGCCACCAGCACTGCTGAATTGATTTCCCTGAATCCTGCCACCGGCGAGCCTGTTGGCAGTGTTCCCGTGACACCTGCTGAGGAAGTCGATGGCGTCGTCGCCCGAGCACGAGCCGCTCAAACCAGTTGGGCCAACACGCCTCTGACGGAGCGGATCAATACGCTCCGCAAGGCAACCGAGTTGATGAAGGCAAGACAGGACGTCATCGCCCAACAGCTCACGGCTGAAATGGGAAAACCTTTGAAGGATTCCAACGGCGAAATTAGTTATGGCATCAGTGGCTACGACGCCGAACTGGATGAGATTGCCGAAGCGTTGACACCGGAGTCCCACACCGATGAGCGCACCAAGACCACGCTCTACCACGATCCACTTGGTGTTTGCGCCGCGATCACGCCTTGGAACTTCCCCTTCCTGATGCCCTTGCAGGTTGTGATTCCAGCCTTGGCCGCAGGCAACACCGTGGTCATGAAACCTTCCGACGAAACACCACTGACCGGACAAGCCTTTGCCGAGATCTTCATGGAGATCCTGCCCGAGGGCGTCCTCCAAGTCATTCATGGTGGTGATGACCAGGGCAAAGCCCTTGTGAAGTCCGACGTGAACCTGATCGCCTTCGTGGGTTCTCGCGAAGCCGGTCAGCACATCCTCTCGACCGCCGGTGCCGACTTGAAGCGTGTCGTCCTGGAACTGGGCGGTAAAGATCCATTGATCGTGCTCTCCGATGCCGACGTGAAGGCAGCTGCTGACTTTGCCGTCAGCAACTCCTTCCGCAACTGCGGGCAGGTGTGCGTCAGCACCGAGCGCATCTACGTTGAGGACGGGATTGCCGACGAATTCGAGCAGGCTGTGATCGAACGAACCAAGGCTCTGAACGTTGGCAACGGCGTTGAAGACGACATCAATATTGGTCCCATGATCAGTTCGCGACAGAAGGCACACGTGCTCGATCAGTTGGACAAGGCCAAGCAACAGGGTGCCACCGTGGCATGCGGTGACACGCCTGCGGATGGCAACTTCGTGACCCCGACCGTGCTCACGGGCATGAACCATGACATGGACATCATGCGGGACGAAACCTTTGGTCCCATTGCCTGCATCATGCGGGTTCACAACGAAGACGAAGCCGTCGAGCTTGCCAACGACACGCCCTATGGTCTCGGTGCGGCCGTCTACGGCGAGCCCAATCGGGCGGCCAACGTAGCCCGTCAACTCACGGCCGGCATGACCGGGGTCAACCAGGGATGCGGCGGTGCCAGCGGAACGCCCTGGGTTGGTGCACAGCAATCCGGTTACGGCTATCACAGTGGCCACAACGGCCATCGCCAATTCACCCAGGTCCGCCTGGTCAGTCAGCCCAAGTAGTTCTCGAACCAGATCCCCTACCATCACGTCGTGACCGCACCGATCCTTATCTTCGGCGGCAGTTTCGATCCTCCCACCATGGCCCACCGGGTGTTGCCCATGCGGGCTGCTCAGTGCGTTGGTGCCAGCCGGGTGATCTACATCCCCGCAGCCATCAGTCCCCACAAGCTCGACACGCCCCCACTGGATTCGGCCCATCGACTCGCGATGCTTACGTTGGCCGTTGACGGTCTCGATGGCGCCGAGATCAATCGCATCGAACTTGAACGCGCTGGTCCCAGCTACATGATCGACACGGTCCGAGCATTGCGTGACGAGATCGATGACGCCTCACCGCTTCGACTCTTGATCGGCGACGACCAAGCCGTGTCCTTCCATCGCTGGAAAGATTGGGATCCAATCATCGGCTTAGCGGAGCCCCTGGTCTTGCCACGGCTGTATGCGACACCCGAGGCGTTCGCCGAAGCGTTGCGGGACGAGGGCATCTGGACCGATGAAGACATTCCCTACTGGCTTAGTTGGCGGCTGGATCTACCGATCATGGATGTCGAGGCCACCGTGATCCGAGACCGCCTCACGAGAGGGGAAGCGGTCGATGATCTCCTGTCGGATTCCGTGCGTGCCTATATCGAGGCCAACGGCCTCTACCGCTGATCAGGACTTGTCGACCAGGCAATCGCAGGATTCGTCCCAGTCCACGTCATCGGCGAGTTCCGTACTTGCCAGTTCACGTACCCGCTTGGGAAGACGCGACATGGGAGCGGCATCACACCGTTGAACAATCCAATCGATAGTGCGGTCGTTCTCACCAAGGAGTCGGTTGAGGACAATCCAGTCGCACATGATTTGGGTTGGAATCCGATCATGCGTTCCACCGGCATCCAGGACCTGTTCCAGTTGATCCCGAACGCGTTGGATGGACGCTGTGCTCTTGGGCCCTGACGCCCTGGCCAGCATGGGTTCGACGGCCGTCAGCAACAAGCCACGACGAGCTTGGCGGGTTCGGTCATCGAGTTGTGAAGACACGGTCCAGAGGTTGGACCAGTGTTCCAAGGCGGATTCGGTCGGACCAAATGCGAACACATGCGAGCTTTGCAGCATGGCTCGTCGGAAGGAGCTGTCATCTGAAACATTGAGTTCATCGGCGTTGGATCCACCGCTCCCAAGCAGGAGTACGGTGGCGGAGGTGAGTATCATCAAGCCGAGGGTGGCATGGAACCGAGTCAGTCGGGTAAACGAGAACATCCGTGCATCTCCGATCTTCTTTAGAGGGCGCGCCCCACGAGCAATCCGGCCACCATGGCCGAAGAGAACTCTCCTCAATGGGCCTGCGATGCCCCGGGGGTCGATCTCACAGGGGCAGGGACTGAATCAGCGGGAATTTGGCCCTTCGCCCGTACAATCCCCACTTGGACTCTTGAGCACCCCGCCAGGGGTGTTTTTCCAGGCATGAGTAGTTCCCAAGCCAACCCGATTCAGACATCGAAGACCCCCGAGGGCCTTCGATTGGCCTTCGTGAGCCTGGGCTGCCCCAAGAACCTGGTCGATTCGGAGGCCATGCTCGGGACCCTGGTCGAGGCCGGCTATCACGTGGTTCCCGAGTCTGAGCCCCATGACGCCATCGTGGTCAATACCTGCGGCTTCCTGGAAGCCAGCAAGGACGAATCACTCTCCGTTATTCGGGAGGCCATCGACCGTAAGAAGGAAGGCGAGCTCAAGCGTGTCGTGGTCGCGGGCTGCCTGGTGCAGCGTCACCGTGCCAAGATGCTCGACTGGGCCCCTGGCATCGACGCCATGATCGGCGTCTTCGATCGCGATCACGTGATTGAAGCGGTCTCGGGTCAACCCGACGGTCCGCCGGACCGACCCGGTCTCGCCGAAACTTCCGACAAGCCCACGTATTGGATTGCCGGCAACGCGTTGCAAGCGGCTCGCGATCGTGGGCTGGACACCACCGACCTCACCGTGCACGGCAAGGATGGCAAGGGCATCGGATACTTCGAGGGCGATGGCGCACGACTGCGACTGACACCTCGTCACTGGGCGTATCTGCGCATGAGCGAGGGCTGCAATCAGCGATGTGCCTTCTGCACAATCCCCTCCATTCGCGGCAAGATGCGTAGCAAGTCCATGGACAACATTCTGGGCGAAGCCAACGCCTTGCTCTCCGACGGCGCTTTCGAGCTCAACCTCATCGGGCAGGACACCACCAACTGGGGTCGCGACATTGGCGACGACCGTGGCCTGGTGGGCCTGTTG
>JAYZAT010000096.1:0-14544 GCA_036339555.1 Planctomycetota bacterium
AGGCCATGTCCAAGTCGTTGTCTCATCCTGGGCGACATCATGCTTCTCCGTCCGAAAGTGACTGGGTTCCTATGGTAGGAATCTTGTCATGGTGTTGATTGCAGATTCAAGTGTATTCCCGTGGGAAGGTCTCCCGCGGGAAGCACCATGACCCGTCGAATCGAGTGGTTTCACGTGTTCCAGTCACCTGGGGAAGTGTGATGGGGACACCGTCCATGGCCAGGGTTCCGAGGATCGCCATGGCGATCGACTCCCGCGCCTGGACATCGACACCAACTTCATTAGTGAGCTCAACCGACGTTGGGGCACTGGAGGAGATGGCTTGCACCAGGGCTGCATTGCGTGCCCCGCCGCCTGCCAACAAGATTCGTTCCTGTGAGTTTGGAACGGATGCCAAAATGAGTTGTGCGATGGCGGCGACCAGCGTGGCCAGTGCATCGTCGGGTCGTTCAATTTGCCAAAGTGGTGCCAACGCGGCATGGCCTTCGTCACCACTGCCTAGGGAACGATCTAAGGTCACGTGGTTTCGGAGGGACTCGATGAGTTTGTGAGCCAGGGACTCATCGCATTGACCAGCCAGGGCTGCTTCACCATCCTGATCGTAGGGTTGTCTCAGGAGCTTCTGGGCCGCCGCATCAAGCAGGTGATTGCAGGGGCATACATCACGGGCCTGGATCGCCTCGATGGCACGGGCGTCACTCGTGTCTGAAGGCAGGTGTGTGACATTGCAAAAGCCACCCAGGTTGATGACGGTCAGCGGTTCGGCGCTTCGGAACATGATCCAGTCAGCCAAGGGTGTGATCGGGGCACCCTGGCCACCTGCGGCCAAGTCAGCAGCGCGGAGATCATGTACGACTGGACAGTTCATTCCTTGAACGATCGGTGCTGGGTTGATCCACTGGATTGAACTCGGGGGTGCATGGTGCACCGTTTGCCCGTGAACGGCTACGAGGTCTGGTTGGGTGCCATCTGACACTTCGAGGGCAATGGCGGTGCAGGCCTTCGCCAGGTCGAGTCCGGCACGGGCCCACGCTGAAGCGGGCATGGGATCATCAGCGGCTAATCGTTTCAGGGCATCGGTCGCCTGACCGAGCGCGACGGATCGGTGGTGGATGGGCACGGCTGTGAGGCCAAGGCCACTCCCTTCGATTCGTACCATGGCCGCGTCAATGCCATCAAGGCTGGTACCCGTCATGATGCCAACAACATGTCGGGTGGGCGTCATGGCTGATGTTTCCCCAGTACAGATCCGAGACTCCCAGCGATCTTTCTGGTACAAGAACGGTCTCTGGAATGGAGGCGTTCTAAGACATGGCACAACGGATTCTTGTCACCGGTGGGGCTGGCTTCCTGGGATCGCATCTCTCCAAGCGTTTGCTCGACGAGGGGCACCAGGTCGTTTGCGTCGACAGTTTCGCTACGAGCCAGGAGCAGACCATTGCCCCTTTGCTGGACAACCCGGGTTTTGAACTGATTCGCCATGACATCGTCGAGCCGTTGTTTCTCGACAACATCGACGCGATCTACAACCTGGCTTGTCCCGCCGCACCGGGCCATTACCAGTACAACCCCGTTCGGACGCTCAAGAGCTCCGTAGTCGGCATCATCAACATGCTGGGCATGGCCAAGGCCAAGGGCATTCGAATCCTCCATACGTCCACCAGTGAGGTCTATGGAGACCCACAAGTGTCGCCTCAGCGAGAAGACTACAACGGCAACGTGAATCCCATCGGTCGACGATCCTGCTACGACGAGGGCAAGCGGGCTGCTGAGACGCTGATGTACGACTACCACCGTCAGCACGGGGTCGACATCAAGATCGTCAGGATCTTCAACACCTACGGGCCGCATATGCACCCCTTCGATGGCCGTGTGGTGAGCAACTTCATTCGCCAAGCCTTGGCGGGAGAAGACATCACCGTCTTTGGAGATGGCAGCCAGACCCGCTCATTCTGCTACGTCAGCGACATGATCGAGGCCCTGGTGCGGATGATGAATTCTCCCGAGGACTTCCATGGTCCAGTCAACGTTGGCAACCCCAATGAGCGGACCATCATGGAATTGGCCCAATCGATCATTGAGCTCACAGGCAGCCAGTCGAAAATCGTCCGGAAGCCACTGCCTCCTGATGACCCGACCCAGCGTCGGCCTGATCTCTCCCTGGCTCGCGAGCGGCTCGATTGGGAGCCTGTAGTGCCCTTGGAGGAGGGTCTGGGGCATACCGTGGCGTACTTGTCAGGTCTTGACCTCTCGCTCTGGGATCCGCCTACGCCCTTCTGGGAGGCTCCTCCGCTGGAGGCGTAGGCCTGGGGCTCGGCCTCGAGGCTGCCCAAGGGCCATGAGGGGCTGGGGGGCCAAAAAACATCCTAAAATATACCGAACAGGTGTTGCCGGATCCGATGGGAGACGGCATCATGCGATTCCCGTACGAAACCCGAACAGTCAAGGCGGACATGAAGCCGCCAACCGGTGGGTAAGCATGGCCCATCCTGCTCCCTCGATGTCGAGGGGTGAGCTCGACAGGCCAGGCCGACCGGCAACGTGGAAAGGATTCCAATGGTTAAGGCAGTGAAGACATCTCGCAACGGCAAGTCAAAGGGCGATACCTCTTCAGAAACCACGTCCGAGCGTGGTAAAGTGACTTCGAAGACGCGACGGGCGGAGCCCGCAAACGAAGGAAGGCGTCAGGCAAAGGATGCGACGACAATGGCCAAGCGTGCGGTGTCCGTAGAGGACAAGACCCGGCTCGAGTCGCTCGATCGAGCGCTCGGCCAGATTGACAAGATGTTCGGTTCCGGATCGATCATGAAGCTCGACGGCGAGCAACGGGCGATTCCTGGAATCTCCACGGGAACAATTAGCCTTGACCTGGCCTTGGGTGGACGTGGTGTCCCCAAGGGCCGGATCGTTGAGATCTACGGTCCGGAGTCGTCTGGCAAGACGACGCTCGCGTTGACAACGCTGGCGCACTGCCAGGCTTCAGGTGGTACCGCTGCCTTTATCGATGCCGAGCATGCGCTCGACCCTTCCTGGGCAAAGCGACTGGGTGTCAATCTCGCCGATCTCCTGGTTTCACAGCCCGATACTGGTGAACAGGCTCTTGAGATCTGTGAACTCCTGGTGCGTTCCAATGCTGTAGACATCGTCGTCATTGACTCAGTGGCTGCGTTGATTCCACGAGCTGAGATCGAAGGCGAAATGGGCGATACCCATGTCGGTCTGCAAGCTCGCCTTATGAGCCAGGCTTTGCGGAAACTCACGGGTGCGATTGCCAAGAGCAAGACCACTGTGATCTTCATCAACCAGTTACGTGAGAAGATTGGTGTGATGTTCGGCAGCCCAGAGACTACACCCGGTGGGCGGGCATTGAAGTTCTACTCATCAGTTCGGATCGACATACGTCGGATTGGTGCCATCAAGGATGGCGACCAGAATGTCGGGAACCGTGTGCGGGCCCGGGTGGTCAAGAACAAAATCGCGCCACCATTCCGTGACGCCGAGTTCGACATCATGTTCGCCGAGGGCATCAGTGCTTCTGGGGATCTTTTGGACCTGGCTGTTGCCGAAGACATCGTCGCCAAGTCTGGTGCTTGGTTTAGCTATGGCGAGGTTCGGTTGGGCCAGGGTCGGGAAAATTCCAAGGCATTCATTCGGGAGAACCCGGAACTCTTCAGTGAGATTCGCGAGAAGGTGCTCGTGAAGAAGGGTGTGAAGGAACCCGGTTCAGAGGCGGCTTCAGCAGAGGATCAGGATCCAGTCGAGCAGTCGACTGCAGGATGATTCTCTCGGGGTTGGGCTGAAACCCAGGCTTCACAAGGCGAAATGCGGCTGAGAGGAGTCGAACCTCCACGGGATTTTACTCCCACTAGAACCTGAATCTAGCGCGTCTGCCAATTCCGCCACAGCCGCAGTGATTGGGCGAAACGACACATGGTAGCCAGTGGTTCACAGGCTGCCTAGTTGACGGGAAGGCAGGAAATGTCACGAGAGTGGGGCCCTGGAGCAGGTCTTGGGCACCTGAGCTGCTGATGAAGATAGAATGGCGGAATGACTGCAGATCAGCAGCAGATCTACCTTGATGCAAATGCAACAACCCAGGTTCTTCCAGAAGTCCTGGACACGATGCATCGGGTTATGACCGAGGTTTGGGCGAATCCATCCAGTATCCATCGTGCAGGCCAGTTGGCCCGTCGTGAAGTGGATGAGGCCCGTGAAGAAGTCTGCCAACTCATTGGATCTCGGTCTTCTGAGGTGATCTTCACGAGCGGTGGGACCGAGTCGATCAATACCTCACTTCGATCCTTGGCGCGTTGGCGTCGCCGTCGTCTCATTCTTACATCTGCAGTCGAGCATTCAGCGGTTCGTGAACAGTTGGAAGATCTTGCGGAAATCGATGACTTTGAAATTGTCGATATTCAACACGATGACACTGGTGTCATCGACATGGGCAGCCTTCAATCGATCGTGTCAGAACGGTGTGATGAAATCGCCTTCGTGACCATCATGTGGGCGAACAACGAAACGGGCGTGATCCAGCCCATTCATGAGATCGGGACGTGCTGTCGTGAGGCCGGCATTCCGTTTCACAGTGATGCCACCCAATGGGTCGGCAAGATGCCCGTGAATCTCAATGAGACTCCGGTTGACATGATTTCGTTTGCTGGCCACAAGTTCCACGGACCGAAGGGCACAGGGGTTCTTTGGTTGCGTGAAGGTTTGCCTTTGCACGCAATGCTGCTCGGCGGTGGGCAGGAGCGTCGTCGTCGTGGTGGAACAGAGTCGGTGGCTGATATCGCAGGACTCGGGGTTGCCTGCCGGGCTGCGCGAGAGTGGATCCAGAAAGATGGATACAAGAGGATGTACGTACTCCGTGATGGATTTGAGGCAAAGATGCAGTCGACAGTACCTGTCTGCTGCATCAATGCGCACACTGCAGATCGTATTTGGTCGACTTCAAACATCGGTTTTCCAGATGTCGAGGCTGAGCTTATGTTGCTCGGCCTCTCCGAAAGTGGGGTCTGTGCCTCAGCGGGTTCAGCGTGTTCTTCAGGTGCGTTGAAGGAATCAAGTGTGATCGATGCCATTGGCAGGCAACCGTGTCAGGTTGATGACCAACCCTACGGCTCCGTCCGCTTCAGTTTTGATCGTGTCATTGAATCCGCGACTCTTGACTCAGCTGTGACAATCATCCACGAGGTCTTCAATCGGCTCCAGGGCCTGCTTCCGAATGATCAGTGGCCGCTGTCAACGGATGATCTTGCATCCCAGGAGCCCATTCGGGATGAGGTCTAGTAAAGTCCTTCCGGCCGGCTCGGTTGTGTTCACTTGATTGAGTATCACCTCGCCTTGTAGCCAGTTGCATGCAGCGGTAGACTCCCGCAGGGCCCTGTTAGCTCAGTTGGCAGAGCAGCTGACTCTTAATCAGCCGGTCGTAGGTTCGAATCCTACACAGGGCATTGGCAAGTCTTTGAAGTTTCCTCGGTGAACGATGGTTTCAGGAAATGGAGTTGATCCAGTGGACGATCAGACACAACATCCGCTTCGAATCCTGGCCTTCATAGGCATCCTGGCAACTGGCATTGTGACCTTGATCTTGCTCATCCAGGTCTTCACGGATGGCCTACTCGGTTGATGAGTCGTGGATTGTTTATATTTCAGATGAGTCTTCAATCAACATCGAAGTACTTATGTTTCAAGCAGTTTCCACGGGATGTGCCGTTGTTTGCTTGAGAGATCTTCGGGCTCTGGCAAGATTCCATGAGACGAGTGCCGACTTGGAGGCTAGCATGGACCTAGTTGCCAATTGATGGCGACCATGAGGGGCGCCCATGCCGACAGGGACCATTACTCGGTTCTTTTCCAAGCAGGGCTACGGGTACATCACTCCAGATGACAACGATGGCGACTATGTCGTCACCGTTGACCAGGTTGCGGACCAAAGCACCCTTGGGATCGGTGAAGGCCGGCGTGTGAGATTCGAGGAAGATGAGGCAGCCATGGGCTTGCGAGCAGCCAACGTCATCATCCTTGACCAGCCAGAGGTTGAGCTGCTCAAACACTGAGCGGCACCCCCGTGTACCGTCAGGATCGGAAGTGTTCCGCCATCACGGCCCTGGGAAGTCGGTTGTGAGAGGGTTTGGCAGAGTGCTCTGCTACAGTGGCCGCAATGGAAGATCGCTACCGCGAGCTACTGCGGACAACAACGACAACGTCGCTGCTTGAGGGCCTCTTTAATCCAGATGACGAAGTCGTCTGGCAGGCTTTTGATGTGCGATACCGACCCATTATTACCGCGGTAGCACGTCGCCTGGGTTTGTCCGGATCAGATGCTGAGGACGTAGCGCAGGAAACCTTGATTCAGTTTGTTCGTGACTACCGTGCTGGACGCTACCAACGGGAGCGTGGGCGGCTCCGGGGTTGGATCGTGGGGATCGCCAGGCATCGAGTGATCGATATGCAACGATCTCGTGGTCGTCGTAAAGAAGTACCTGGTGCTACGGCAATGGAACGAATGCCTCAGGACAACGAAATGGAGAAGTTGTGGGATGAGGAAATGGACCGCTCCATCCTGCGTCAAGCGGTAGAAGAACTTCGAAGAACCACCAAGACAAGCGAGAAGTCCATTCGTGCCTTCGAACAAGTTGTCTTTGATCGCCGTTCTGTCAACGCTGTTGCCGAAGATCTGGACATGACCCCGCATGACATCTATGTGTCGCGCAGTCGAATTACTACTCGACTCCGGGAGATTGCTGAGCGGCTTCGAAATCTTTACGAGGCTGACTAATGCCCGACGAGCATTCAGGTCGCCCCAAGATCGAGGACATCGCAGCCTTTGCCCGCGGTGATCTTGATGATGAGAAGTTGTGCAAGAACATTGAATCCGACAAGGAGGCGATGGATCTCGTCCGCCAGATCCAAACAGATGATGAGTTTCTCACGAAGCTCGCAGGAGCTTGGTCAGAGGCTCCGGATGGCAGTGGCCGTGCGGCACCACCACCCGCAGATCTCGTCCCCGGCTATAGGATTCTTGGAGAGTTGCATCGCGGTGGTCAGGGCACGGTCTTCCGGGCTATTCAGGAGCGAACCAAGCGGACCGTGGCACTCAAGGTCATGCACGGTGGTGGGGCAGCACCAGCCAAAAGCCGTGCTCGATTTGCCAGAGAAGTAGAACTTATTGCCTCGATGAGGCACCCCAATATCGTCACGGTATTTGATGGGGGCGATTCACCGGACGGCGGTTGCTACGTGGCCATGGAGTTCATCCGTGGTGTCCCATTGATCCGGGCAGATGCTTTAGACCGGCAGATGGATGACCAGACGAGAACTGGGCTCATTCGGATGAAACTGGACCAGATCGCTCGTATCTGTGACGCCGTTCAGTATGCCCATCTGCGTGGAATCATTCATCGCGATATCAAGCCAGGCAACATCCTGATTGATCGCGATGGAAATCCCAAGGTGCTTGATTTTGGTGTTGCTAAGGTCCTCGGCCTCCAGGATGCAGGGGAGATGACACTGACGGGGGAGTTCGTGGGCACGTTCGCGTATGCAGCTCCGGAGCAAGTCTCAGGTGCCTCGGGTGATATCGATACGCGTTGTGACATCTATGCGCTTGGTGTCGTGCTCTACGAGATGTTGACCGGACGTTTTCCATATGACATCACCGGCCCGATGTCCCAGACAATCCGGAACATCAATGAGGCTGATCCGGTCCCACCGTCCAAGGTTGCTGATGGCATGGATCGAGAACTGGATGCCATTGTGGCGACAGCGATGGCCAAGTCACCGGATCGCCGGTACCAGTCAGCCGGCAGTGTGGCTGCTGACGTCCGAAGGTATCTCGCGGGAGAACCAATCGAAGCGCGGCGTGACAGCACCGGATACTTGCTTACCAAACTCGCCAGTCGCCATCGTGGTCCCATCGTCATAGCGTGCCTGCTGGTTCTGGCCCTGGCGGGGCTCGCTATCTGGATGTCACTGCTCTATGTCCGCGCGGCAACTGCCGAACAGGAAGCTGCTGCAGGAATGCAGGCAGCCTTGGTCGAGGCTGACAAGCGGGCTTCGGTGATCGAAGTGTTCACTGACATGATCGAGGCGAATCGACCTGAGCGAGGCGAGAGCGTCGAGGGGCATGAGCCAACGATTCGCGAGATGCTCGATTTGGCAGCCAATTCGGTTGAGCACCGTGCTTCGGGGCGTCCCGACATCATTGTGGCGCTTCAGTTGGCAGTTGGTCGGAGCTACCTGAGCCTGGATTTGCCTGAAGAGGCCAGGCTTCAGGCGGAAGCTGCGTTAAAGATTGCCAACAAGCTCGATCCCTCGTCACAACAGGTTGCTGATGCCGAAGAACTGCTGGGCTGGCTTGCCAAGCGAGGCAAGAACTATGACGAGGCCATGGAGCGTTTCACCCGCGTACGTGAAATTCGGCAATCGGCTGATCCCGCTGACCCGGTGCTTGTCGCCAAGGCATTGCTGGCGGTGGCGGGTGTTGAGTTCGACTTGAAACATTTTGATCGTTCACTCATGCTCGTGGATGAAGGACTTGCAGTTCTCGGCCAGGCACGTGTCGACGAGTTGAGTGAGACGGTGCGGCTACTCAACCATAAGACTCGGCTCCTACACGGTCGTCCTAAAGCATCGGAGATTGAACGCAAGCAGGATCTGGATACTGCTGAACAGATTGCGCTGACTGCCCGGGAACTGTGCGAAGACCAGGGCATGGACGTTCCTGAGTTGATCACACCGCTCAATAACCTGGCCATGATTGCCAAGGCACGCCGAGATCTGGAAGAGGCAGAGGAGTTGATGCGGGAGGCCGTTCGACTGTGCCATCGTTTTTACCCATCGAACCACATGCGGATCGCTGGCATGCATCGTCACCTCGGCTTGATTCGTCAGGACCGTTCCAGTCACGTGATGGCCGAGCGTGATCTGGCCGAAGCTGTTTCGATCTATCGAACACATCCTGGTGCTGGTGGGCGCCTGTACCTGGCTCGATCTCTCGTGCCCTGGGGAGTTTCGCTGATGAAGGTGGGGGACTACCCCGCGGCACGCGACGGTGCTCGCGAGGCCGTCGTGATCCTTCGTGAACTGGAGCCGAGTAATTCCCTGAGGCTGGGTCTTGCCTTAGCTTTGGAGGGCGCAGCGCTCGTTGAGCTTGATGATTTTAAGCAGGCTGTTCCACCACTCCTGGAGGCATACAACGCACTTGTGACTGCTGAACAGGTTGCTCGGAACCCGGAGGAGGCTACCGACCCCAAACTCGCCTGCATGATGAACCTTGCTCGAGCCTACGAAGGTCAATCGATGGCTGAAGAGGCTACGTCATGGCGGACCAGGTTGGCCATTGCACGCGAGGAGGCGGCCCAACGAATTCGTTTGGACGAGTAGAGCCTATGAGCGATCCGCCCGCTGCCGCCAGTTGGAATGATCTTCCACCCGCTTTTCTTGAACGACTGCCTAGCCTGCTTTCTCCCGAGGACATGTGTTGCTTCGAACGATTTGTTCATCAGCCCCGTGCCTTGGCAGTTCGGTTGACGGATGCTCAGCACACTCGAGCGGATGTCGTGGCTTTGTTAGAAGCCGATGGCTTTGCCGCCACCACAGTCGAGTGGATGCCCGAGGCTTTGTTACTGACACCACCAGATCGAAGGCGTATCCAGGAGACAGCAATCTATGGAGAGGGGGGGATCTTCATCCAATCGCTTTCCAGCATGGCCGCCGTGGAAGCCCTTGAGGTCTCACCTGGGCTGGATGTTTTGGACTGTTGTGCGGCACCAGGTGGAAAAGCCTCTTTGATCCGGTATCGCCAGCGAGGGCAGGGCATTCTGGTTGCCAACGATCTCAGCCGGCGACGTGTCCAGAAGATGCAGCACCTGTTCAAACAGATTCATGTTGAAGGTGTCGATGTCCATGTCCAGCCTGGTGAGACGCTGGGTGGTTCACACGCAAATTGTTTTGATCGTGTTCTATTGGATGCGCCTTGCAGTGGTGAGGGTCGTTTTCGACTGGAGGCACCGTCGACCTGGAGCGACTGGACGCCAGGGAAGATTCGACGGCTCGCCAAACTGCAACAGCGGCTGTTGCGGTCAGCCATTCGTACATTGCGACCAAATGGCGTTTTGGTTTATGCCACTTGCACCCTGGCACCGGAGGAAAACGAACTGGTGGTGTCCTCTGTGCTACGTGATTCACCCGTTCCGATTGTTCTGGAACCCATCCCTATTTCTTGTGCGGGTGGTCGCGCTTGTGTGACCGAGTGGTGTGGTGAATCGCTACCAGAGGCGGTGCCTCATGCCATGCGTATCCTTCCCGAAGCGGGCATGACGCCATTTTTCTTAGCTCGGCTGCGTCGCGTTTAAAACCTGACTGAGGTTGAATCCCGCTATTCAACTCGTGTGTCCTGTGTCATTCAACGAGAAACACGCACCCCGGAGGGTGCGTGCTTCGTCGTATAGCTCGTTATCCAGGCACGGCCTGGTGGCTGGATAACAGTAAATACTTATCAGCGCCTTCGTCGTCGTCCGGAGGCAAGTCCCGCGAGCGCGAGCAGTCCCAGGACTCCAGGTGCAGGAACCACAGGCGAACTGGTTGAGCCTGAGTTGCTGCTCATGCCGGAGCCAGGTGCCACGGGCGGTAGGAATCCACTTCCTGTGTCAAAGGCAGTCAAGTCATTGGTGGTGATTGCACCATCGTCAAGAATGCCAAGGTTGTCAGACGCTGTATCGAGAACAGGTGAACTTGACAGGATGGCGATCTCGATCAGAGATGGATCACGCGTGGAGTCAACAGCTCCAATGCCTGATGTTCCGAGGTACTTGTCAGTAGGCATGATGAGGATCATGCTCTTTTCCTCGTCATCCTGATTGGTATGTGCCATCGGTGTCAGAAGAGGTTTCTTGCTATCGATTTGAGAATACGGAGATGCCAAAGCTGAGCTGGCAAGCAAGCCTATGGAGAGAGAGAGACTCAGCATGGTTGTCATAGTTTTAACAGTCATGGTGATTCCTCCTTTCAGCTTGCGTTGACCACGCAGGCATTTTCAAGCATGTCCCATCCCGTTTCGCGGAACTGTGGGAACCTGCCCATGGTGCCTGTGATCATCTTGATGTCATCAGAATCGATGGTCATACGCAGCGGTTGCCCCGTCCAGCCGACAAAGCGTCGGTGGCCGGCATACTGCATTGAGAACACGCGTTCTCTCATAGCCCAGTTGTCTAGGATGTTCGCAATTTCATCCGCCTTGTTAGTGAACATGGCCATGTATCGCTGCAGGTCACGCTCATCGGAAACATGGCGAAGCGTGACGTTGCATCCAAAGATGCACCACCAGCCATAGCTCTCAAGGTCATCACCACTGATCGCCTGTGGATCGATGGCCTCATTGAGGCAATCGGTGATTTCAGCCAGAGCTTCGCGACAATCTATTTTGCCCGTGAGCACGTCCGCCTCCAGGAGGCCACCACGGCAGGTCCGGGCAATGCCATTGAGGTGGCTGCCTAGGCTGGGTGCCAGGGACTCAAACTGAGATGCTGCTTCTTCGAGATGACGTTGGCAGATTCTCGCGTGGCGAGTGGCATGCAGCGGCTCAGTGTCGATGAGTCGACGGTGTGTATGGCCGAGCACGTAGTGGCAGAAGGCGTTGGTCCTTCGATCACGATCGTTCTCGGGTGGGGCGGCCTTGAAGTGATCGATCAGGTCAATGGCCGTTGTCCTGGCTTCAGTCAGGTGCCAGAGGACGTAATAGGCATTGGCGAGGTTGCTCTGCAACAACCGTCGCATGTCATCTGAGACGGGAGACTCCCGGAGGGCCTCACGTGCAGCATCCAGTGTTCTGGTGAATCGACCCAGACCATCCCAGCCACCAAGCTCACGGTTCCAGGCCCTGGCCCGTTCTTCGGGTGAGGTCGCAACCTTGCGTGCTCGGATCGCCAATCGGATCATTTCCCGGTAGTCGCCGCGGCGGTATGCCTCACCAGCGAGCTCATCGAGATCATCAAAGGTCAACTCATCAGGGACGTCCAACTTGCTGGAACCAGCGGGAGACCACAAGCATTCCGTCACTTCGCCCACACTCCAGTCCAGGACTTCAGAGAGTGAAACAATGAGATCGAGCTTCGGATTCCCGCTTCCAGGAATCAATTTTGTCGGATCTCTCCCAAGTGCCTTGGCAAGCTCCCTGCGGGTCCAGCCACGGTACACTTGCGCCAAGTCAAGAAGTCTTTCAAGTCGGCGCCTGCGTTCATCATTCGTGGACATTGTGTCATCTCTCCTTCCTGTCGTAACACGTCGAATATCGGTGGAAGTTGACGCGTTTTTCGTTACCCGAATCGGCTGTTGTTCAATCGCAATTGGTGTGCAGCAAAGGCCTACCAACCCCCTGTCTAACTTGAAGCTACAACTTCAGCCGACCAATCAAGACACTTCTTGCTGAACTTCTTTCATTCTCATGTTTCAGAGAATTCGACCATCGGGAAACCGATGGTCGTCGGCTGTCCGAGTTCGCTCGAAGATGGTTATGTCCCTGCCTCACGTGTCGTCTCCTCGGAATACATCCACATCATGGGGGCAATCCCGTGGGGGTCACGGGGTGGCTGCCAAAACGCATCCGAAGTGCCCTAGGGCACATCTGAGAGTTCGGGCCGGCTTCCCAGGGGGTTCCCAGGCATTGGCATACAAGGGGTCTGAACACGGGGCCTTTTTAAGGCAACCCTTCCGCCGCCCCCCCCCGCGCGTTCCCGGGAACGCGCGGGAATCCTCCGATAACCGGCAGGAGGGCCCTTGGGCCCTCCTGCCGGCTTTGCTGGGTCCAGGGGGCCAGTTGGCAGAGTTTCTTTTCAAATTGACCCGGGACTGCCATTTGGAAGGGGCCCTGATGACCCCATGCGTGACCTGCTCGACCGCGATACCCTGGCTCGCCCTCCTTGGAATGGTTTACTCGTAACGTCCCGCATTGGAGAGTTTGCATGTGCCGCTGGTTGGCTTACTCGGGCCCTTCAATCCATCTCGACTCAGTCCTCCTGAGGCCACAGCACTCCTTGTTGGCCCAATCGCTCCACGCGTGGGAAGCAACCTTCGAGGTCAATGCCGATGGCTTTGGAATCGGTTGGTACACCGACCGTGACAGCCCGGGCGTCTACCACGATACGAGTCCGGCCTGGAATGACCGGAATCTTGCGAGCATCGCGGCCCATATCCGTTCATGCCTGTTCCTGGGTCATGTGCGTGCTGCAGTCGGCAGTGAAGTGGTTCGATCCAACTGCCATCCCTTCCGGAATGGTCAATGGCTTTTCCAGCACAACGGGGCCATCGCAGACTTCGCTCGTATCAAGCATCAACTGGACATGATGATCGACCCCGATCTCTATGCCACGAAGGTTGGCCAGACTGACTCGGAAACCATGTTCCTATTGGCAATGACGCATGGAATGGCGGAGGACCCGTTCGGGGGTATTTGCCGGATGATCGAGGATGTTGAAAAGGCCCGTGAAGACGCCGGGATCAAGGAATCCTTTCACATGACCGTGGCCGCGACCGAGGGCACCAACATCTATGCCGCGCGATTTGCCAGTTTCGGCCCGCAACCGTCTCTCTATCACAGCTGTCCGGGCATGGTTATGCAGGCCAGCGATGGCAGTCAATTGGCCCTTGGGAAGGATGCCTTCCTGGTGGTGTCCGAGCCCCTGGATGAGTTGACCGATGATTGGGCCGAAGTGCCCGATTCCAGCCGGTTGCTGATCCAGGGCGGAAAGGCAACTATTGGAAGTCTGTTTGGATGAGCCAGGAGCGTTTTTTCGCCATGCGACAATCCAGCGGAAGGGCGACTCATCCTTGCAAGGCATACCTCCCGGGGTATCCTAGAATTGTGGTTATGACACGACCTTGCGGTTCTTCGCAGGGCCTTTTCTCCGGGAATCCTTCATGATCTTCAGGCGAGGACTGATTGGGCTCGCCGGCCTCTTGCTGGCCGGCGGAGGGTGGGAAGTTGCTGCGGCCGATCGCGGCCAGCTTGACCTTCCACTGGAGGCGATCGGTACGCCTCTCAAGCCGGCCCCGGAACGGATCATGACCGCCCAGGGGTTGATTCGTCCCGAGGCAATGCCCATGGCGGTTGACTTGGGCATGCTGCGGGAACTTCGAAAGAAGCCGCCCGGGCAGCCACTCCTGCTGAACAACGTCCTGCTCGAACCGGGATTTGCCGTGAACCTTGAAGTCACCAGGGTCGAACCCTTTGCACCCGGGGCCCAGGTGGTCTTGATGGAGGCAGATGGCAAGGGCGGTGTCCGCGAGAAGAAGGTCAACATTCCCGACCAAGTCATCCTGGCAGGCCAGGTGGTTGGAGAGCCCGAGTCACGTGTCGTGTTGGGCCTGGCCCAGGACGTTTGCAACGGTTACATCTCGACCGAGTCCGGACTCTACCTGGTTGCTTCACCCGCAGATATGGATGGCCCGCCCGTCATTTACCCGGTGGGGGATCGGGCTGGCGCCATCGAGGTGATGCCCAAACTATTCCCGGTCGGTGTGAAAGATTCGGGGCCTGAGTTC
>JAYZAT010000097.1:0-33054 GCA_036339555.1 Planctomycetota bacterium
GAAGGTCGTCTGATACTGGGTGATGCCCTGGCGTGGACCTGCCGCAAACTCAAGCCAACAGCCATCATTGACGTGGCCACCCTGACCGGGGGAATCGTGGTTGGGTTGGGTCATTTCTGCGCCGGAATGTGGTGTGAAGACAAAGCCCTGCGACAGAATGTTGAAGCGGCGGCTGACTCAACCGGCGAACGAGTATGGCGAATGCCACTGTGGGAAGACCACCGCCAGTTCATGCGAGCCAAGCATGCCGACATTTGGAACTCGGGACCCAACCGCAACGCCCATCCCATCCAGGGCGCTGCCTTTCTGAGTTACTTCGTCGACGAAAAGATCCCCTGGGCCCACCTGGACATCGCCGGTGTGAGTGCCGTCGAAAAGGCCGATGATCTGCATGTCGTAGGGCCCACTGGATTTGGTGTTCGGTTGCTCTCGGAGGTCGTCGCTCAAACAGGCGCTTGAGTTCAGCCAAGCAAAGCATTCGTCAATCCCGGGAACACAGCGTCGCGACACGATCTGGAATTACTTTTTTGAGGTGCTTCGCCAACTGGTCATAGCTTGCCTGCCCTTGGCCGATGGGGTCAGGGATATCGGCCTCAGGATCCAGCAATCGAATTCTCTCTTCCATACCTGGCTCATCCAAAACCATCTGACGAGCAGCATCTCGGTGACCGCGAGTCATGCAGAGGACCAGATCTGCTTTTCGAATCATTTCCGCAGATAGCGGGGTCGACCGGCCCTCAAATTCGATCCCCAGGTTCTCCAGGGCTCGAATCGTCTCCTGGGATGTCTGGATCCCTTCCATGGCCGCCACCCCGGCAGAAGCGACAAAGACCTCAGAATCATCGAGTATGGAGCGTGCGATAGCCTCAGCCATGGGGCTTCGGCAGGTATTTCCGGTACAGACGAAAAGAATGGTGTGCACGGCTGGTTCCTGGGGGAAGATCGATGGTAGCCGAAGCAGGGCAGGCGGGCCTTCAGGGGTTAGGATTCTCACTGCCTCTTGCGTTCTTAGCGTTCATCCGTTTAGATAATCCAGTCAGTAGACCGCCACACGGAGTGATTGAAGGTGGAGTTCATCAAAGTCGACGAGGTCAACGAGCTGCTCACACAGCACGGGATCGAGCGTCAGGCAGAAGACGAGGATCATACATTCCTGCGAAGGGTGGATGACTCCGCGCCCCGACGTCACCTCGCTGTTCCGGGTGGTGATGTGGAACCGCTCCCAGGTGCTGAGGTGGTGGAGTTCTCTGTCGAAGCCATGCCCGAAGTCATTGACAATATTCTCCACAAGCTGCACCACAACCAACTGATCCTGTTCCCCGTCGGTCGCTGGCGGAGCATCTTCGATGTTGTCGCTTTCTCCCTGGCGGAGAATGAGGAATGGCAACGGGTCGATGCAGCCGCCACCGTTGAACTCAATACGCGGGATCCACTCCTGTGTGACACGGGAGACCTTCACCTTGTTTGTGAACTCGTCAAGGCACTGTTCCATGATTCGGAATCTCCTGACCAGGGACTCCTCCTGATCACAGCCGGAATTCCGCTCGTCATGGAAGTTGTGCCAAACGGGGGGGTTCGCCTGTCCTTTGGAACCGAGGCAGTTGCTGAGGAAGTTTCCGAGGCCATTACTGTCTGAACTCCTGCGTTTCGATCGTGATCAAATCCTCGCCCCAACCCGAACCTCACGGATCTCGTGGACAAAGACTCGATGCGCTCCATGCCGCACGTGATGATTTTTCCGCCGTCACAGATGCCATGGACCCGCTATTGGAAGCGATGTCGGATCAAACCTTGGAGGATCTCCGGCCACAACTCTCTGAAATGATGCGAAGACTCCTGGACGGTACGCGAATCGTCGTGGAATCGGCCCAAGTGCTCCCTGGAGAACTTGGAGGCGAAGTCGAGGACGCACAGCGGACACTCTCGGAGCGGTTACTCGACTTTCGTCGAGCCATGGGGACGGGTTCGACCGATACCATTCGGCAATCCCTGCGTTCGGACCTTGTGGCTTCGGCGGTTCACTGGAACAGACTGCTGGACGGCCTCGTCGAACATCTCCAGTCCACCCAAGAGGATGCCTGATATGTCCGGGGCACCAGGCGAACGAGTAGCACGAACCCAGCAGATCCAGGCACAGGTCGACCGTGCGCTGGAGGCCACAAGGGATCAATCCTGGTTCACGGCTGAATCCCACTTTCTCAAGGCGCTTGCTGCCAGTCGGGGTCGAAACGACTGGGAAGGCATGATCGAGATCGTTGAGGGCCTCAGGCAATGCCGACAAGCCATTCGTCGCAAAGCCCTCGTTCGAGGCACCGTCCGGATCTGTGACGACGCCGTCACCGAGACGATGGAATTGTCTACAGGTCGATACCTCATACAGCCACCACTGGTTGGCGCGGATGCTCGCAGGCTTATCCAGTACGGGCGTGATCGGAGTGTTCCGCTGGCAGTGGTCTGCCGCGAGCCTCGCACCCGGGCAGGACTCATTCCCCTAGTAGCCATCGCGCCAGGAACGACCGTTCGTATTCAGGTCGATCCGCCCGCCAAGGAAGCTCGCCCAAGCACATCCTGGTTCAAAGCTGCGCTTCAATCGCTTGCAAACGCAGCCTTGGAAAAGATCGATCCGACAAAAGCAGTCGATCGACGAATTGACGCACTTCTTGGATGCCTCGATGCCTTGCCAGATTGTGACCCTGTTCACGTGGCCTTGGCCGAGACTTGTGCCGAAGCAGCCCGTGGAATCGATTAGCCCCACCTGCCGGGGTGTACCATGCCTGCAGGGAACCATGAGCTAATGAACGAATCCACGAACAATGACGGACCATGGGTCGAGCACACCCTTCACGCGTCCGTGGCAACAAGCTTCAGCCTGCGGGCCTTGTTCGTTGCAGCAATCTGCCTGGTTCTGGGTCTCTGGGGCATCTACGACTACGTCTGGTCAATTCCTGCCAAGGAACTCGCTTTCAATCGTGGTGAGATCACTCGTGATGTTCATTCCAGTCTCGATGCAATTGATGCTGGGGAACAAAGTCCAATCATTCAAGAAACCGTCTTGATGCTTGATGCACAACTGGATGAGCCGCTTCCAGGAAATGTCGGCCCCGATCAACTTTCGTGGCGAGATACGCTTCGGATCTACCGAAACGGCATCAACCCACCCAACACCGTTTCCCAAACTGACTGGCCTGCGATGCGTCAAGCCGCTCGCGTTGAATCCGATGCCGGACTGAAACTCTATGGCGACGCCACCCCACCTTCGAAGTATGACCGACCAATGCAATGGTTATTCATCCTCTGCCTTCCATTCGTGCCCTGGTACCTCTGGGCCCTCTTCTCTACAGGCGCTCGCAAATATCGTTTGGATCCCGACGGCACCTTTCACCTCCCTGAAGTAACGTTGAAACCCGGCGATATCGCCGATATTGACATGTCCCGCTGGATGGCAAAATCCATCTGCTGGGTGGTCAGCGCGACTGAGGCACGCATCAAGCTTGATGCTCATATCTACAAGGGGCTGGATACGATCATCGGAGTCATTGCCCATCGACTTCACCCGAACGACTGGTCATTGGATGCCCGACCCATGAGCCCCGATACGAATAGCAGTCCACCAGTTTCTGACCCTTCATCGTCTGACGAGGCTTAGCCACCCATGTCCATGTTGGTGGCGAACAACTTGGTCAAGAGCTACAACGGCAAACGGGTTGTCGATGAAGTGAGCTTCTCGGTGGAACCTGGTGAGATTGTCGGATTGCTGGGCCGCAATGGGGCCGGCAAGACAACTTCATTCCGAATGGTCATCGGGATGATCACCCCCGAGTCAGGAAGTGTCTCGTTCCTGAGCGAGGATGTCACCTATCTCCCCATGTACAAACATGCGCGTCGTGGAATTGGTTACCTCAGTCAGGAGCCGAGTGTTTTCCAACGCATGTCCGTACGCGACAACCTGTTGGCCATACTGGAAACGACCTCCATGGACCCCGAGTCTCGGCGACGCCGATGCGATTCTCTCCTGGAACAGTTCGGACTCGTTGGCAAAGGACATGACCTGGCGCGGACATGCTCGGGCGGAGAACGGCGTCGACTTGAGATCGCGCGGGCCATGATTACCCAGCCCAAACTACTCCTGTTGGACGAACCATTCGCTGCTGTTGATCCCCACACCGTTGAGGAACTCCAATCCGAGGTCCGGACCCTCGCATCGGAAGGCATCGCGATTCTGGTGACTGACCACAATGTGCAACAGACCCTTCGAATTTGTGATCGCGCCTACATCCTCCACGAAGGCCGAAACCTCCGTGAAGGAGACCCGAAGTCGATCATCAACGATCCCACAGTTCGTGAGGCCTATCTCGCATCGACCTTCCGAGGCGATGAATTCGATTAGCTGATCCGCCGAGTGGTAGACTTCGCCCATGCGATATTTCGCCTTGATCATCCTGCTTGGAAGTGTGTTGATTTTTTCGAGTGGTTGTGTTCGTCGCAAGCTCTCGATCTCCAGCACACCACCGGGCGCACTCGTTTGGGTGAACCACCGCGAAGTTGGCCGCACACCCCTCACCGTCGATTTCACGCACTACGGAACTTATGACGTCCGAATCGAACGCGAGGGCATGGAGCCTGTGATGACCAGCAAGAAAGCCTCTGCCCCGATCTGGGACCTTCCGGGCCCGGACCTCGTGGTCGAGGTGTTGCCCTTCCAGGCGAACAGCACTATTGAATGGCACTTCGACCTGGACCCTCGCGACGAATCCCACGATGCCTTGGTTGAACGGGCACGAGCCTTCCGAACCGAAGCCCGTGAGATCGAAGCGGGAGATACGCCCACCGCTGATGTCGAGGAGTTGCAACTCGATGGCTCCCACCCGCCCCGGGATGAATCCACTCCGCAGGACGAATCTGCCTCAAAGAAACCCGATTCCGATGCGGATTCGCCGCCTGTTTCAGAATCGCCCCATTCCTAAGGGCATACTGTGTGGGGTCATTGCCCCATTGCGTCATCGCATCTGATCCCAGGCTCCCCGAGTGCTCACCATGACAAGTGCCCTAATTTTCATCCTGTGGACTGCCGCCGGGATTGCCCCAGGCGATAGCGTCTCAAATACCAATGCAACACAGCCGACTACCGACACTGTGGAACATGCTTCGAACGATCATGAATCGGCTCTGAAACAAGCCCAGGATCGAACGGACGAAGCGGTTCGACGGCTTCGCGACGAAGGACTTTCGAAGCAAGCACCCTCGGAGGTGCTCTGGGAGGTCCTTGTGGATACCTACAGCAGCATGCTCTCCCTGAGACGAGAGATCGCACAAATCCAATTGAACGCCTCCAGTCTCCAGAACCAACTTGATGAACTTCGACAGTTCATTCTTGATCATGAAACCTATGGTCCAGACTATGCCGCCTACACCAAGATGCTGGAAGAAACCCGTCGGCAGGGGCGAGCAGCTGCACTTCGTGAGAAACGCGAACAGGACGAAGCCAAACGAAAAACCCGCGAGGAAGTCCGGCAACGGATGGATGCTGCCAAGGATCAGAATGAACTGGAGAGGATGTACGACGAACGAGGCTTCGGTCCCATCGGTCAGAACGTGTACACCTCAAGATCCGCTTTCTTCTATGGGCCTCGACAGGGTGAAGACGGCAAGGAAATCCAGTATCGTCCCTCCCGCTTCGGTCGCATCCAAGCGGTCACCATTCCCAGCAACCGGGAATTGGACTACTCGGTGATGACGATTTCGGGCAGTGTGCTCAACGGGGGCCCTGAAATTCGGAACATCGGCATCGCCATCACCTTCTTTGATGAGCATGGCAACCAAGTCGGTGCAGAAATTGTGGAAATTGAGAATGCTCGGCCGAATGTGCCATACCCCTTTACGAGAAAGATCGTCATGGCGTTGAACCGTCCGTTCGCAACGCATTCTTCCTATGTGCTCTATGCCGACCAAGTAGTGATTCCCTGAGCCTCGAGACTCCCCAACTTGGATCGGACCAGCCGATGCGGAGCTCTGCCCGTGAGCGACGATCGTTGATGCCCGTGATCATCATCGTGGTCGCATTCATGATTCTTGGTTGGTCTCAATGGTCTCACCGCCAATCGAGGGAGGCGATCGCCAACAAGATCGAGATCCTGATCTTTGACCTCTGTGCAGGCAATTCACCGGTATCCATCCGCTGGGGGGACCCCGTCATCCAGGATGCCGTGATCACATCGGTCCAATCCCTGTGCGATTCGCCCCGTGAAAACCTGTCCATCGTCACAGTCCAGGGCGAGGATACGGAAGATCCCATGATCGAAGTCCGCATTGCCCTTGAAAACCGCAATGTCATGACCCTGGAAGTCGAGGAGATGCCTGGCGGCAAGCTGCTCGTACGCGGATGGTCGAGCGAGTAACCTTCGCGAAATGACCCACGGGGTGGAAGGACTCAGTTAGCTCATGGATGTCTGGCTCAACGGTGAAGTCGTACCTGAATCCGACGCACGAATCTCGGTATTCGACAGCGGGTTACAGCACGCGGTAGGCGTCTTCGAGACGATGATTGCGCGTAATGCGAAAATCTTTCGAGTCGAACAGCACATAGAACGGCTCGTAGATTCCGCCAAGACGCTCTTGATGTCCAATCGACTGCAGCCTGGTCCACTGGCAGAAGCCGCAGAACGTCTTCTCGCACATAACACCATGGCCGAAGCGCGTATTCGACTGACCGTGACCGGTGGCAATCTCAACATGCTCCAGGCTTCGGAGGATGGACACGTTGATCCGACTGTGCTCGTTGTCGCGCAGCCCCCAACCTCCTATCCGCCAGCCTTCTTTTCCCAGGGTGTCGAGGTCAGCATTGCCCTTGGTCGAGCCAATCCATGGACGCCAATGGCTGGACACAAGACACTTGATTACTGGAATCGGATCCATGCCCTCCAGGTGGCTGGATTGATGGGTGCCAGCGAAGCGCTCTGGCTGGATCCTGCCGCGAATCTCACGGGAGGGTGCGTGAGCAACTTGTTCATCGTGCGAGACGGTGTCTTGCAGACACCGCCTGCCCGAGGCGATGAACCCGAGGGGGCCGAACCACCACCTGTCCTGCCCGGGATCACCCGGGCTGCCGTGATGGAGTGTGCCGGAGTTGCTGGCATCGATGTCGAGGTCGTGACGCTCGAGCCGAAAGATCTTCTCGCTGCCGAGGAGGCCTTCCTGACGAACTCCAGTTGGCAGATCCTTCCCGTTCGGGGGCTTCGTTTTCGAACTCGGGGAGAAGATGAAGCCGAAAGCGTCGAGTCACGTCCCATTGCCGATGGGACGGTCGGCACTATCACCTCCAGGCTCCGCCGGGATCTACTCGATCTCATCGAGCATGAAACACGGGATCAACCTGTTTCTTGATGAAGACGGGTCCTGCAAGGACCTGAAAACTAATCTCGATCGATGATGCGAACGTTTCGACGTCCGTCATCAGTCGGCTTGGTGCTCCGAAAACCGGAAAATATCCAGTTGAGCGTGGAGAGGATTGCAAAGACCACCGCGGCCGCCAGCCCTGCGACAAGTAACAGCAACAGGATTGGAATACCAACGATCAGGAGGAATGTCAGCACGGCAATCCGCACAGCCCAGTTCGGTTGACCTCGAGCGGCCTGGAAAGCTTCTGCCATTCGGTCGCCACCCAGGTTCACAAACCGGATACGTGGTCCTCCGATGGGAGGCCCATCGACATCTGGTCCGGTCCCTCGTGGTCCATCTGCCATCCACAGATCATACCCAACTGAGGGACTGGTCCACACACATACCACCTCCTCGATAGAACACGCTGGCTGACAAAGTAGAGCGAG
The DNA here is from genome assembly GCA_036339555.1 of Planctomycetota bacterium. Taxonomy (GTDB): domain Bacteria; phylum Planctomycetota; class Phycisphaerae; order Phycisphaerales; family SM1A02; genus UBA1668. The sequence goes on from JAYZAT010000097.1 coordinate 7,824, forward strand.
GTATGATCGGTTAACACGAGCAGGATGCCGCAACGACCATGAGCACTGAAGCCACCGACGGATTCGTCCACCTCCACCTCCATACGGAATACTCGCTCCTGGATGGCGGGAACCGGATACGCCCGCTCATGAAACGTGTGGGTGAGCTCGGCATGGACGCTGTTGCCATCACAGATCACGGCAACCTGTACGGCTGTGCAGAGTTCCACCGTGAAGCGCGAGCCGCGGGCATCAAACCCATCCTTGGCATCGAAGCCTACGTGGCCCCCGGTGACCGTCGAAATCGCACGAAGACGGGCGGCAAGGATGGGGGGTATCACCTCGTCTTACTTGCGGAAACCGTCGAGGGCTGGTCTCACTTGGTCCAGTTGAGTTCCGATGCCTATGCCAATGGTTTCTACCACCGTCCAAGAATGGACGCCGAGACTCTCGGGCAGTGGGGTGATGGACTCATTGCGATCAACGGACACCTCGGGAGTTCCATTGCTCATCACCTTGTTCAATTTGAGCGCACTGGCTCAGACTCCCACTGGGAAGCAGCCGTTGAAGAAGCGTGCTGGCATCGTGACACGTTTGGAACCAACGACGCTGGGGAACCCTGCTTCTACATCGAGATCCAACGCAACGGCGTTGCAGATCAGGATGCCATCAATCCGCACCTGGTCCGGCTCGCGAAGGAGCTCAACCTTCCCCTCGTCTGTGATAACGATGTGCATTTTCTGAATCGTGAAGATCATGAAACCCATGACACGCTCTGCTGTATCTCGATGGGTCGCACCCGTGATGACACCTCACGGCTGCTGTATCCCCAGGAGCTCTATCTCAAATCTCCTGAGGAAATGCGGGCGTTGTTCGAGGATCTCCCTGAAGCAGTGGACAATACGGTTCGGATCGCCAACCGGTGCAATGTCGACATCGACTTCGAGACCAACCATGCCCCGGTGGTCCGTGTATCCGGTCCAACAGAATCGCCCACCTACGAGGGTGGTGATCTGACGGATTGGTTCAATGCTTGGTGTGACCGGTTCGAACTGCATCCCTGGGATGCCGAAACGGACAGCCAGGTAGATAAGAAGGTGCTGGAGTCGGATTGTGACCAAGCCCTGCGCAGGCTTTGCGAAGCAGGTCTGATATGGCGTTATGGACACGATGGTGTCACGCCTGAAATACAAGCTCGTTGTGATCGGGAATTGAAGATCCTCTCCGACAAGTTCATCAGCGCCTATTTTCTGATCGTCTGGGATTTCGTGACCTGGGCTCGTCAACGAGGTATTCCTGCCAGCGCCCGTGGCAGTGGCGTTGGCACTATGGTCGGCTATGTACTGGGGCTCTCCAATGCCTGCCCGGTCCGTTACGGACTCTTGTTTGAACGTTTTACGGATCCGGATCGGAGCGAGTACCCCGATATCGATGTCGACATCTGCCAGGATGGGCGTGCCGAAGTCATTCGATATGTCCTGGAGAAGTACGGCCATGTCGCCCAAATCATTACGTTTGGCCGACTGAAGGCTCGAGCCGCGATCAAGGATGTCGCTCGCGTACATGGGCTTTTGCCGCAAGAAGGACAGCGACTCGCGAACCTCGTGCCGGGCGAGCTCAACATCACCATTGACGAGTCACTGCAGAAGTCGGACGACTTCAAGCGTGAATACGACAGCAATCCAACATCACAAGCCGTTTTTGACGCTGCCAACCAGTTGGAGGATCACGCTCGACACAGTGGCGTCCATGCAGCAGGGGTAGTGGTAGCAACTCAGCCACTTGATCAAATCGTTCCGCTCTGCAAAGCCTCTGGATCGGATGACATCGTGACCCAGTGGGATGGTCCCACCTGTGAGCGTGTTGGGCTGCTCAAGATGGATTTCCTTGGACTCCGCACGCTCTCCACATTGGAACTGGCGCAACATCATGTCAAGCACACGCTTGACGAAGACTCGATCTGGCGTGCCGTTGGTCGAAACCCCGGCGAGGGTCCACATCCACTCGACCTCGACCGGCTCACGTTTGATGATGATGTCGTGTTTGATCTCTTCCGCCGAGGTGAAACCGCCGGTGTCTTCCAGTTTGAATCTGGAGGCATGCGACAACTTTTGCAGAAGATGAAACCAGACCGCCTTGAGGATCTGATTGCCGCGAATGCCTTGTATCGACCGGGTCCCATGGAGCTGATCGATGAGTATTGCGCACGGAAGCATGGCGCGACAGGTGTCCCATCCGTCCAGGACATTGTTGATGATCTCACTGCAGAAACCTATGGCATCATGGTCTACCAGGAGCAGGTGATGCAGATCGTGCATCAACTGGGAGGCGTTCCGCTTCGCGATGCCTACACCCTAATCAAGGCCATCAGCAAGAAGAAGCATTCAATCATCGATGCCAACCGGGAAAAGTTCTTGGAAGGATCCGTTGCCAAGGGGATGACCGAACGAGAAGCAGAACGGCTCTTTGATCTTGTTCTGAATTTTGCCGATTACGGATTTAATAAATCTCATTCCACCGGCTATGCCATCATTGCCTACCAAACTGCGTATCTCAAGACGTACTTCCCAATCCAGTACATGGCGGCGGTCTTGACATATGAATCACAGGCCAAGAAAACCGAGGACTGGGCCCCATACCTTGAGGAATGCCGGTTGGTGCGGCTCCCGGATCATGCCGAGAATGCCCCGCACGTTGGTATTGAAGTTCGTCCGCCTGATATCAATGAGTCTGATGCAACGTTCACCGTGGTCTATGAACCCGATGAACCACATGATGCCACGCACGGCCGTATCCGCTTTGGTCTTTCGGCAATCAAGGGGGTCGGCCGGGCTGCTATCGACGCGATCATCGAGGCAAGAAAGACCCAAACCTTCCACTCCTTGCATGATCTCTGCGCCACGGTACCTCCGCGTGCCGTGAATCGGGCGACCCTCGAATCGCTCGTCAAGAGTGGAGCCATGGACTCACTGCATGGCGGTGAGCAGCGGGCCCCGATGGTGGCTGCCCTGGATGCCGCGCTCAAACATGGTCAGCGGGAAGCCCGGGATCGCGAGCAGGGGCAGGGGAATCTCTTTGGCGGAAGCGATGCGTCGCCAGTGGACGATCACTCGGCCCCATCAACAGCATTACCCTCCATCCCACCATGGAGCCGACTGGAAACCCTTGGATATGAACGTGAAGTTCTTGGTTTCCATGTCTCGGGTCATCCAACGGATGAATATGCCAACCAGTTGCGTCCGTACATCTCGGCCACGCTGGGAGATCTTGAACTCCGCAAGCCCGGCACACCAGTCATCGTTGCTGGCCTCATCTCCCAAGTGCGACACATCACGGTCAACAAGGGTCGCTCAGCAGGCAGTCGAATGGCTGTGGTGGAACTCCAGGACCGATTGGGCAGCATCGAAGCCGTGATATTTGCTGAAACATTTGCTGCCTACGGTGACATGGTGCAGGTCAACTCGGTCGTGCTCGCCTCGGCGCGGGTCGATGAACGCAATGGGGAAACCCAGTTGATTATCGAGCGACTCTACACACCGGATCAGGCCAGCCACTTTCTCACTGAGTGCGTCGAGCTTGATCTCTATCCGGATGAAGGTATCAGCCTGGAGCAACGTGTCCAAATGGCCGCTGGAGTCATCAAGCAAGCTGGTGCCGCTCGAACGACTGATGGATCACATCCGGCAGCGGTCTACCTTCGGCTTCTTCGCCCCGAAGGAACTGTCAGAATGAAGACAGGCCTTCGAGTCATTCCCCGTCAAGATGTTCTTCGGGACCTTGATAAGGTGCTGGGTGGGGCCGATCGCATCCGGCTCTCAGGCCGCGAAGCCGCCACAGTTGTTGCGCCCAAGTCAAACCGCCGTAATGCTCGGCGTTGAGACGATTCACTGAGCTCCAAAAACGGCACCCGCTCGATCCACCGATCGAGCGGGTGATCCCCTCCAAATCTTCATGAAGCCTGGCGGCTTCTGCCCCTTAGGCCGCCAGGTCTCCCCACTCGGAGCTGTCGTCGGGTTGATCGAAATCCAATCCCTTGCCGTTGTCGCCGGGCTCCTCACGCGGCCATTCATCGTGACCACGTCGGTGAATCCGAACGATTCGCCCCAGTTGTTCGCCAAGTTCATTTCGAAGGCTATCCAGCATGGCTGCCGTCGAATCCTCAAAGGGCTCCGCGCGGAAGAAGGTCATGATGGCTAATGTTTCACCTCGACAACGACAGGCAAATGCGATGACCTGCGAGTCGGAAAGAACATCGGCATCAAGTTGATTGGCTCGCGCCCAAGCCTCGCCATCCTCGTAACGGATCAGGCCAGACTCGTTCTGAAGTGATTGGCAAATTGTTTCGCCCAACGCGCGATAGAGTGGCAGGGGGTCTTGGTCGGTCATGTCATAGTTCACATAGGCGCCGATCCCGAAACGACCCGGTGCTTCCGGCAGATAGACCACCGCATTGGTGGGACCTAAGCGACGGAGCATGTATTCCAGTGCCGTCCGAAGCATGTCTTCGACATCGAGTTCCTGACTGATAAGCGTCTTGAATTCACTCACGATGACAGCATCAGACATCTGGTCACGCATGGAACGGTACGCCGAGGCAAGATCATTACAGAGGACGTCCACTTGTTCAGACATCTCGTCGCGAGACTCTGTGAGATCGCGACACGTATCCAGCAAGTTGGTCATTCGGCGTTCACTGTCTCGAGCGGCACGGACGCGTTCAAGCAATTGCTCAAGACGTGTTTCCAGCCGATCTGAGTCAGCAGGCAGAACGAGAAAATCTGAGGCGCCTTCCCGGATCGCCTCGACAGTCAGGGACGGATCAAGGGAACCTGACCAAACGATGGCCCGGACCCACGATCGCATGGACTGGGCTTCTCGGATCAAACGAAGGGTGTCTCGATCGCCGGTGGCACCGTCGAGCAGCATGGCATCGATGGCGTCATGAGCCTGAAGAAGGCTCCTGGCTTCCTCAATGGAATCTGTCACGAGACAAACATGACCTGCCGATTCGATCGTATTCACCAGGCAACTGCGAAGGTCATTGTCTGAACCCAAAATCAGCAGGCAGGCTCGATCCGCTTTGATCTCGCCATGAACCGCATCCTGAATGAGTCGTTGCAGAGGTTCCATCGGTCTCGTTCCTTTCTTTCCGCTCCCGGATCGCAATCGCCGGTGTTGGGAGTCCTGCCCCGTAGGGCCTCCAAGCCGGGTCAATGGGTCAATCGGCCAATCAAGGAGGTCTGTTCAGCCCAGTCCAACAACTGATGAGAACTGTTTGCCCCAAGTGGTGCTCATAAGGCCCACAAGCAGCCCGAACCGTCGATCCCGCACGGAGTTGGAAAAAGCCATGCGGGATTGCGATTTGTCCGAAAGAAATGATGAATATCGGCGGCCCCAGACCCCGTCACTCTCGGAGGGCCTATGACTCCCTGGCATCCCAGAGTCTGACAGCCTCCGGATCACGTGGATAGATCGGAAGAAGATCCAGGGGATCCGTGATCTCGCCTGCCGCCAGGAACCGCTCCGTGATCTCCAGGAGGGTTGTGGGATCGAAATCCGGCTGTCGACATGGGAGGCCCGGAATTGCCATGGGTGCTGGAAGATGTTCGTCAGCCAGCAAGCAGGTTGCATTCTCAAGGCTTGATTTGAATGACCTCACATCAACCAGTTGACCCGCCCCAGGGCCCTCGACCAGGCGTCGCTGGCCCGGGTCCCCCTCGATCAAACTGAGCCAGCAGGTGTCCTCCTTGCCCGCGAGTGCCACGGCAAATGGTGATTGAGCCTGGGTGTCTGCCTCTGCTGCTAGCAGGGCTGTCGGAATGCCAGCAATCGGAATATCTAATGCCCAGCCAAGCATCTTGGCCGCGGCAATTCCGATGCGAAGACCGGTGAATCCCCCCGGTCCGATGGAGACGCCAATACCCGAGAGCGATGCTGGCTCAATCCCGTTCTCACCCAACAACAACTCGATTGCCGGCATCAGAGCATCCCCACGTCGTGTGGATGACGTTAAGCGATGCGCTGCCACACGGCCATCAGGACAACGGACAGCAACGCCCCCGTTGCGCTGTGAAACTTCCATCGCCAAGACGGCCGGAGCCAAACCCGTCACGCTGCAGGGCTCCCGATGGCCTGAAGAAAACGTGCGGAGCCGACCATCTGCTCTGCCGTCGGTGTACCGGCAAGATCCCAAGGAATCACCGCGCCTCGTTCGTGATCACTGTTGATCGCAATAATGCTTGGAAACGGTGATTCAACGCCCATTTCGACCCACGCATGACCAACGCAGAACAGCGAAACGTTCCACTTCTCGGCCAATGTCTCCAGGTGAGCCGCTGTGAACATCCGGCCCCAAACCATGAGGTAGGCAGCCCCCCAGGGTCCCAATCGATCCTCCGTTGTGGGTGTTCGATCGAGCACGGAGGCATCAAAGCGTTCCATGACATTGATCGCGGGGAGCGAGTGGCTACAGAACAGGCCTGTGTCGGTCACGACGGCCAAGGGAAGTGAATCGATGAACTGATCGATGGCCTCGGCGACCACCGTCCACTCGGTGCCAAAGACCATGCCTAAGCCATCGTTGAACAGTTCGACGCTGTTCCCCCCACCCTTGCTGACGCCGGAACGTGTCATCTGGGCCAACTCATGATTTCCCAGCATGACGTGCACCTGCCCGGGAAAAGAAATGATGTCCTGGGCCGCCTTTGCGAGCATACGGTAGGACAGGTCGCAACCGTGCGTGAGGTGTGGACCATGGATGAGCTCCTGCAAGATGACATGTCGATCTTGTCCGGATCCCAAGTCGGCCATCGCGCGAATCTTGTCCAAATGTACAACCTGATCATGCAGATCGCCGCTGATTAAGAGCTGCCCACTGGCGGGCAAGCGCACAACCGAGCCTGTCCTGCGTGGATCGTCACGCAGGATTTCAGCCGCCTGCCGAAACAGCTTGGCCGTGTCTTCAGGGTGCTGCAGATCGACGCTCACTACGAGGCCTTTGGTCCCTTCCCAGCGCCACGTTTTGCGTGTATCGCCGATGAAGCTCCAATCGTACCAGTCCTGACCATGCCAACTTCCGTAATCCGCTCCCAAGCGCTCGACGCATTCACTTCGGAATACTCCACACCAATGCTGCGACGATCCAGGGACCGTGCAACAGTCGAAGTCGTTCCACTACCAAGGAACGGATCCAGTACGAGGTCGCCGGGATTGGAACAAGAGCGGATGATCCGTTCCATGTAGGCCTCGGGAATCTGGTTGTGATGTCCGTGGCGTCGTTCCTTGTTGTTCCCCTGAATGCGCCCCAGGAAGGGTCCGTACCAGACATCCATAGGAACACGCATCCCCTTGTTGGTCTCCTTGGACATGGTCCGAGCATCGTTGTAGATGCTTGCGCGATCTGATTGCTCGAGAATCTCGTCGGGATTCCAGGTGCGTTGATCGGGACACTTCGCAAAGTAGAGCACGTGAACCTTGCTCAGGATGAAGGAGGAGTGGCGACACTGCCCAAACCTGAAATGCCAAACACACCAATTCACCATGGTCATGCCCCGTCGCTTGAGATGGAGCACGATCTCGGCAACCGTGTCATCTGGGATGTTGATCCAGAGGCTCCCGGTTGGAGACAGAACATCGATACAGGCATCCAGCCAGTCGTAGGTGAAGCGTTCATACTGAGGGCGTGACATATCGTCCTTCCAGCCGTCGTAGGGAACATCCCAATTGAACGGTGGATCTGCGAAGACGAGATCAACAGCGCCATGCTCAGGCAAGTTTGGCAGCACATCGCGACAATCGCCAAGGTAGACCCGGGTATCCGGATCCGAGGCCGTGAAACGTGGCTCGACGAGAGCGCTCGATGGCTCATAACTTGGTTCGTTATCGCCCGGAAGAACGATCTGCTCGGTCGATTGGGCTGCGGCCCGGTGAGCCTCTGCGGCTCCGGTTGGCATGGCGTAGCCGCCAGGTCGATCGAAAAGCGTGTTCTTCTGCTCGGTCATAGTGTTGCCGTACCACGTATATAGCACAGAAGTGGCGTCGTTCCTCCTCAAAGCAGCCATCAACGAGTTGTCAACGCGCTATTTGACGCCGGGTGAATAGAATGGGACCAGATAGAGCACCGACGCATGAGCCCAACGCCACTCCGAGTACGCCGACTTGCCAAGATCAGTCTGCTCCTGCCAGCAGGCCTGGCCATGACCTGCATGCTTGGAGGCTGCTACAGATCGTTCAGCCAGATCGATGATCGAGTTGCTGCCCTTCTCGATGATTCCACCGGAGATGTTGCCGGTGATGCCGTGCCCGCACCTCAGGGGTGGGCTGACCAGACACTCTCCAACGGAACCCTCGATGCACCAGAACCGCCGACCTACAACCCACCTGGCAGTTCGTTCGAATTCGCGTCTTCATCTACAGACGACCTGACGGTTGTGATTGAGCGGCTCCAGGCCCTCCAAGCAGAGAATTCCGAAAGCCCGGTTATGACTTTGGCCCAAGCACTGGATTGGGCCACCCAACATGGCCGTGAATACCAGTACGCCGAAGAGTCCTATGTCATTGAATGCCTCCAACTGCTCAAGGAACGACATCTCTGGGGGCCTCGCTTCTTTGACACGGTGGGCTTCGACGTCAATGGCGCTGGAAACGCCGGGCTCTATACGACATCGATGAACATCGTCAATGAGTTCACCGTTACCCAACGCCTTCCATATGGCGGAGAAATTTCCGCGCAATACCTCGCATCATTCGCTAAGACTCTGCACGATTCCGTCAATGACGGTTCTTTGGATTCACTCTCATCTGGAACCATCGTCCTGGGCGCTGAAATTCCATTGCTCCGCAATGCCGGTCCCATCGCCCAAGAGAATCTCATCCAGGCGGAACGAGACCTGACGTACGCAGCCCGATCTTTCGAAGACTTCCGTCGTCGGTATTTCTTTGAAATCGTCAGCGATTACCTGGACCTGCTCGTCCAAAGACAATCAATTGCGATTGGACAAAGCAGCGTACTCCTCTCCAAGCAAGTAGCGGTTCGAGAACAGGCTTTGTACCAAGCGGGCCGCAGGAAACTGAGCGAGGCTGCCCTGGCGGAAAACCAAGCCTTGCAGGAACAATCCAGCCAAGCCAAGCGATGGGAGGCCTATCGTCTTTCTCTTGATTTGTTCAAGGTCAAGATCAACTGGCCCATTGAGGAGGATCTCCGCATCCACCATGTCGCCTTCGCCATCGATCCCCCAAATGTTTCGATGACAGAGGCGATCTCTTCAGGATTGGCGAGACGGCTGGATCTGCAGACCCTGCGGGACAAGGTGGTTGACCGTGAACGACAGCTTCGAAATGCCAGGAACCAGCTGCTTCCCGACCTGGGAATTGTCAGCAGTGTTGCCATCCCTTCAGAGCTCGACGAAGAGGGCAATAGCAGTTTCGTGCCCGAGTTCGAAGATACGGACTTCAACGTCGGCATCAACCTGGGCATTCCCCTGGATCGAGAAATCGAGAAGCTCCAGGTACGTGAAGTCCAGGTACTTCTCGAACGGGAACGGCTACAGCTTTCCCAGGAATTCGATACGGCCGCTGTAGAAATCCGCACCTCCGTCCGCGATATCGATGCCAACCTCTTCGATTTGGATATCCAGAAAAGAAACGTCGAAATTGCCGCGTTAGCTGTTGAATCCAATAATGCCGATACGGATGCCGTGACGGTTCTTGACCAATTGACGGCCATCCAGAATCTCCAAAGAGCCGAGGATGGACGAGCGAGGGCCTTCCGCAACCTCCAGATATCGATCCTCCAATACCTCTTAACCAGTGGTCAGCTCCGAATCCGGGCCGATGGCATGATGGAAACCTTGCCAGGAATGAAAATGAAACCCACTGAGGACTTGTCTTACGGCGAGCCACCTGCTTGAATAAACATCTCCCCATGACCCCCTTGAATCGTCCATCCTGGCGTCGACGGCGAGCCCTCACCAGCACTGGAGTGCTGATTGCGTCCGGAGCGGCGTTGATCATGCTCGGAGCTGCCTGGATGGTGGCTGATGGTGGGGGGCAGGCGGACATCATCGGCCCCTCCGACCTGTACCAAGTGGAGCAGGGCAGCTTCGAAGTGACGATTCCGGCCTCGGGCGAGTTGGCGGCCCTGGAGCAGGTGGAGATCCGCTGCGAGCTCGAAGGCGAAGCGACCATCACGGAGATCATTGGCGAAGGCACCAACGTCACCAAAGGCGACTTATTGTTTCGCCTCGACGACGAAGGCGTCCGTGAACGAATTCAGAACATCGAAGAAGATGTGGTCGCAGCCGAGAACACGCTCCGCAATCGCCAAGCCTCCTTTGAAATTGCCAAGGAACTCCGCGAGTCCAGCCTCCAGAAATCCCAGGTAGCCGTTGATCAGGCCGAGTTGGCGCTCAAGGCTTGGCAGGAAGGCGAGGTTCGAACTGCCCGCGAACAGAATGAACTGTCCGTCCGGACAGCGCAAAAGGACTACAAGCGGCTGAAGGAAAAACACGATAAGTCAATTGAGCTTCGGGAAAAGAATTTCATCTCCCAAGACGAACTGGAGAAAGATGAAATTGCGATGATCAAGGCGGAGGCCGAGTTGTCCCGGGCCACGCTCTCCAAGGAGATGTACGAGAAGTACACCTACTTCAAAGAGAAACTCCAGAAGGAATCCGATCAAGACCAAGCGATTGCCGAGATGGCACGTGTTCGTAAGCGAACTGATGCCGAGGTTCGGAGCGCCAAAGACAACGTCGATGCGGCCCAGCAAACCCTGGAGTCCAAGCAGGAACGATTGCAAAAATGGCAGCTCCAATTGACACGATGCGAGGTCCTTGCCCCCGCAGATGGCATGGTGGTCTACGGTTCAACAGTCAACCGAAGGGGATGGGATGACCAGCCGCCGCTGCAGGTCGGAACCAACCTTCACCGAAATCAATTGATCATCGTCCTGCCCAATACAGAGCGAATGTCAGCCGCTGTGAAGGTGAACGAAGCATTGTCCGGGCTCATTGAGCAGGGGCAACCCGTGATCATTAACACGGATGCCATCCCTGATGCGATCATCGAAGGCGAGGTCCTCGGTGTCAGCGTGCTGGCTGAAGATGGTGGCTGGCGCGATCCCAACCGACGTGATTACCGAGTCCAAATTGCGATCGATGATGATCATGGTCTGCCACTCAAGCCCTCGATGAGAGTGAAGGCCAACATTCACGTGGATACCGTCGAAGGTGTCCTGTTCGTTCCCGTCCAGGCCATCCATCGTCGTGGTCGCCATGTCTTCGTATACAAGCTCAACGGAAATGGCTACGTGGAACACGCTGTCAAGGTTGACCGGCATTCCGAGCTGTTTGCTGAAGTTGCCACTGGGCTGGAGGCAGGCGACCAGGTTCTCTTGGTCAATCCTCCGGCCGGAACCGTCACGCTTCGGATTGAGGATGCGGTGAACCCACAGGGTTGATCGTTTCCTGCGACGTTGTACCAGTCCAGCGAACCGGCAGATCGTGGTCATATCCCAACTGGTCCATCAACCGTCCGACCATGAAGTCGACGAGATCATCCACTGTCTTCGGCAGCATGTAGAAGCCCGGTGCCAACGGGGCGATGATCGCCCCTGCTCGATTCAGCTTAGCCATGCTCTCGATGTCGATCGGGCTCAGGGGAGATTCACGGTGAGCGATCACGAGCTTCCGGCGTTCCTTGAGGCATACAGCCGCAGCCCGCTGGACAAGCGTGCCTGTCAGGCCGGCTGCCATGGCATTCAGGGTATTGCTCGAGCAGGGAAGAACCACCATGCCATCATGCTGAAAGGTGCCCGAGGCGATGGTGGCCCCAAAATCGTTCGACGTATGGACCACGATTTGGTCTGCAAGCTCCGGACCAACCAGGTCCTCGCCCGTCAGATGGCGGATATCCAACTCCTCGAAGAGCAGGCGGCGGCCCATGGCGCTAGCCGCCACGTGGACTTCCACACCCTGCTGCCCCAAGAGTTCCATGAGGCGAATGGTGTAGGCGGCCCCAGAGGCGCCTGTGATTCCGATGACGACACGATGGTGCATAAGTCGTGGTCAAGTATAGACGTGCAGGCCGAACCTTGGCGGCTGATACACTCCTAAAGTTCCGCCATGGGCGGGTATTCCAGAGGGAGCGTCGCCATGTTTCGATATCGATCCATCGCCGTGATCATGAGCACTGCCTTCGTAGCTGGCTGTGCCAACTATGCCGCCTATCCTCCGCTGGAAGGCACCTCACCCGTTGCAGAAGCCATCGAAGCCCCTGTCCCGGAAGTGATCGCCACTGCCATCGAGTGGTGTGTGGCCCGGGAGGATTTCCGAACCCAGGAGAAGCCCATCATGTTCAGCCTGCCCCCAAGCATGGGGAATGGCGCTCATGCAGCTGTTGCTGAACAATTGCAGAAGGACGGACACGCGAGCATGCCCATGAACACCGATGGCATCGCAATCCGATCTGTCCGGCTCTTTGGGCTCAAGGCGATGGTCGACTTGTCCGTGCCACGCGGCACTGCACCGAATCAATTGGTCACCTTGGAACTTCGGTCCTATCCGTTCCAACCCTGGCATGTCGTGGGCTCCAATCGCTGGCGATTCAACGAACAACAACTCCAGCAATCAACCGCCGAGCAGCAACAGGTCTCGGCGGAAACGGGTTCGTGACACCCCCGTCCGCCGAATGGCGGCCTTGGCTGGACGCCGCAATAGAGCAGGCTGAAAAATCCTGGTCGGAAGGTGGTATTCCCATTGGCGCCGTGCTCGTCGATGCGCGGGGGGACATCATTGCCCGAGGACATAACGAGCGGGTGCAATCAGGCGATCCGACAGCACATGGAGAAATGTCCTGCCTCCGGAACGCCGGGCGGCGACGTGATTGGGACACTCTGACACTCGTGACCACGCTCAGTCCATGTCCGATGTGCACTGGAACGGCCGTGCTCTATCGAATTCCGCGCGTGATCATTGGCGAAAGTCGAACTTTCCAAGGCGCTGAATCCTGGCTCGAGGATGCCGGCATCGAGCTCGTGCATGCTGACTGCGATCGATGCGTCAAGCTGATGGAACGTCTTCAGCAAGAAAAGCCGGATCTCTGGGCAGAAGACATCGGGGATTGATCAGCCCAGGGTCTTCTCAATTGCGGCCCATGCAAAGAACACTAAGACGGCGAGGAGCGCCACGTCCGTCCATGGCCGATTAGACGCCTGACGGATAAATCGACGGCGATTGAGAAACAACAGGACGATCGCCAGCAGTGGTAGGAAGAAGGCTCCAACCATGGCGTAGGCACGCTGCACCGCCGCAAATCCGAAACCCGCTTGGATCATGGGCATGCTCGCGAGCGATAGTAAAAAGATGCGGTAGGTCCACGTGCGTGGCATGTGTGTTGGCGTCAGGCGCTGCTGGTTCCAAGCGGCACGCCAGGCATCGGTAAAGAGCATTGGGATCGACTGCCAGACACCCAGCAAACTACTCGCAATCGCAGCCCAAGCGCCCACGAGGAAAATAAGTTCGCCCGTCGGGCCCAGCGTGTCATGCAAGCGACTGGAAAGTTTGACGAGCAGTTCTGTACCACGACCTTCGATCTCGACACCACTGGCAATCACGAGCATGGCAACCCCAAAGATCGCGGTCGCAATATAGGCCACGGCCAAGTCCAGTCGGCAGGTCCCCATCTCGTTCATACCTCGTCGACCCGCTTGGTTAATCCAATAGCCATAGCACAGCACCGTGACAGTGCCACCCACGCCCCCGATCAGTCCAATGGTCCAATCCAGTGGTTCGCCTTTCCCAGGATGACTGGGAAGCAAGCCCTGCAGCATGGCCTGGGCGTCGATGCCCAACATGACAGCGGTCCACACAACGGCCACGAACATGATCACGATGCCCACTGCCATGACACGCTCGAAGACTTGAAAGCCACCCTTCAATACCAACACAGTGGCAATGAGACTTCCCACGCCGCCCCAGACCAGCTTGGCAACCAACGGATCTCCAGGCCATCCGATGATGGAATAGGTCGCGACACCTGTTGCGGAGATCAACGCACCTCCGACGAAAAAGCTAAAGGGAATCAGGTAGATCAAGAAGATCACCATCGCCCATCGCCCGATTCTTTTCGTAACACCTTCCAGCAGGGTGGTCTCTGTCGCCAATTGCCAACGCGCCAGCCCCTCGTTCAAGACAAACTTCATAGCGGCGCCAAGGACCACGGCCCACAGCACGATGACGCCCAATTTTGAACCGGCAAATCCCGCGGTTGCAAGGTCGCCAGCACCAACGCCGGTCGCAGCGACGAGTAGACCTGGGCCAACCATAGTCAGTAACCTGGGGCGTCGAATGGACATGATGGGGAAGGTACTGCACCCTGCACGAGCCCGCAGAATGCGACTGCCCTGCATGAACGACGGCTCTGGGTACTATGCCCGCTGAGGAGCATGCCATGCTAAGCACCCGACTGATCGGCCCACTATCACTCGTCTTGGTGATGATGATCCCAGGCGGATGTACCAATGGGCCCGATCTCATTATCAACTCGCATATCGACTACAACAAAGCGGTTCGTCAAGTCATGAACGAAGAGCTGCTTCTCAACATCGTGCGTATGCGCTATGCCGAGGCGCCTCAGTTCGTCACCGTCTCCAGTATCAACACCCAGTTTGAAACAACGACGGGCGGGTCTGGAGAAGTAGGCTGGTCCAGGGGTATCCCTGGCCCCGCAAGTTGGGGGGTTGAAGGATCATTGGCGTTCCGGGATAACCCGACGATATCGATCACGCCTCGACAAGGCGAAGAGCTCGCCAAGCAGTTGCTGGGCTCAATCGATCCAAAGGTGATTGCCTACCTGTCGAGCGCGGGATACCGACTTGATTACCTCTTTGCGCTGCTGGTAGACAACGTCAATGGCGTACGCAGCTACACCGGTGCCGGAACATTACCAGCCCGCGGAGGCGATCCCGCCTTTGGTGAACTGCTGCGAGCCATACATACGCTCGAAGAAGACAGTGACATTGTCTGTGGTTTCCTGAAGGCCTATGACGACTTCGACGGCTCCGTCAGCAAAGAAACCCTGGAACCCTCAGACTATCTTGCAGCCATTCAGAGTGGGAAACGTTGGCGGCCAACGGACGAAAATAGTGATGCCTGGGCACTCCACACCTACGAGTTGGAGCCGGTGATGTGGATCTCAAAGAGCGGGCAAGCAACCGAAGCTGGTCAGCTGGTCATGAAACTGCTTCAACTCGATCCAAATGAACCGTTCTATTGGCTGAGTGATCTGAAATTCCAGGATCCGCCTACCGAACCCACCGACAGCGTGCGCGTTCGGATGCGATCTTTCTATGGTGTCATGAACCTGTTGAGTCTCGCTGTCGAGATCCCCTTGAAGGACTCGGATAGTCAGCGTGCCCTGCCGACATTAGCTCCGAACACCTATCCGATGATGGTGCAAGAATTCCTGGACGTTGCCCTGCACGTACATGATTCGCCATCGCCGCCCAAGAATGCGTGGATCGCCGTTCGTTGTCGTGGCTACTGGTTCTACATCGATGATCGTGAACTGGCATCGAAACGAACCTTCACGCTGGCCGTCGAGTTGCTCAATCTCCAAATGAGCTCCGACGACAACAGTTTGAACGCGCCGATACTGACGATTCCGATTGGTTGACAGGTGTCAGTCACGTTCCAAGAGCATTGATACCGCGTTCCCGCCACCCAGACACAAGCTCGCGATTCCTCGCTTCGCATTGACGCGTTGCATCTGGTAGAGCAGCGTGGTCAGCACACGAGCACCTGATCCGCCGATGGGGTGTCCCAGTGCGATGCCGCCTCCGCAGATATTCACCTTGTCTTCGTCAAGCCCCAGGTAACGGATGTTCGCCAGTGCCTGGGCAGCAAATGCTTCGTTGATCTCGTAGAGGTCGATGTCGTCGGCGGACAGGTCATGTCGTGCCAGCAACGCCTCGATACCAAGGCCCGGCGCTTCGAAGAGGTTCTTGGGCTCTACCCCTTGGGTATGGGTCCCGACAATACGTGCCATCGGTGTGGTCCCCAGTTCCTGGGCAGCTTCATCGCTGGCAACCACGACAGCCGCTGCACCATCACTGATCTGGGAAGCGTTACCCGCGGTCACCACGCCGTCCTTCTTAAACGCAGGACGCAACTTCCCCAATCCCTCGGCGGTTGAATCTCCTCGGATTCCCTCGTCTTGTGTCACGTCAGCCTTTTGCTTGATCGACTTGGCTTCCAGCGGCAGGATTTCATCAGCAAACCATCCTTCTTCCGTCGCATGGGCAGCCCGTTGGTGTGAACGCGCGGAGAAGGCATCCATGTCTTTGCGGCTGATGCCAACCTTGTCGGCCGTATGCTCCGCCGCGAAGCCCATTCCCCATTCCTCAAATGCACAGGTCAATCCATCATGAGCCATGTGATCGATCAGCGCGCCATCTCCGAATTTCAAACCGGCTCTGACATGAGTCAGGTGAGGTGCTGCTGACATGTTCTCGAATCCACCTGCAATGACAACCGCGTTGTCACCGGCTCGAATCGACTGATCCGCCAGCATCACGCTCTGCAATCCTGATCCACATACCTTGTTGATCGTTTGGGCACTGAGTGAGGGAGGAAGTCCAGCTTTCAAGCCGGCCTGTCGAGCGGGGTTCTGGCCCAGCCCAGCCTGCAGAACGCAGCCCATGATGCACTCATCAATTCGATCAGCGGCTGCAGCCTGTTCAAGCACTGCTTCGATCACCATGGCGCCCAGCTGGGGCGATGGCACGCGGCTGAGTCCTCCCATAAATCGGCCGATGGGGGTGCGGCGAGCGGCAAGAATGACGGAGTGGCTCATGGAAATGGTCTCCTGGGCGGGTCTCGCCAGGCTCCTGGCAAGGATCGTTACAATTGACAACTTCGCAAGTGCCGGGGGAGAGCCCGCCGGCGAACGGGGCATCCTATACGACATGTCGTGGACCGATGACAACCTGATGTCCCTCCAGAGCCATGTGCTCGCCGAGGAACGCCACCACCCGGGAGCCACGGGGGACTTCTCATGGATCCTCTCGGCGATCTCGCTGGCAACCAAGACCATTGGCAACAAGGTCCGCAGGGCCCGCATCGAGGACGTGATCGGCGACCTCGGTGACACCAATATCCAGGGTGAGGCCCAGCTGAAACTCGATGTGATCGCCAACGAGATCATCAAGTCCTGCCTGGGGAGCCGGGCCAATATCGGTGCCCTCGTCTCCGAGGAGGACGAGACCCCGACGGTCCTGCGTAGCCACGATGATGGCGGACGTTATGCCGTGCTCTTTGATCCCCTGGATGGTTCGTCCAACCTCGATGTCTCCGTCGGCGTCGGTACGATTTTCAGCGTTGTCCGTCTCGGGGAGGGTGTGAAGGGCACACCGGAGAGCATGATCCTGGGACCCGAATCTCGGCAGGTCGCAGCCGGCTATGTCCTCTATGGGTCTTCGACTGTCCTGGTCTTGACCACGGGGCGAGGCGTGGACATGTTCGTTCTCGACCATTCAATTGGATCGTACGTGCTGGTGAGCCGGGATCTTCGAATCCCCCAGGCCAAGAGGATCTATTCGATCAACGAGGCCTATGTCGATCGTTTCCCCTCGGCTTATCGCGACTACCTTGAATGGGCGCATGCCGAAGATTATTCCGGACGGTACATCGGCTCCATGGTTGCCGATGTCCATCGCACGTTGCTCAAGGGCGGAGTGTTCATCTACCCGCCAACCAAGGATCATCCTGAAGGTAAGTTGCGTTACCTCTACGAAGCCATGCCCATGAGCATGCTTATCGAGCAGGCTGGGGGACGATCCATCGCCGGTTCAAACGGCCGCTTGCTCGACATCAAACCCTTGTCGCTCCACGAACGAATACCCGTCGTGATGGGTTCGTCCGATGAAGTTGACCATGTTGAGCGTTTCCTGTCAGAGTCCTGATCCTGGCAATCCAATCAACCAACACGGAACCCTATCCGCGATGAGTACCGCCACCGCCACCAGCATCACGCTTCCCCGCCACGAAAACCAAGCCCTTGGCCTGGGACAGTATGCCTGTGAATTCATGCGTACGGGATCGCCTTCGGATGCGGTCAAACATCGCACCATCCAGTTCTTCACAGACAGTGTCCTGTGTGGCCTCTCGGCACTCGCATTGCAGACCAATGCGCCGTGTGTCCTCCGAACAGAAGCCATGACGTACCCAATGGAAAACGGTGCCACCGTGTTTGGTTCCACTGCGAGGGTGGTTCCGGAGAAAGCCATCGTGGCCAATGCAAGTGCTGTCCGTGAGTGGGACAGCAACGGAACCAACTTTGGTTACAACCCTTCGCTTGGTCACACCGCAGGTGAATTTGGACATAACGATTTCTACGCAGTGCCAGTAGCCGCCGCCCAGGTGGCTGGCCTTGATGGTGCGGCCGCCTTGCGTGGCATGATTTGCCTGGACGAGATCCGCGGTCGCTTAGCTGAGGTCTTCAGTCTCAAGACCTACAAGATCGATCACGTAGTGCATGGTGCCATCGCCTCGGCAGCCGTGTACGGCGCCATGTTGGGCGCAACACCCGCACAGATCGAGTCCGCCATCGGCATGGTGGTCGCCCACTACATTCCCTGGCGGGCGATCCGGGCCGGCAAGCAGTTCTCTGAGTCCAAGGGCGCCTCGGCTGCGATCAGCACCGAGGTTGCGATTCTCTCGATGAAGCGATCGATGAACGGATTCATTGGTCCCAAGGACATTTTCCGCAACCCCGAAGCCATCTGGCGACAGTTTGAGCCCACCGATGGCGACAGCCCCTTTGACTTGGTGCTTTCCACGGGCGGCGATGACTTTGCCGTGATGGGCATGCACTTCAAGCTGGGGCTCTATGAGCACCAGTCGGCAGGCGCCCTGCAGGGACTCATCGACCTGGTCTCCGCCAATCCCTCGGTGCTTGAGAATCCTGATGCGATCAAGGGCATCACCATCGTCGCCTACGAGCCCGCCTTCGGAATCATTGGTGATCCTGCCAAGCGTGATCCCAAGACACGACAGAGCGCCGACCACTCAATGGTCTATATCGTTTCGACGATGTTGCGCAAGGCCATCGAGCAGGCTGCGTCCCAAGGTAGTGGGGCTCTGGCCGATGGCAACGACGCCTGGTGGAAGCTGTTGATGTTGATGCCCGCTGATTACGGGCGTGAGGCCATCGTGGACTCGATGACTCGGGGGCTGATGGACAAGATCCACTTCGAGCATGGTGGCAAGGACTATGACGATCGTTACCCGGATGGCATTCCCACCTCGATGGTGATCGAACTGGCCGATGGCACGAAACTCGACAGCGGCCTGGTGATGTATCCCTCCGGCCATGCACGCAACACGAGTGCCGACTTGGATGACATCCTCCTGCACAAGGCAGCTCTGCTCGGCGCCATCGCGATGGATGATGCCACCGGCATCATCGACCGATGCAATGGCATCGAGACCTCAAGCGACTTGGGTGGTTTGTGGGATGTGCAGATCCAGCAGCGGGATCCGGTGGACTGACTATTCGCTGGTCGTTTCCTTCACGGGCGCCCCATCCTCCGCACCCGGCGCGGAGTTGACCTGGTCCTGCAGCCACGGTCCCATGAAGTAGATACCGATCCCAATCCCAACGAAAGCGATAACGAGCAGCAGCCAGATGAGAACCTTGCCTGGGCCACTGGGTGAAGATTGGGATGTTGTTGAGTCGCTCACGCCGGTCTCCTCTTGGTGAAGGCGAATCCTAGCAGGCTTGTGGCTGACAGACAGCGAGGGTCACGCCTTTCTGACCCCTCGAAGGTTCACCCAGGTGAAAGTACCGAGCGCAACTGCAAACATCAGCAGTCCGATCCAGGTCATGGCATGGCCATTGCCCACGGCCATCAGAACGCAGCCTGCAATACCAACCGCGCCGGTGATCGCCGCTAGGACCGGCTGAACCTTGGATCGTTCAGAGGTCCCGGTCCACTCATCCTTGGGTCGCAGGAGTTTCATCTTCTCGAGATCAGACAGGCTCATGTCTCAGGCTCCCTGGAAGTCATGAAGTCGATGACCTGCTGAGTTGTAAACAGGGCTCTACCCGAACGAAGTTTCACAAGCAGGAGGGGACCGTCCCAGGCAGCTGCTACGGCCCGATGAATTGCGGTGAAGGAACGTCGTTGTTTCCAACTTTCCGCAGCTGCGCCAATGATCAGGAGATCGGCCGCCTTGGCGGCTTCCACGATCGTGCCCACGACGTCTGAGGAGCGCTCAAGTCGGAAGTCAACAGGTAACCCCAAGTTCGGCGAGCGTAGAGGTGCCGCGTCGTCATCCAAGCCAAAGATTTCGGATCGAAGATCGGATCGAATTCGTTCTTCCTTCTCATCGGTTCGAAGAATGCGCAACAACTCGATCCAAGTGGACGGTCCAGCGACGGCTTCTGCGACATGAATCGCGAACTGCGCCTGCCGAGGATTGGCCGCCGGAATCAAGATGCGTTCGGGGGTTTCCGGAACCTCCCCGCGAAGTACGACGGTGTCGGCATCGGCTCGCCTGAGAACCGTATCGAGTTCGGTTCCCAGGATCCGGGCTCTGGGGCCATGCCGCCGTCCACTCCAACCCATCACGAGCGCATTGATCTTTCGATCCTGGATGGTGTCGGCGATCGAACGACCTGGGTCGCGACTGAGGCGTACCAAGCCTCGCACATCGTGGCCCGAGTCCTGCGCCTTCCGGGTAGCCGCCTCAACAACCTTGCGGCCCTCAGCAACGAATCGTTCCGTTGACCAGTAGGGTGTTTGTTCTGGAACCGAGACCACGTTGAGCGCGATGACATCACCGGACTCTGGTCCCACCAGTCGAGTTGCAAGATCTACGAGCGGCGCAGCCGTTTCCGGGTTGGCCACCGGGACCAGTACGCGGTAGGCAGATTCACGTGGTGAGGTCGAGGTCTGTTCAAAGACAACGGCTGAAGCGCGGAAATCGTGTTCCTGACTGCGTGAGTAGATGAAGTACACCACGAGTCCTGCGGTAATCCAACCGGCGGTCAATGCCAACGTCAGTGGCTGGGATGCCAAAAGCCAGGCGGCGATACCGACTTGCCCAACGGCTGCAATGACCGGGATCACCGGGTAGCCCGGCACGACGTATCCATAGCGCAGCTTGTCACCATACTTGCGACGAATGGTGATCGACGAAATGTTGACCGCGGCAAACACCAGCAGGAACATGGCGCAGGTTGCCCCGGCCACGCGTTCGGCATCCAGCACCAGGGCCACGACGATGATGATGACGCCACTGGCCATGAGGGCCACAGTGGGGGTCCGTGTCTTGGTGGAGATCTTCGCCATGCCCTGCGGGAGGTAGTGATCACGTCCCATGGCAAACGACACCCGGGTGGATGAGAACGTCGTGGCGTTGAGTGCGCTCATCGTCGACAAGATTGCACCGATGACCAGCAAGATGCCACCCAGTCCCCAGGGAAGAAACTCGTTGGCCGCAACGGCGACGCCGGTCTCGCCTAATCCCGCAAGGTAACGCCATGTTTCGGAAGCAGCCCATCCTGTTTCTGCGAGGACGCCCTCGGGTATGCGCATCGCTCCAATGCACACGATCGCGACCAGGATGTAGATAGGAATAACAATCAGGAGCGAGAAGAACACGGCCCGTGGAATGTTGCGCCGTGGGTTTTCAACTTCTTCGCCCGCCTGAACGATGATCTCATAGCCTTCGAAGGCGATGAATGTCAGGCCCATGGCGACCAGCACACCGCTGAAGCCGTTGGGCATAAAGGGGATGTAGGTTTCCGAAACGGTGGTGTTACCGGTGGCACGAAGCATGGCAACGAGACCTGCCACGATGAAGATTGCGATCACGACGATCTTGGCTACGGTGATGATGTTGCCGGCCTTGCCGGTCTCCTTGGAGCCTCGGTAGTTGATCCACAGGAAGACCAGGCAGATAAAGAGCGTGAGTCCCTTGGCAAAGGGCCAAGCTTCCATGCCAAACAATGTTCCGTACCCATGTCCATCGACACCAGTGGGCGCTTCGCCGAGTCCGAAGATGACCTGGAGTCCCCAGACGATGTAGGTGCCGAAGATGACGGCGTAGAGCGAGCCGGCCACCGCGTGTGCGAGCCAGTCCATCCAACCTGCCAGGAAGGCGGAGGGGCCGGGCAGTCCGAAGCGCACCCAGAGGTAGCCGCCACCGGCGGCGGGAATGGCGCTGCCCAGTTCCGCATAGACCATGGCGGTCATGAGCGTGAGCACGCCATTGAGGCAGAAGGCGAGGATGAGTGCGGGACCCGCGTGGCCGGCAGCGATGCCGGTGAGGGCAAAGATTCCGGCCCCGATCATGGCGCCCACTCCGACCATGGTGATGTCGAAGAGGCGCATGTCGCGTGCCAGTTCGGTGACCGGCCCCCCCGGCTGCGACTGGGTCTTCATCACGGGTGCGGTATCAGTGCCGGTCATCGAGAAGGATTGTACCGGCGGGGGGGTGTTGGGCCGCGATCGTCTCAGCCGCTAGGGGCAGGGCTCTCCAAAGTGGCTCAGGAGGATGATGACATCAGCCACATCGACCAGACCATTGCCATCAAAGTCAGCAGCCGGATCTGATGTATCCCAAACTGATATGACGTAGAGCACATCATTGAAATCGACAGACCCGTCTCCGGTGGCGTCGCCGAGGCAAGTGGGGCATTCCTCAAGGATCTGATTGCCACCATCATCGGTCCAGTTGCCAATGATCTGATCGGGTTCATTGCTGCAGACGAGGGTGTCGGCGATAATGGGGATGCCATCCGAGCAGGTGAGCCCGCCACCCTCCAGGAGTTCGGCCGTGTTGTTCGAGATCCTGCAGTTGGTGATTATGGGATTGCTGCCTTCCCAGCAGAAAATCCCGCCACCCGAAAAATGGGTCGTGTTGCCAGAGATGGTGCTATCACTGATTTCTGGACTGCTGTACCAAAGGCTGATCCCGCCGCCGTAGCGAGCCGGCACCACGTTGTCAGAAATCGTGCAATCAATCATGGTGGGGTTGCTGAATGAACAGAAGATCCCACCACCATCTCCATGAACACGACCCGACATATTCTCGGAGATCGTGCAATGGATGATGGTGGGGTTGCTCGATTCACCGGTGATCCCACCACCAGAACCATGAACACTGCCCGCCATATTCTCAGAGATCCTGCAGACGATGATCATGCCACTACTTTGGTGGAAGGAGATCCCGCCGCCATCTCCGTGAACACTGCTCGTCATATTCTTGGAAATCGTGCAATTGATGATGGTAGGAGTACTGTTACTGCAGCAGATCCCGCTCCCCTCCTGCCTGGCCATGTTGTTCGAGATCGTGCAACCGTTGATGGTGGAGTTGCTGTCTTCACAGAAGATCCCACCACCATCTCCTTGAACACTGCCCGCTATGTTCTCAGAGATTGTGCAGTCGGTGATGGCAGGGTTGCTGTTGCTGTAGCAGATCCCGCCGCCGTCTTCGTTGGCCGTGTTGTTCGTGATCTCACAGCCGCTCATGATGGGGCTGCTATTCCAGCAGCGGATCCCACCGCCGTCTTTACTCGTCGTGTTGCTCGAGATCGTGCAGTCGGTGATGGTGGGGTTGCTGGACGTACAGTAGATCCCACCACCGTCGTAGCCAGCCGTATTGTCCAGGATCGTGCAGTCGGTGATGGTGGGGTGGCTGTAGTAACAATAGATTCCACCGCCGTATTGATCGGTCGTGTTCGAAGATATCATGCAGTCGGTAATGGTGGGGTTGCTGTTGCTGCCGCAGTAGATCCCGCCGCCGGAAGCCCAGCCGGTCGTGTTGTCCGAGATCGTGCAGTCGGTGATGGTGGGGTTGCTATGGTCGTAACAGTAGATCCCGCCGCCGAAGTTGTTGGCCGTGTTGTTCATGATCTCACAGCCGCTCATGATGGGGCTGCTGGAATAGCAGCGGATCCCACCGCCGTAATTGGCCTCGTTGTCCAGGATCGTGCAATCGGTGATGGTGGGGAGGCTGTAGTAACAGTAGATCCCACCGCCGTAATTGGCCTCGTTGTCCAGGATCATGCAGTCGGTGATGGTGGGGCTGCTGCCACTGATGGTGGGGTTACTGCTGGAATAGCAGCAGATCCCGCCGCCGTAGTCGCCGGCCGTGTTGTTCGTGATATCACAGCCGCTCATGATGGGGCTGCTGGAATAGCAGTGGATCCCGCCGCCGTCTTCGCTAGCCGTGTTGCCCGAGATCGTGCAGCCGCTGAGAGTAGGGCTGCTACCTGCGCAGAAGATTCCGCCGCCGCCATCGTTGGCCGTATTGTTTGAGATTGTGCAATCGGTAATGGATGGACTGCTTGTCGAACAGTAGAATCCGCCGCCGTATTCCAAGGCCGTGTTATTCGTGATCATGCAATCGGTGATGGTGATGTTGATGTTGCTGGATGACATAACGATCCCGCCACCTCGTTCAGCACTGTTGTCCACAATAGTGCAGCGTGTGATGCTGGCGTTCTGATTACCCCAACCGTCGTAGTAGATTCCACCGCCACGGCCATAAAGCTTTGTTGCTGTGTTATTCGAAATTGTGCAGTCGGCGATGGTGGGATAGCTATTGAAGAGGTAGATCCCGCCGCCATCGTATTCGGTCGTATTCGAAGAGATCACGCAATTGATGATGGTGGGATGGCTGTAGAAACAGTGGATCCCACCACCCGCATCACTGGAGTAATTGTTCGATATTGCGCAGCCGCTGAGAGTAGGGCTGCTACCTGCGCAGAAGATTCCACCGCCGCCTTCTACAGACCAATATCCATTGGTAATGACCAGGTCCTTGATCTGGGTATCCAGCCCTTCTCCGGAATCGATTCGGAACACCCGTCCTTGCTCTTGCGCATCGATGGTTGTCGCCAGGGAACCATCACTATTGAGCGTGCCCTGGATCGTGATGGCCTTACCGTCCGGGTCGAGTGTGTTCTCGTAGAAAGTGCCAGCGGCGATCTGGATCAGGTCGCCGTCAGATGATGCATCGATGGCATCTTGGATCGTCGGGTAATCGCCCGGAACATTGATGGTGGCGGCTGAAGTCAGCTCGGCACAGGCCAGGCACACGAAGAGAGTGGTGATGAGTCGCACGATTTTCTTTCCAAACTCCCCCCCTGTTGGCACGAGAGCAATCAGGGTCATGGGTTGACAAGCAACCTGGCACGCTTCCCCTCCACTTGCCCCCCCAATTGCCCCCCCAATTGCCCCCCC
>JAYZAT010000098.1:0-14478 GCA_036339555.1 Planctomycetota bacterium
ATTTGCCAGGAAACTCCAGAAGATGACTGCGCTTACTGGGGTGGCAAGTGGCTTGGCGAAGACACCCTTTGCGAAACCTCGGATTGCTATATAAGTTGCTTCGGCGATGCCGACAGTAGTGGAGCCGTGGATGTCAACGACATCCTCATCACCATTGGTGAATATGGAACGATATGCCCTTGATGCCAAACTGGCTGTTCAAGCCATATCCCTTCAAATATCAATCTTGATGATGAACGCTTCGTCGATACGAAGGATGTCCTGATACGCATGGACTACTTTGAGAAAAGTTGTCCGTAGCCTCTTCCACTACCGTCTGACATCTTGTCCGCATCTGCTTACTGATGTTCCACAGGAACACGCACAAGCATATTGCCTACACGCGTTGGTCTTTAGACGCCGTCGGGCCAGTGGCTGGAGCGTCGGCTACCGAGTACAACTCCTCAGACACCGAGTGCTTTTCAACCCCCCCCTGACATTCGACTTGGTCGCTCATCGTGGTTCTACCCAACAACATCAACCCATGACTCTCTTTTAGATAAAACCGGCGATCCTTGTTGTCAGGCCACCCCCTGCATGACACATCAATCTTCCAGATCACAACCTGAACCCTCCCCAGGCCCGGCAGAGCCCCTTTCTGGGCTGTTCCTTCTATATACCATAGAGATCTGGAAGACCAGATATTGATATCACAGAGCTGAGTCGCCAGAATGGAACCTAAAGCCCTCCAGGGGGGAGAGAAGAGATCCATGCGACATCTGATTGCCACCGTGGGAACCGCAGCACTCTTAGCGGGAACTGCCACTGCTGCAACCATTAACGTACCGGGTGACTATCCCACGATTCAGGAAGCCGTGGATGCGGCCGTCAACGGAGACGAGATCCTGGTCGCGCAGGGCGTGTATACCGGTAGCAATGACAACGTAGTCGAGATCACCGACAAGGCGATCAGCCTGCGAGCCCTCAATCCGAAACCAGACGCCACTGTCATTGATGGTGAAGGCGAACGTCAGGGGATTCGCTGCGTCGGCGCCGACACGAATGGTACGGTTATCGAAGGATTCACTTTGACTAACGCCCAGTCGGATGACGGCGGCGCAGTGTCCATCCAGTCAACAAACGTCGTGCTGATGGGCTGCACACTGACCGGCAACACTGCTTCAACTGATGGCGGAGGCGTCCATTGCCTCTACGGCGATGTCGATATCACTGCTTGCCGCATCACCGATAACTTTGCGGAAATCAGTGGAGGCGGCATCTTCATCAGGTACGGATCAGCAAATATCACGAACTGCGAAATACTCGGAAACAGCGTCAACCAGTTTGGCGGCGGCATCTATGCCCGCAACTCCGAGATCACCATCCTCGATACGACAATCAGTACGAATTTAAGTGACAACAGCGGAGGTGGCCTTCTTCTTCTTCTGTGCGAATCCTCACTGGAAGTCTGCACAATCGATAGCAACACGTCTGGCACAGGCGCGGGATTGCGTGTTCTGGGACCGGATCCTTGCACCATGATGAACTGCACGATCACCAATAATCAGGCCTTGGATGTCGGCGGCGGACTAGAATCCGCTACTGCCAACCCAACGCTGGTCAATACGGTGTCTTGCGGAAATACACCCCAGAACATTCTTGGCATCTGGACAGATGGTGGGGGCAATTGCACCAGTTCCTTTTCCTGTCAGGACACCGATCAGGATGGCCTGCCCGACGAGTGCACAAGCGTTGGCGACGGCCTTCACGAGGTACCTTCCGAGTTCCCAACAATTCAGGAAGCTGTGATCGTTGCCGGAAACAGCGATACGATACTTGTGTCGCCGGGTATCTGGACTGGCACAGATAACTCTGTGATCAATCCGAACGGCAAACAACTGCAAATCCAATCTAAGGCCGGACCGGATTCGACCATTCTCGATGGCGAAGGCATGCGAACAGTCATTAGTTGTGTTGGCGGTGAGAACCAGAACACCGTATTCGATGGCTTCACCATCACGGGCGGATCAAATTACTCCGGTGGTGGGATTCAGTGCATCTCAAGCAGCCCGAGGTTCATCGACTGCCTGATCACCGAAAACAATGCGAACGATTATGGAGGCGGTCTGTACAGCAATGGCGGCAGCCCTCACCTGGAGAACTGCGTATTTCAGAACAACCTCGCAGATAACAACGGCGGCGGTGCGTATTGCACTGGAGGCGCACCGACATTCACCAACTGTGACATCAGTCAGAACGGAGCCGTTGATGGCGGCGGTGGCCTGTCACTCCTGGGCACAGCTGCTGTGATGACTGAGTGCACCATCACCTACAACGGAACCGGTGGTCCTGGCGGTGGCCTGGATTGCTCCAATAGTGACGCCACATTGAATCTCTGCACCATCGCCAATAACGCGACGATGGCCACAGGAGGTGGCGTGTATTCCAGCGGTGGCAGCAACGTCTTCACCGAGTGCATGATGACAGAGAACTTGGCCAATGATGGCGGCGGTGTGACACTCCTGTCGAGCATGTCCTCTTTTACAGGATGCACAATTGGTAACAACACGGCCGCAATCGCCGGTGGAATATACGCGAATGGCGGCGCCCCGATGTTGGTTGACAGCATCATCACCGGAAACAGTGCAACCGACTTTTTGGGGGACGGTGGTGGCATAAATCTACGCTACAGCAACATGGAACTCGTGAACTGCCTGGTTGTCGGTAACAGTTGTGGTGATCTTGGCGGAGGCATCTTTGCATTCGGCAGCTCCCCAACAGTGTCTCACTGCGAGCTTCTTAGCAACCAAAGCAAATCTGGCGGTGGCTTGTACTGCGACCAGAGTCATGCCACGATCACTGACAGTGTATTCAGCAGCAACATGGCAACTGCTGATGGCGGTGGCTTCTACGCAACCTCAAGCACACCCTCCATTGCAGACTCTCGATTCAATGCGAATCACGTTGATGGTAACGGCGCTGGCCTGTACCTCGTAAACAGCAGTCCTTTGGTCACGAACTGCCTCATACATGACAACATGGCAGATGGCAATTCCAGTGACGGAGGCGGGATCCACTGCTACGTCAGCGATGCTGAATTCAACGGCTGCACCATTTGGAACAACAGTGCTACGGAGCGAGGGGGCGGCCTGTTCTGCCGCATCAACAGCAGTCCCTTGATCAGTAACTGCACGATTGCGACTAATACGGCAGGTTCAGGCGGCGGGATCTATTCACTCCAGACAGATCCATTTATTGCCGGCAGTACGCTTTGCGGCAACACGCCTGAGAACATCGAGGGCAACTATCTGGACGGCGATGGCAATTCATTTCTTGACATCTGTACACCGGATTGCCCGGGCGATGTCGATGGTAATGGCGTGGTCGATGTCAACGATGTCCTGCTGTTGGTGGAAGCTTGGAACACGGCAAACTACGAAGCAGACTTGGATGGCGACGGCCTTGTCGACGCCGATGATGTGCTGATCCTGTTGAGTCATTACGGGGAAAGCTGTCCTTAGAACCACGTCACCACCCCACCACCACCAAGCCCTGACCACCGCAGCCCCGGCAGAGATCCTGTCGGGGCTGTTCCTTCAATTTTTGGAAGATACACCCTTGATCCTGGCACCTAATTCGCCATGATGGCCAGATCACTACTCCACGCTGGGAGGGAAAACATGAATCGCATCGCTGCTGTTGTTGCCGGCTTTCTACTGGCTTTCGTTGGAACATCGACTGCCTTCGCGACCACCTGGACGGTCTGCCCCAGCGGATGCGACTACACGAGCATCCAGGATGCGATCGATGCGTCCTCTGGTGGCGACACGATCGACATTCATACCGGAACGTACTACGAGTACTTTCTCAACCCAAATGGCAAGGCCATCACCATCCAGGGTACGCGCAACGGCGATGGAACCCTGAGCACCATCATCGATGCCCAGCAGGGTGGCAACGTGTTCATAATCAACTCCGGCGAAGATACCGGAACCGTGATTAAGGATCTGGTGATTACAGGGGGAGAAGGATCAACAGACATTAGCGCGTTGACACGAGGCGGCGGGATCTACTGCAATGCCAGCAACCCCACCATCAGCGGCTGCACAATCTCATACAACACGGCCCGTATTGGCGCTGGGATCTACACTTCCGATACCAACCTCGAGATCACAGACTGCGAGATCTCGTACAACACAAGTATTTCCCTTGGCGCTGGACTCTATTGTAATCAGAACAGCACCGTCACTATCGAGAACTGCATAATCTCGGAAAACATCGCAGGTCTCGGGAAGGGTGGTGGTGGCGGAATCAGCACCTTCCTCGCCACCCTGAACATCACCGCATCCACGATTTCGAACAACTACTGCGCCCACCCCGGCGGTGGAATCTACTGCTATGGCGGCAGCATCACCATCAATGACTGCATGATTACGGGCAACAATACCGGCTACGAATTCGGTGGCGGACTTGCGACCCAGCAGACAAGCGACGTCAACATCACCAACTCATGGATCTGCGACAATCTTCCTGACCAGACTTACGGCCCGTACTACGAATCCGATTCCTGCATCACTGACGACTGCGAGAACTGTGAACCAGACTGGGATGGCGACGGTGTTCCCAATGACGAGGACCAATGTCCCGGCTATGACGACAACGTCGATACAGATGATGATGGCACGGCCGACGGCTGCGACAACTGCCCAGACATATCCAATGCCGATCAATCGGATGATGATGAGGACAGCATTGGTGAGGCGTGCGACAACTGCCCAGGCGAGGCCAACAATGACCAGGCCGACGACGATGAAGACAGTGTCGGCGATGCCTGCGACCAATGTCCCGGGGAGGACGACACGATTGATACGGATCTCGACGGCACACCCAACTGCATCGATAATTGCCCGAATGATCAGTTCAAGACTGAACCCGGCGAATGCGGATGTGGTATACCGGACACGGATAGCGACAAAGACGACACGCCCGACTGCCACGACAACTGCCCAAACGATCCGTTCAAGACGGAACCAGGCAACTGTGGCTGTGGTGTCGCGGAAACCACCACCTTCGGCGACCTCGACTGCGACGGCGACTACGACATTGATGATGCCTATGCGGCCATGGCGAACTTCGGCATCGATGAAGCGGGCGAATGCGCCGGCGACACCAACAATGACGGCGTCATCGACATCGAAGACCTGCTGAACATGCTGTCCAACTTCGGATCGGCGTGTCCATAGCCCCCTGATTCACAAGACTTGAACCCCACCGCAGCCCCGGCAGAGACCCTGTCGGGGCTGTTTCTTTCTATATAGATAGCGAAGGCTTGAACCTGTGGGCCAATCCGTCAGAATGGAGCCTGGGTTCAGGCCTTGGCCTCTCGGACCCCCATCGGGAGAAGAGAGCCATGAGAGCTGTCTGTGCAATCGTTGCGAGCCTGGTGCTTGCTGGGACCACCTTCGCTGACACGATCAACGTGCCGGGTGATCAGCCCACCATTGCGGCGGCGATCAGTGCCTCAGTCAATGGCGACGTCATTGCCATTGCAGCCGGGGTGTATTACGAGGCCAACCTCAACCCAGGCGGCAAGGCCATCACCATCCAGGGGACGGTCAATACAAATGGAACCATGGCGATCACCATCGATGACCTGCTGCTCGATTTTGAAGACTGGAATGAGGGATCGAGGCCTAGTTACCTAGCTTGCCTAACTTAACAGAACTTATCCACTACTACCCCGCAGAATACGTGTAGGAGCGGCCCTATCCATTTTGAGTTGATTTGGCTGCTTCTGGATTGATGGTTCAGATAGTCTATGTATCTGAAAACTTTAACCCATTAAATGGGGGGGAAAACATGAATCGGCGTATAGGCGTTTTAAGCTGCATTGCACTTGCGATAACTGGAACGTCAGCAACCTTGGCTGACACGCTCCTCGTACCAACACAATATCCGTCAATTGGGGATGCACTCAATGCGTCAGCCAACGGCGACATCATTGCGATTGCATCAGGTCATTATTACGAACGAGGTCTTGACACCTCAAACAAGATCATCACCATCACGACTCAGAGTGGCGCACGAGATGTGACTATCGATGGATATAATCACAACGGTGGCATCGTTATCCCATCCCCGATCTTTTACATGGACGATAGTCTAACGCACCAAATCACTCCCAAGACGACCCTTGAGAATCTGATTTTGCAAAATGGAACAGGTGTGTTATTTGAGGACACCTATGTACCCCCCCCGGGCCAGAACCACAACAATCAAACCACAACATCCGGAGGGGCTGTTTATGTTGGCCCCAACAGCAATGTAGATATTTACAATTGTATGTTTATGAACAATAACGCTTCTACCGGTGGAGCAATCACCTTTGAGGGTGATCAGTCGGAAACATTTTTCCGTCCTGCCCATGGCACGGTCGAGTACTGCGAGTTTCATCACAACACAGCCACTATTTATAATGATTCCGGTCTCGTGAACAATCAAGGCAGCGGTGGTGCAGTCTGGTCACAACTTGCCGATCCACAATTTAGCAATTGCATCTTTACTGCCAACACCTCACACGCAACTGAAGGTCTAAGTGGGCCAGGCTTGGGTGGTGGTGCGATAATGTTGAGCAACGGCTATCACTGGGCGAACGACAGCAGCCCATTCTGGGAAGGGCCCTCTATCCTATTCCCACATATAACTGGCTGTATGTTGGACGGAAACCATGCGGATGCCAGGGGTGGTGCCATTGCAATTACTGCAATTGATCCATACATCGATAATTGCCATATCACGAACAACTATGCCTACGGTTCTGACACTAACGGGTGCGGCTCCTCATTCGAGCATCAGGGCGGTGGAGGGATTTTCACGTGGAATTCATTAGCCTCCATCACCGGCTGCACGATCACAGGTAATTCGACTAATCGATCTGGCGGAGGTGTTTATTCCAGTGGAACGATAGCTGGATTCATCCCCAGCTTCATGAATACCAACATAACCAATAACAATGCTGCGAGAAATGGTGGCGGCTTCGCCGTAGTCAGCTACCCAATAACAGGGGATCCCTGCAGTTGCATCATGCATTGCACATCGACAATTTCCAACAGCAATATCTCCAACAATGTTTCACACGATAAGGGTGGTGGTATCTACTTCGGTCGCTGTGCCAGGACCAACCTAACAAACACGCACATCACCAACAACAACTCCACTAATGGAAGTGGTGGCGGAGTGTACATGGACGCGAAGTCTTGGGCTGAATTTGACCATTTGATCCTCGCGAACAACAGAACCCTTTCCTCAAACCAGAGTGGTGGTGGCATGTACCTTGTAGGTGGCCAGTGGGACGACAGCACTCCCGAGCGTGATTGCCACAAGGGTAGCGGTGGAACCATCGCCACGATTAAAAACTCTAATATCTCCAACAACAACTCAGATTACACTGGCGGCGGCATCTTCATGGTGGGCAACGCAAATTGCACGATGGACAGTACCACCATCAAAGGCAATGACGCGGCCTTTGAGGGCGGCGGATTCCATGTTCAGTACAGTGGCCAACACCCAGATCGAAGCGCTATACTCGTATTGACAGATTGTAAAGTCATCCACAATTCCACCACAACGGAATCAACAACCTCAGACGGGAACGGCGGTGGCCTGTTTATCGATGTCGAGTGCGAGGCAACTATCACTGGTGGTGTTGTTAGAGACAACAATTGCCAGGTCCCCCCGGGGACAACAGTCCCCATCCCAGGGGCCTGGACTGCTCATGGAACCTTGACTGCTACTGAAGTCAAAATTTGCGGAAACTCGAATGATAACGACCCCAACACACCCGGCGCATGTACCGGACCACACTGCCAGTGGTCTGGTGGCACTGCCGTTTCGCCGACATGTCTTGCATATAATTGTGAGCCCCCACCCGGCGGCCAACCCCAAGGGCCACCACAGGATTGCGGCGCTCCTCCAGTTGGCGACGTTCATGATGTGGACGGAGATGGCGACGTCGACCGTGACGATGTGCGAGCAGTGCAGGACGCTGCTGGAATCTGTTACCACGATACAAATGGCAATGGAGTCACCGACATCGATGACCTGCTGAATGTGATTGAGGGTTGGGGCATGTCCTGCACGCCATAGCCTCCGCTTACTAAATCACAACGTGTGATACCTACCGCAGCCCCGGCAGAGACCCTGCCGGGGCTGTTCTTTCTATATCGAAGGCAAAGACTTGAACCTGTGGACCAATCCGTCAGAATGGAGCCTGGGTCCAGGCCTCGTCCTCTCGGACCCCCATCGGGAGAGGAGATCCATGAGAGCTATCTGTGCAATCGTAGCGAGCCTGGTACTTGCTGGAACCACCTTCGCTAACACGATCAACGTGCCGGGTGATTACCCGACGATTCAAGGCGCGGTCGATGCGGCCAACAATAGTGATGAGATCCTGGTCGCGCCGGGGACGTACACCGGGACAGGCGACTGGGTAATCAACCCAGGTGGCAAGGCAATCACGATTCAGGCAACCGGGTCGGCTGAAGAGACGATTCTTGATGGTGAGGGCGTTCGCCGGGTCGTGCTGTGCACAGGCGGCGAAGGCTCGGACACCGTAATCAAAGGCTTCACGATCACGGGGGGGAGTGCCTCCTCCGGTGGCGGAATCTGGTGCAACAACAGCAGCCCCACCATCACAGACTGCACGATCTCGAACAACACCGCCAGTGTTCGAGGTGGTGGGATCAGCTGCAACCAGGATGGGAACCCCACCATCACCGGTTGCACTATCTCCAACAACACGGCCAGTGGCACAGCTGGTGATGGTGGTGGAATATCCTGCTTCTATAGCTACCCCACTATCACCGATTGCACGATCTCAGATAACACAGCCAACGAATACTCTGGCGGGATCTACTGCCTCTACAGCGACCCCACTATCAGTGGCTGCATGATCTCAGGCAATACAGCCAGTGAAGACGGTGGTGGGATCTACTGCTACAACAGCAACCCTACCATCACAGACACAACCGTCTGCGGCAATGATCCGGACCAAATCTATGGCAAATGGACCGACAACGGCGGCAACTATGTGCATGAGATATGCCCCGTCGTCATCAACGTACCGGACGATTACCCGTATATCCAATGGGCAATCGATGCTTCTTATGATGGCTACATCATCCAAATCGCGCCAGGTACCTACAACGAACAAGTCCTCGATCCCAACGGCAGAGCCATCACCATCCAAGGCACACTTAACAGCGATGGATCACTGGCGACGACAGTTGGTGGCAAGTTTCAGTTCAACAGCAGTGAAACATCCAACACTGTGCTCAAGAATCTGGTGATTACAAAAGAAGGCACGTCTTGGACTGGACAAGGCATCAATATCTTCGCCTCTTCACCCACAATCGTAGGCTGTACGATTACGAACAATACATCTGAAGGTATCAATATATCGGGAGGTTCAAATCCTACTGGCCCCAAGATCATTGACTGCACTATCACGAGCAATGGAACTGGAATCTACTGTTGGGTCAATGCAAACATAACTGGGTGTCTGATCTCTGGCCATGGATATGGCGGCATCAAATGTAACAGCGCCGACCCAACCATCAGCAACTGCACGATCATCAACAACACAAATGACAATGCAAAGGGCGGTGGAATCGATTGCTACAACGGCAGCAATCCCACGATCACTCACTGCACGATCTCAGGCAATTCGACTGGAGAAAATGGTGGCGGCATCTCCTGCATTGAAGGCAGCAGCCCAATCATCAGCGGCTGCACCATCACCAACAACAATGCACAGGAGTATGGTGGCGGCCTCTTTATCCTCGATACCAGTATTCCAACAATCGAGGATACGACTGTCTGCGGTAACACCCCGTCACAACTTCTGGGAACCTGGGTAGATGATGGAGGCAATTTGATTGCCGAGGAGTGTAGTGGAGGCGCCTGCTGCCTGGAAGAAGAGTGCTCGGTCACCACGGACTCTGATTGCATGGCTGCAGGAGGAACCTACCTGGGTGACGGAACGGGATGCAGCGCTGATCCCTGTAATGGTCCACCCGGACCAGGAGCCTGTTGCACGAACAACAATTGCATCGTCGTCCAAGAGGCTGACTGCCTTCTCTTCTTCGGCCAGTGGCTCGGCGATGGAACCAACTGCGATGATGTGGATTGCCCCACCAGCTGCCTCGGCGACGCCAACGGCGACGGCGAAGTCAGCGTCAATGACATCCTCCTGGTGATCTCTCAATACGGCGTGACCTGTCCATGACACCCCCCCGCCTGCTCATCGCATTGGCCTGCCTGGCCCTGCTGGGTAGCACTGCGGTTGCAGATGTGATCAATGTGCCGGGTGATTACCCAACCATCTATTCCGCAGTCAACAGTGCCAACGACGGGGATGTCATTGAAGTCGCCGCCGGAACCTACCTTGGTTCCTATCTCAGTCCCCAAGGCAAGAGCATCACCATCTCCGGTGAACTCAACGCGGATGGATCGCATACTGTCATCCTGGATGGCCAGCAGTCCGGAGCCGTGCTCTGGTGCTACAACGACGAGGACACCTCGACAGTCTTTAGGAACCTGGTCCTGGCCAACGGTTCGTCCTACTACGGCGGTGGTCTGTCATGTTATGACGGAAGTTCTCCCGCCTTTGAGAATTGCATCTTCCGTGACAACACGGGGACGATCGAGGGTGGCGGTATCCATCTTCGTGAGAATTGCAACCCTCACTTCATCAACTGCCGCTTCGAGGACAATATTGCGTATGGCCCGGGCGGGGGCATGTTTTGCATGGAATACAGCAATCCCACGTTGATCAACTGCACGATCAGTACCAACGAGTCCATCGGCCGAGGCGGCGGGATCTACTGCTCGCAGAGCAATCCCACCATTACCGGCTGCACGATCAGCAGCAACACAGCCAACAGTGGCGGCGGGATCTTTTGCTACAACAGCAGCAGCCCCACCATCACAGGCTCTACGATCTCAAGCAACACGACCTTCTACGGTGGTGGTGGGATCTACAGCACCGGTGGAACCAGCAATCCGACGGTCACGAACTGCATCATCGAGAGCAACACCACCGAGAACTATGGCGGCGGATTCTACGGCGACTACTTCACCAGTCCCGCGTTCTCTGGCTGCACAATCTCGGGGAACACGGCCACTTTCGGCGGCGGGTTTTACGGCGAGGGCAATTGCAACCCGACCCTGTTTGGCTGCGACATTTCGAACAACTCTGCCACGCGCGGAGGCGGCATCTTCCTGACCGCCAGCAACTCGGACATCACCGAATGTCTGATCATGGGCAACACCGCGGTCGACTACGGCGGCGGGGTCTTCTCCTACTACTCGAGCAACCCCGTGATCACTGACACGCTCCTGTGCAGCAATGCTCCGGATCACTTTTTCGGATCATGGGTGAACAACGGCGGGAACACTGTCGAGGATGAATGCCCCATCTGTCTCGGCGACGCCACCGGCGACGGATTGGTCGACGTCAACGACGTGCTCTACGTCTTGTCCGCTTGGGGTTCGGATGACCCTTATGCCGACTTTGATGACAATGGTCTGATCAACGTGGATGACATCCTCATCCTGTTGAGTCACTTCGGGGAAAGTTGTCCCTAGAACTACATCACCACCCCACCACCACCACGCCCTGACCACCGCAGCCCCGGCAGAGACCCTGTCGGGGCTGTTCCTTCTATATATAGACAGTGAAGCCTTGATCCTGGCACCCGATCTGCAATGATGGCCCGGACATCAAATCACCCGTGGGAGGGGCAACCATGAATCGCATCGCTGCTGTCGTCGCCGGTCTGTCACTGGCTTTGGTTGGAACATCCGCAACCATCGCTGACACGATCCATGTGCCGGGTGATTACCCGACGATCCAGGGCGCGGTCGATGCGGCCAACAATGGTGATGAAATCATTGTGGCACCTGGTACCTACACAGGTACAGGCGATCCAGTCGTTGACATGCTTGGCAAGACCATTTGGCTGCACAGCAGCGATGGGCCTGAGACAACCATCATTGATGGCCAGGGTGAACGCCGAGGACTTCTCTGTGACAACGGAGAAACCGCGGATATCCAAGTCGAAGGGTTTACGATTCGTAACGGTTCAGCACCACTTACTGATTTTTTCAACGACGGGAATCCCAATGAAAATCGTCTCGGTGGTGGCATCCTAGTACGGAACTCATCCCCGATTCTGACCAATTGCATCTTTGAAAATAATCTTGCCGATGGAGCCGGATTTGGAGGGGCCATATTGTCCGGTACGGTTGATGGTGGAATCTCCGAGCCGACTTTTTCAGACTGCACGATCTCTGGCAACACCGCCACTTACTCCGGCGGTGGGATCTACTGCTACCAAAGCAGCCCCACCATCACCGACTGCACAATCTCAGACAACACAGCCAACTACGGCGGTGGGACCTACTGCGAAAACAGCAACCCCATCATCACCGACTGCACGATCTCGGGCAACACGGCCAACACCGCCGCCGGCGGGATCCACCTCCACACCAGCAACTCAACCATCACCGACTGTACGATCTCGGGCAACACGGCTGACTACTACGGAGGCGGGATCACATGCTTCGACAACAGCAACCCCACCATCAGCGGCTGCACGATCGAGGGCAACCAATCAGACTACGGCGGCGGTATCTCATTGTACGACCTCAGCACCCCCACCATCAGCGGCTGCACTATCTCGGGCAACACGGCGCAAGATGAGGGTGGCGGGATCTACCACCACACCTCCTCATCCAACAGCATCCTGTCTGACACCATCCTCTGCGGCAATGACCCGGACCAGATCTATGGCGACTGGACCGATGATGGAGGCAACGAGGTTGACTTTTATTGCCCTGGGCCCTGTGCTCCATTTGCACAGGATTTCGGATATGAATCGGGGACTGAGTATGGCGCCGTTGAAATGGCCGTCTCCGGTGATCTGGCGGTGGTATTGGAAGGCAATGGAGAACAACATGATGTCCGCTGCTACTACCGGGAACAAGGCGAATGGAAACTGGAAGCCATCAGGAACGCGCCGTTTTCCACAGGCACTATCTTCTATCCATGCAAACGAGCCGACTTCTCTGGTGACCTCGTTATCGTAAGACCCGACAAGATGTCGCCTGGCGGATTTTCTATCTTGAACCGAGATGGCGGAAACTGGACGGAGGAGTTCAGCTCTGATGACGGTGCTGATGATGGATCGTTTGAGCCGATTGGAATATCTGCTTCCATTTCAGGCAATCATGCCGTCATCGGTAACACATCACAGACCGCCGACGATGCCCACGCCATCGTCTACCAGAGAGACTCGAATGCCACCTGGACACAACAGACTGTCCTGACTTGCCCTCTTGATGACAGCATCTTTTTTGGAGTTGAAGTAGCTATCGATGGGGATCATCTTATTGTGTCTAGTTTAGCTGCTGGTGCCTTTTACTATCGCTACGACGGTTCCTCCTGGCAATACATCCAACACCTGACTCATCCTGACGTGACTCAACTCGGCACATCCGTTGATATCAGCGGTGATGTCGCCGTCATTGGAAGTTACTACGACCAGTCTCCAGCGGGTACTGAAGGCGCCATGGTGTTCCGCCTGGTCAATGGCAACTGGATGCCAGAACAACGACTTGATTCGCCGGATGTGATCGATCTCGGATATTCAGTACGCATAGATGGCGACTTGATTGTCGCCACATCGGGCATCAACTCCTCGGGCTCGGATGTACCAGGCAAGGCTCACGTCTTCCGGCATCAAGATGGAACTTGGGTTGAAATCGACAGGATCAATGGCGATGAAGTGACGGATCCTGGATGGATAACCACCCCGAGAATCAGTATCTCAGGACTCCAGGTCGCCACCGCGTATTACATCGAAAGCGCAATTCAATTCCAGGACATCACCCTGCACACCTATCCGCCTCCGGGCGAACCCAGCGGGCTTGACTGCAATGCCAATGATCGGTGTGATGAACTGGACATCGCTTCAGGAAACAGCGAGGACTGCAACGGCAATGCTATCCCCGACGAGTGTGATATCGCAGATGGCACTTCGATTGATGAAAATGGTGACGGGGTTCCTGACGAATGCCAGTGCCCCGGCGACGCCACTGGCGACGGATTGGTCGACGTCAACGACGTGCTCTACCTCATCTCCGTCTGGGACACACCCAATTCTAACGCCGACTTCGACGGCAATGGTCTCGTCGACGCGGATGATGTGATCATCCTGCTGAATCATTACGGCGAAAGTTGTCCTTAGAACCACGTCACCACCCCACCACCACCACGCCCTGACCACCGCAGCCCCGGCAGAGACCCTGTCGGGGCTGTTCCTTCTATATATAGGTAGCGAAGGCTTGATCCTGGCACCCAATCTGCCATGATGGAGGGATCATAACTCCACCTTGGGGAGGGGAAACCATGAATCGCATCGCTGCTGTTGTTGCCGG
>JAYZAT010000099.1:0-22085 GCA_036339555.1 Planctomycetota bacterium
TTCGGGATGATTCCGGGACGATCCCATCTGCCCGACCAGGAGGCTGCTGTAAGACAATGACTGCTGAAACGAACCCACCCGCCGCCGATCAAGGCGACCGTAAAGAATCAGTTGAATTTGGCTGCTGGAAGTGGATCTTCCTTTGCGTGATCATCCTCGTGGCGCTCGGCGTGGGTTACCTGGTCCTATTTTGATTCATGCCGATGATGCTTGATTGCTGAAGGGACGCTTCAATCCCCAGCGATCTTTCGTGACCATTCAGCCAAGCCCTCAATGCCACGGGGCCCGATGCCATGCCCAATGGGCTCTTCGACCCAGGTCATGTCTGCTGGGGTTGACTCATAAAAGTCACGAAGCGCATGACCGTGATGAATTGGGATGAGATCATCATGGGTTCCGTGCGTGAGGAGGACCGGCAACCCGGGCGCTGCGTTCTTTCTGGCATCCTCCTGATCATCGAAGAGCGCATCGACAAGCCGACCACTACAGGCGGCAATACCGGCAAGTGGAATTCGGTTCTGTAACAGCAGGGCATGGGCCAGCATCGCGCCCTGGCTGAAGCCCATGACCATGACTCGCGAGGCATCGCATTCGATATTCGTGGTGGCATTCGACACGAAATCAGCAGCAATCGAGATGCTCTCCAGGGCCCCCTTCAAGTCGTACTGGATTTCGCCGTTAGAGTCCTGTTGCAGGTTGAACCAGGCGCAACCGCCAGGCATCCCGTACATGCCGAGGTCGATGGGGGCCTGGGCCGCCAGCACATGTAGCCTGGGATCGACGACATCAGCCAAACCGATGAGATCGTGCATGTTCGCCCCATATCCATGGAAGAGCACCAGTAGCGGCGGCGGCGTGCCGGTCTCCATCTGGGGAGGGCGTGAGATGTACTCCAGGGTGTCTGCCATCGAGCCCATAGCCTAGCAGGCTGCTAGGCTATGAAACGAAGGGTGCGTCGATCATGAAAGCCCTTGCTCAGGAGACCATCGCGTGACCGATCAGCGACCAATTCCAGTCGATACGGATGACGATTCTGTTACGAAGACGCCACCTCGGCGGGCTGTCGCATCTGAGGAATCTGAAACGACGAATGATCAGCGGCTGTTTGCCACGCTGGCCCACATCTTGGGGATTGCGACCGGCCCATTTGGAGCCTTGCTGATCATGTTGCTGAAGAAAGACGATGAATGGGTTGCCAATGAAGCCCGGAAAGCACTCAACTTTCAGATCACGGTCTTCTTGACCTTTGCTTGTGGGGTCGTACTGAGCATCATCCTCATAGGCATCCTAGTCGTCATTGCGGCAGCAGTACTCAACGTTGTCTTTTGCATCATTGCAGCTGCCCACATCCATGAAGGCAATCCCTACCACTATCCCATCACATTACAGCTGATCAAACAGCCAGCGTGATCCCGGGGATTTGGAGGACATTCTGCTTGGCGATCCAGCCAGCCTGGAGTTTCCTGCTGACTGCGGACCAGGGAAACTGGCTAGACGAGATGTCCACGCTCCGCTGAAAGGAGGCCAGTCGTGCATACTGTCTTTGCTTCTGCCGGTCGTTACACGCAAGGACATGGGGCGACGGAATCCCTTGTTGATGAAATGAAGTTTCTGGGCCTTCATGGTCCGGTGGCCATCCTCTCAGGTCCAACTGTTCGAGGCTTGCTTGAGTCGCATTGGTCCCGGATCCTGGGGGCAGAGGGCATCAAGTTCTCCCTGGTTCCGTTTGATGGGGAGTGTTCTCGCCGCGCGATCGCAACGACGATCGAAGCAATCAAGGAACAGGGGGCTGCCGTTGTTCTGGGTGCCGGCGGTGGCAAGGTGCTCGACACAGCCCGGGCAGCGTCTGCAGCTCTGGATCTTCCCTTTATCTGTTGTCCGACCGTGGCCTCGACGGATTCGCCGTGCAGCGCTTTGTCGATTATCTACTCCGATGAAGGGGTCTACCAGGAATTCGATTCCTATGGTCGGAACCCTAACTTGGTCTTGGTTGACACCAACGTGATTGTGCGTGGTCCAGTGCGTTATTTTGTCGCTGGTATGGGCGATGCGCTTTCGACGGTCTTCGAGGCCCGCGCTTGTATGAAATCCGGACATCCACATCTTCGGGGGGGACTCGCGACCATTGCAGCGGCCGAGATTGGCGAGGCCTGTTATCGCACGGTCATGGAGGATGGTCGTACGGCCCTGGACGACATGCATCGCCAAACGGTGAGTCCAGCCTTCGAGCGTGTGGTCGAAGCCAATACGCTCCTCTCTGGCATTGGATTCGAATCAGCGGGATTGGCGGCAGCCCATGGCTTGCACAATGCCATGACGGCAGCTGAAGGGACGCATCCCTACCTCCATGGTGAGAAGGTGGCATTCGGGGTCATGGTTCACTTGGCACTTGAACAGCAGCCTCAGAACCTTGTCGATGAGGTGTGCACGTTCTGTCGCGACGTTGGTCTTCCGGTAACGCTGGAAGGGGTGGGGTTGTCGGCCGATGACACGCCAACGCTTCAGAAGATCGCTGAGTTGGCGGTGCAACCAGGAGGGCTGATCCACAACGAGCCATTCCCGGTCAGTGTGGAGAGCGTTCTTGCGGCCATTCTTGAGGCGGATCGCCGAGGCCGTTCCAACTGAGCACCTAGCGGCCGCTCCCCAGCCGAGCCAAGCCAATACCCAGCAGCACGATGAAGCCAGCCAGGATCTGCATGGAGTTGAGCGCTTCTCCTAGCAGAAGCCAGCCCCAGCAAGCAGCCCCGACAGGTTGAAGCAGAAGCGTGACAGCAGCCAGGCTGGCGGGCAACGAAGCTAATGAAAAGATGATCAGCCCCTGCCCGATGCAGTGAGGCACGATGGCCAACAGCAGGAGGTAGATCCACGCTTCCGATTCATCTGGAATAAATGATTCGCCACTGATGATGGTGCTGAAGAACAGAACCACCATGCCTCCGGCTGTGCCAACCGTGATCACACTCAAGGCGGTCCAGTTCCGACGGGCGCGTTTCACGGAGAGCAAGTAGCTGGCATACCAGAAGGCGGTCAAGAGCGCGAGTAGATCGCCAGCCAACGGGTTGCGGCCTTCCGTGGCGGGTGGGCCCGACACCAGGAGAAGAACAACTCCGCCCAAAGCTAAGGCGGCACCGAGGGGGAACTGCCAGCGGAGATGCTCTTTGAGAATGAGCCATCCAACCAGCCCGACGAGGACCACTTCCAAGTTTGCGAGCAAGGTGGCGTTGGCAGCGGTCGTCAAGGGGAAGGAAAGGTGCCACGTGAGCAGATCAAAGCCAAAGAGGATTCCTGGGAGCACAAGCCAGAACCAGGACATCGATTTCCGCCTGGGCATGGGCTTAGCGAAGCGAGTGCCGAGAAGCCATGCAACGAGGAGAATGGGGAAGGCGAGTGCCAATCGCCAGAAGCCTGTTGCGATCGGGCCGATGCTTGAGGCGTCCATGGCTAGCTTGGGCAAGATCGCTGCAAAGGCGACGGCTACGGCACCCATGACCAGGGCCAAGAGCGGCAGCCTGATGTTGTGGGGAGTGTTTTTAGCCATCTTGGAGTCCTTTGAACCCATGCGCGGCGTTGTAGCAGGTCAGCAGGATGCTCGCTTGCTAGACTGGGCCGTAATACCACATGGATGGAGAAACTCCCATGAAATGCTCACTGCTTTTTGGTGGTCTGTTAGTCCTGGCCGCGGGCTGTAACAATGCCCAGGTCGGTGCGGGTGCAGGTGCCGGGATTGGTGCTTTGGCTGGCCAAGCGATCGGCCATAACACCAGTTCAACCCTGATTGGTGCTGGCGTCGGTGCTGGTGCAGGCTACGTAGTCGGTAACGAAATCGATAAACAGAAGGCCGAGGAAGATCGTCAGCGTATGCAGCGGGAGATTGACGAGAACCGCTACCGCTCGAATAACGAGTGATCCTCGCGGCCACCGGTGCTTTCTTGGCGGCCCATTAATCAGGGGATCGCCGAGTCCGGAGAAGTCGTGTGAAGACGCAAGCAGCCAGCATCACACGAGTGATGATGCGGGAGCCCCGTATATACGGGGCGGCCATCGGAGCGATGGTCATCTCGTCTCTGCTGTTGTACCTCGCGCCCTTAGTTCCACTGGTGGTCATCGACGGAGTCCTCCGGCCCTCTGAGCAGGGCCCTACAACATTTGAACTGTTCCTCTTGTCTTTGATGGGGGGAGTCGACTTCATCAGCGCC
Organism: Planctomycetota bacterium; assembly: GCA_036339555.1. Taxonomy (GTDB): domain Bacteria; phylum Planctomycetota; class Phycisphaerae; order Phycisphaerales; family SM1A02; genus UBA1668. The sequence goes on from JAYZAT010000099.1 coordinate 4,197, forward strand.
AACCTTTGGTGGGCGTGTGTTGTCATCTTGTTGCTCACCGCGTTTGCTGGACTCTTTGCATACTTCCGGGGCGTGCTGGCTGCGAATGCTACTGAACGCATCGTCCAGAAAATGCGTGATGATCTGTACCAACGTCTCCAGCGGGCGCCTGTGGGATTCATCGATCGTTCAGAGACTGGGGATCTGATCCAGCGGTGCACTTCGGACGTCGACACGGTCCGGATCTTTCTTTCAGCCCAGGTCGTTGAAATTGCTCGAGCGGTGGCGATGTTGATCGTGCCCCTTCCGATCATGTTGATGATCAGTCCAATCATGACGCTGGCGTCCGTTCTACTCCTGCCCCCGATTGTCTTGTTCGCAGTGTTTTATTTCAAACGCATCCGCAGTGCCTTCATTGATGTTGAGGAAGCAGAAGCCGCCTTGACGAGTACGGTCCAGGAAAATGTGACGGGCATTCGTGTTGTGCGTGCGTTCGCCCAGCAGGATCAGGAAACCGAGGGCTTCGATGTTCGAAACGGAACGCATCGTGATCTTGATAATTATCTCTACCGAGTATTAGCCTGGTTCTGGTCGACATCCGACCTGATGTGTATGAGCCAGAAGATTATCGCCGTGGGTACCGGCATGGTGCTTCTGTCCATGGGGCGACTAGAAGTCGGGGCGCTCTTCTTCTTCATCACGGCGGTGAGCATGTTCGTCTGGCCCATTCGCCAGATGGGTCGCATCCTTGCGGAACTCGGAAAGGCCCAGGTGGCATTGGGGCGCATCAACTACGTGTTGGGTCAGCCAGAAGAAACCGACGGGGAGTCGGGGGCAACCTTGGATGGATCGGTATTGTCCGGTGCCATCTCGTTCCAAAACGTCACGTTCGCACACGAGGAGTCAGCGCCAGTTCTCCATGAGGTGAGCTTCGATATCGCCGGTGGATCGACAATCGCACTGGTTGGTCCCAGTGGTTGTGGTAAATCGACAATCATCAACTTGCTGATGCGATTCTATGAACCCGATGAAGGGCAGATTCTTCTGGATGGCATGGCTTTGAACGACATTGATCGCCTCTCGCTTCGTTCGAACCTGAGCATTGTGTTACAGGAGCCTTTCCTGTACTCGCGGAGCTTGCGAGACAACCTCGCCATGGGTCGATCCAATGCTGAAGAGGTAGAAATTGTCGAGGCTGCCAACGTAGCTGCCATTCATGATGCCATCGTTGGTTTCGATGAGGGCTATTCCACGGTCGTTGGCGAGCGAGGCGTCACGCTCTCAGGCGGACAACGGCAACGCCTGGCCATTGCACGGGCACTGTTGCGTGATCCTGCCGTTCTCGTCCTTGATGATGCACTCAGTGCCGTTGATACGAAGACGGAACGTGCGATTCTTGCAGCCCTTCAACAGCGACATCATCGGCATACCACCATCATCGTGGCGCATCGACTCACGACGGTCATGCAGGCCGATGAGGTCCTGGTGCTTGATCAGGGCCGGATCATTGATCGCGGAACTCATGCAGAACTTCTCGAACGTGAAGGCCTCTACCAGCGATTGTGGAAGATCCAAAACGAGGGTATGGATGCCATGACCGGATTGAGTGGGGAGGTTGCACCATGACCCAGTTGAGCCCACATGTCGAGGATGTCCTTGGGTCTGTTGATCGTGGCCTCTGGCGTCGAATTGCTGGTCATGGTTATCCCTATAAGAAATCGGCCCTGTCCATGATTGGCAGCGGCATACTCCTTGCGGTTATCGAAAGCCTGCTTCCCTTAATCACGGGGTACCTCATCGATGCCATCATCGGTAAGGCTGATACCAGCCAGATCACCTGGTTGGCAGTGTCTTATGTTGGCTTATCGATCGGATTCTGCATCCTTGTGTGGTGGTTCATTGTTGCGGCTGGACGGTTGGCGACGGGCATGGCTCACGATATTCGACGGGCTTCCTTCGTTCGTCTGCAGGAACTGGAGTTCTCGTATTTCGACACGCAGCCAGCAGGGTGGCTGGTGTCTCGACTTACATCAGACTGCCGAAAGGTGGCTTCGCTCATGCCATGGTTGCTCCTGGACCTGTCCTGGGGAATCACCTTCTTAGTTGTCGTGAGCGTTGGCATGCTCATCATTAACTGGTTGCTCGGCCTTTGTGTCCTGGTTGTGGTGCCCTTATTGGTTCTTGTGACTTTTATCTTTGAGAGAAAACTCCTTCGAAGCTCTCGCTTGATGCGCAAGACTAATTCGGAGTTGACTGCGGTCTACAACGAAGGCATCAGCGGAGTCCGAACAAGCAAGTCCTTGACCCGAGAAGTTGAGAACATCGATGAGTTTCAAAGTGTCTCGCAGGCCATGCGCGACTACACGATGCTGAATGCCGTCCAGACCTCAATCTTTCTGCCCATCGTGACCAGTATTGGCGGCATGGGCGTGGGGATTGCGCTGTGGGTCGGGGGGATAAAAATCGAGCAGGACGCAGGTCTCTCAATCGGGATGCTCATTGCCTTTATGCAGTACGCGGTGCTCTTCGCAATGCCGGTTCGCGAACTAGCAGCACGGCTCTCTGATTTGAAAGGGGCCCAAGCAGCTGGCGAACGAATCCAGGGATTGTTGGAGCGGGAACCGGAGATCCAGGATTCCGATGAGGTGCGATCACGCATTGATGCAGCTACGAAGGGGAAGCGATCCGGGGCTGCTGTCGATGGTGGCGATCATCGCATCGAGACGATCGAGTTTCGAGATGTTTCCTTCTGGTACAAGCCGGAGGAGCCGGTGATTCAGCACTTCGATCTTTCAATCAGGCCTGCAGAGACCATTGCGTTGGTTGGTCCCACGGGCGGCGGTAAGACAACCATTGCCTCTCTGCTGTGCAGGTTCTATGAGCCCTGTGCTGGCGGCATCTTCATGAACGGAGTGGAATACAGAAAGCGAAGTCTTCACTGGCTTCAATCGAGCCTTGGCATTGTTCTGCAGCAACCTCACCTGTTTTCTGGATCGGTGGCCAGGAATATTGCCTACGCACAACCATCAGCCACGATTGAACAGATTGAGACAGCCGCTCGAACCGTGGAAGCTCATGATTTCATCACGCAATTGCCGGATGGCTATGACAGCGATGTCGGGGAGGGAGGAGGCAGGTTGTCGGTTGGTCAGCGTCAGTTGATTGCGCTGGCTCGTGCCATCCTGGCGGACCCACAGGTCTTCATCATGGATGAGGCAACCTCTTCGGTCGATACGGAAACCGAGCACCACATTCAGCGTGGGATTGAAGCGGTGCTGTCCCGACGGATTGCCGTGGTGATCGCTCACCGACTTTCAACCGTCAGATCGGCGGATCGGATCCTGGTAATCGACGGCGGTGAGATCATCGAGCAGGGCAGCCACCAGGCCCTCCTGGAGGCGGGTGGGGCTTATCAGGCACTCTATCGACGGCACTTTGCGGGGCCAGAATGATCATTTGGCCCACCGATTTCTCCTCGGCTGGCTGATAAGACTGTAGACGAGCTCCAAGACGCTGTATCTTGAAGTCAAAGGCATCCAGCCCTGGGTGCCCGCGCACCCCAGAGATCGCCCATGATTGGCGAATTCGAGAGGAGTTTGAACACATGTTTTATCGATGCTTGGCCGGATTGGTACCGGCAGTCGTGATCGCCACTTCCGTATCTGCTGATGTGGTTGATTCCAATCTCGTTCAACGCATGGAGGAAGTCGGCTCCCAGGGGACTGTCTCTGCCCTTGTGTATCTGAATGAGCAAGTTGATATCCAGAGCCTGTCGGCTGCGATTTCGGAGCAGCGACTTGGGCGAACACTTCGCAACCAGATGGTGGTGGAGACATTGCAAGATGTTGCCAATGCAAGCCAGGGTCCTGTGCTGAATGCCATTGATGGGCTTCGCATCCAGGGGCTTATAGATGAAGCCAACCCCTATTGGATTGCGAACCTTGTTCATGTCATCGGTCGCCCGGGAGCAATTAAGGCATTGTCCTTGCGTGACGATGTTGGTCATATCTACTTGGACTACGGCATCGAACATGTCGAACCGGTCGAAAAGGGGCCGATCGTTCCTGCTGACAACACGACTCGTGGAAATGATCCGACACCTGGCCTCCTCGCGATCCGGGCGGATGTTGCCTGGGGCCTCGGGTTTGATGGCGATGGTGTTCTGGTCGCAATTCTGGATACGGGTGTGGATGGTTCGCACCCGGCCTTGTCGAGCCGATGGGCTGGCAATCATCCCTCCTACAACGGTCACCCCGAGTGGGCATACCACGATCCCTATGGCGGCAACCATGGGAACCCCGTGGATTCCGGTTACCACGGCACCCACGTGATGGGTACGGTTTGTGGCGGTCTTCCCGGTGAAGTCATTGGTGTTGCGCCTGGTGCCATGTGGATGGCATCGCGTGGTATTGATGAAGGTGGTATCTCGCAGACCGTGGCCAATGCCATCGATGCCTTTCAATGGATGGCAAATCCTGACGGCATTAACTTTACTTCTTGGGATGTCCCCAACGTGTGCTCGAATTCCTGGGGCCTTACGTCATCCCATGGATATCCGGACTGTGACCAAACCTTCTGGTCCTACATCGATGCCCTGGAAGCAGCCGGCTGCATGGTCATATTCTCCGCTGGCAACGAGGGTTCCTCAAGTAACTCACTCCGTCGGCCTGCCGACAGAGCCATCAGTGATTACAGCTCGATGGCCATTGGTGCTGTCGACCCTCATAGCTCGGGCTATCCAATCGCAGGTTTTTCATCGCGTGGCCCGACATATTGCACGGACAGCGGTGCGGCCGCTATCAAGCCTGATGTCTCGGCACCTGGCGTGGACACGTACTCCGCTTCCCCAGGTGGCAGCTACACCAACTTGAGCGGCACCTCCATGGCATCTCCGCACGTCAATGGTGCTGTTGCCCTGATGTTCGAGGCCAATCCTGATCTTGAGATCGACGTCGCCAAGCAGATCGTCTATGACACGGCCATCGACTTGGGCATTGGCGGTAAGGACAATGACTACGGCTACGGCATGATCGATTGCGTGAACATGATCGAGGCTGCTCTTGAAACGGTCACCCTCAGTTGGGATTTTCCGGATGGACGGCCAGTCTGGCTTGAGCCAAGCGGTGGCCAAGAGATCTCCATCACAATCTCGGGCAATGAACTCATGCCAGAACCCAGTACCGCGACACTCCATATCGTCGCGGGCGGTGGAAGTCTTGAGTTCCCATTGGTCCATGATGGCGACGAAAACTACCGTGCTGTTTTTCCGGAACTGGATTGTGGCTCGACGGTCAACTATTTCTTCTCGGTCGAGTCGACCGAGGGCGATTTCTCCACCAGTCCATACAGCGCCCCTGGATCCACCTGGTCTGGAGATGCTTGGTCTGGATATGAACAGAGTTTCCTGGATGACTTCGAGTCAGACCTCGGCTGGACTACAACTTCTGGTGCCTTGACGGGCAACTGGATTCGAGCCATACCTGCTGAGGGCGGTAACCGGTGCGACCCCGCCTCCGATTCCGATGGCAGTGGTCAGTGCTTTGTCACCGGCAACAGTGGTGATGAGGATGTTGATGATGGAGAGACGACCCTGACCTCTCCCGTCCTCGATGCCAGTGCAGAGGAAGCCGTCATCGAATACGACTTCTGGTACAACAACGGGACCAACTGCAACGGCGCAGACCCCGCCAATGACATATTCGTTGTTGAGATCTCCCACAATGGAGGCTCGAACTGGTATCCACTGGACACCGTTGGCCCGACTGGCCCTGAAGTCAACGGCGGCTGGATCACCCGGGCATTCCCCGTGGCTGATTTGCAATTTGGTCCCTCCGACCAAATGAGGCTTCGTTTCACCTGCGGTGATCTTGGAGAAGGTTCCATCGTTGAGGCGGGCGTGGACAATGTCCGCATTGGGTACCACTTCTGCAACGAGAGTAATCCTTGCCCAGGCGATTTCGATGAGAATGGCTCCATTGGTGTCAATGATGTGCTCTACATGATTTCCGCCTGGGGCACCCCGGCCGGCGATATCAATAATGACGGTGCGACGGATGTCAACGACTTGCTGTTACTGCTCTCAGTATTCGGCGACGAGTGTTGATTGCCGGCATAGCTTTGGATTGAATTCTCGGCCCGGGATTCCACGTGGATCCCGGGCCGTTCTTGTTTGTTCCTACGTGTTGGTACAGTGCCAGGATGTCAGCCATTCTCGCGATGATCATCGGCTTGCTGTCCACAGGGGCACCGACTGTCCATTCGGTTTCCGATATCTCACAGCAATTCACGTTCTACATGGACGGTCGTTTCCATCGACAATATCTGAAAGAGGATGCTCGAGATGTGCGCAACTGGGGAAGCCTCTCGGAACTGGATCTTTCGAACGCAAACCTGTTAATCCTGACCGGCGGAGATGTCCGAATTCCGTACGATGCTGGCGCGAAGAAAACGATTGCTCGCTTCCTTGGGGATGGCGGAACCGTTCTGGTGATGGCAGATGGGACCGTAGAATCCCAGCCGATCGCTTCCGTGTTGTCCAAGTACGGGGTAACGCTCAAGGGCCAGGCCAAGAAGCCCTTGCGTGGTCTCGGGGAATTGTCCGAAGAGGACATCACCTTTCGCCGAGGTGGCACCCTTGAATTGGACGCAGCGTGGACACCTCTCATTGTGGATTCGCAGGGACATCCAGTGCTTGCAGAGCGTCGTGTTGGCTCTGGCACACTGGTCCTTGGCAGCAGAGGTCTCTTTGGACAAAAGCCGGATGCTTCTGACCCAATCAATGACAGTTGGGTTGGCCCCATGCTGGTCAACCGAGCCTCGCGCAAGAAAATCGATCCAAGTCGACCACATCGAAGGACCTGGGCAGAAGACAGCCGGCAGGCAGGCCCGTTAAAAATCGAATTCCATGATGGCACGGAGCAATTCGCAGACAACATCGTGGCGGTTTACGAAGAAGTTCGTCCGCACCTCCTGGCCATCACGGGTGTGGAGCCTTCGCCAGGCATGATTCAGCGTTTGCTCATTCTGCCAACAGGCGGCGGAGGATTTTCAAGCGGTGTGTGTATAGCGATTGGTGCTTGGTGGGGAGGCTTCCCCGAGAAACGTTACCCAATGGTCGAACTGATCTCCCATGAGGCAGGTCACTCGTGGGTGTTGCCCTACGCCGAGCCACTATGGAACGAACCGATCGCGACCTGGCTGGGTATCCAGGTGGGTCGTCGGATGAATATGCCAGAAGCGGAGCAGACGCTGGAGCGACAACTTCGCAAGGGGCGTCGGCACGATCCAGAATTCACCAAGATGAATCCCATGGCCAAAGATGCCCCACGCGATCTGGTGTGGGGTAAGTCCTATTACGTTTTTGAAACGCTTGAGAAGAACTATGGCCCCGGGGCAATGGCCAAGTATTTCAAGACGAAGCGTGAGGTTCTGGAGCCCGGACGTGAGGCCTACACGATGGATGACTGCGTGGCTGTATGGAGCCTGGCCGTGAACGAGGACCTCTTCCCTTGGTTCCAGTCCCTGGCATTTGACGTTGACCGCAACAGGACCGATTTGCCCAGTCCCTGACAGGTTGAACGCCCCAGGCGGCTCCTGTGGTATTGTTCCCGCCCTGCCCCCGCCTTGTTCCAGGCAATCGACTCCCCATGCTCCACACTGCAGACCCCAACCTCCGTAACGTCGCGATCATCGCGCACGTTGATCACGGCAAGACCACGCTGGTGGACTCGCTGCTGGCCTTTTGTGGTTCCATGGAATTGGATCGATCCGAGGCGGACTGTGTGCTTGATTCCGATCCCCTCGAACGGGAACGCGGCATCACCATCACATCAAAGAATTGCGCCGTGACCTACCGCCCCCAGTCTGGTGAGCACTCCGGTCGAACCTGCCGCATCAACATTATCGATACGCCTGGCCATGCTGATTTTGGTGGAGAGGTTGAGCGGGTTCTGAAGATGGCTGATGGCGTTCTCCTGTTGGTGGACGCTTTCGAGGGGCCAATGCCCCAGACCCGATTCGTGATGGGCAAGGCCTTGGAGCTTGATCATCCGATCATCGTTGTCATTAATAAGTGTGACCGTCCGAATGCCAGGCCGGATAGTGTTCTCAACGAGGTCTTTGATCTGCTTGTTGGACTCGGGGCCAGTGACGAACGATTGGATTTCCCCATCATCTACGCCTCAGGCCGCGATGGCTGGACGTCGACGGAAGAAGGTATTCACGAGGGGGATGCCCAGCCACTGCTGGATGCGATCATGACCCACCTGCCTGCGCCAGTTGGTTATGCAGATGTGCCACTACAGATGCTTATCGCCAGCTTGGACTATTCGCCTTATGCAGGTCGTATTGCCATCGGTCGTATTTTCGCTGGTGCGCTGTCTGCCGGTCAGGCGGTGATGGTCTGTCACGAGCATGAGCAGCGGGTAGCGAGAGCTCAGAAGATCTACCGATTCAAGGATCTCGGCAAGGTGCCTGCGGAACTCATTTCCGTTGGGGATCTGTGTGCAGTCGAAGGCATTGGAGACTTTGAGATCGGTGACACGATCGCCTGTCCTGAACAACCCAATCCCATTGCCAGGATTGCCGTGGATGAACCTACGCTGCACATGTTGTTTCGCATCAATGATTCTCCCAATGCGGGGAGATCAGGCCAGTACGTCACATCCCGCCAGATTTCCGATCGTCTCGATCGTGAATTGCGAAGCAACTTGGCCTTACGCGTTGAACCTGGTGAGGGAGCTGATGAGTTCAAGGTAGCTGGGCGTGGCCTACTTCACCTGGGCATCTTGCTTGAGAACATGCGGCGCGAAGGTTATGAGTTGACGGTGGGGCGGCCACAAGTCATTGAGAAGACCATTGACGGAGTGACATGCGAACCCATCGAACTGCTGACCCTCGATGTTGATGAATCACATGTCGGCGCGGCCATGGAACTCTTGGGTGCTCGCGGGGGAGAGGTGCAGGCCCTGGAACAACGTGCGGATCGAATGCACATCGAATGCGAGATTCCGGCCCGCGGATTGATCGGCCTGCGAAGTCACATGCTGACAGCAACCGGTGGTGAAGCCGTGATGTATCACTGCTTCCAGAAGTACGCTCCCGTTCGAACGACAGCCTACCGCCGAACTAATGGTGTCATGGTGGCAACGGCGGGTGGCCAGGCTGCTACGTATTCGATGATCAACCTGTCCCAACGCGGGGTACTGTTCGTGGAGCCGCAGGACGTGGTGTACGCAGGGCAGATCGTTGGCGAGAATTCCCGTGATAATGACCTGGGTGTGAACATCGCCAAGGGCAAAGCCTTCTCGAACGTCCGGGAGTCCACCAAGGAGGCGACAGTTGTGTTGAAGGCCTCCCGTGAGGTCACCTTGGAATCGGCACTTGAATACATCCAGGATGACGAGCTGGTCGAGATCACGCCGGATGCCATCCGCTTACGCAAGAAAATTCTGGATGAGAGCAAGCGGAAACAGATCGCTCGTCAGCGTAAGTCAGAGGCCTGACTTTAGAATCGCTTCGGCTTCAATTTCCACTAGCGCATCAGCGAAGAGGGCGGCAACCACCACCATGGTCGAGACCGGTGCGGTGTCTCCGAGACGTTCCTTGAAGGTGAGTCCAATGTCCTCGGCGTTTGCCATGCTCGTGATGTAGGTACGCAGGCTGACAACCTCTTTGAGGTTGGATCCAGCTTCGGCAAGGGCTGACTCGATGCGATCCAAGATGATGTTGGCCTGGGCCGCGGCATCCTGGGGGTGCAGGAGCTTGCCCTGGTCATCGACGGCGATGGTGCCCGCGACCACGATTCGATCATCGACTCGAACTGCACGGGAATACCCAAATCGAGCTTCCCAGGGCGTCCCGCTGGAAATGTTCTGACGAGTCATGCAGTGGCTCCGTTAGCATGGCGGTCATGACCGCGGACATTGGCATTGTCACCGTATCCGACCGGGCCCACAGTGGTGAGTATGAGGACCGTGGAGGACCGGCCATTGAGGCCTGGCTCTCGGAAGTCCTCGTCAGCCCCTGGGGTTCGGTTTGTCGATTGGTTCCTGACGAACAGCCACACATTGAAACGGTCTTAAAAGAACTCTGTGATGACCATGGCTGTGGACTGGTGGTGACAACTGGGGGCACTGGGCCAGCGCCTCGAGATGTCACACCGGAGGCGACGGAGGCCGTCTGCCAACGCATGTTGCCTGGCTTTGGAGAACTCATGCGGGCGGAGTCACTGAAGGTTGTGCCCACAGCGATCTTGTCAAGACAAGTTGCCGGGACACGTGGCAACTCGCTGATTATCAATCTCCCGGGTAAGCCATCTGCGATCGGGGAATGCCTGGATGCGGTCTTTGCAGCTGTGCCCTATTGCTTAGACCTCATCGGAGGACCTCGCCTGGAGACGGACCCAGGCCGGTTGGTTGCCTTTCGTCCCGGCGCTACAATGAAGCCGTGACAAACCCAGCCCCCATGAGCATCGAGCAGTTGAACGAGGCCTTCGATTTCTTGGAGGACTGGGAGGACCGCTATCGATTCATCATGGACCTTGGCAAGAAACTGCCTCCGATGCCAGAGTCTGAACGCACCGAGGACAATCTTGTCCATGGATGCCAGAGCACGGTATGGGTATCCGCAAATTCACCCGGCGGGCCGGATGCAGCAGTGGTACTGCATGCGGACAGCGATTCTGATTTGGTCAAGGGCCTGGCCGCGATGGTAGTCATCATGTTGTCCGGGAAGCGTGCAACGGAGATCGCTACTTTCGACATCGAGTCGCAATTTGACCAGCTGGGTCTGCATGAACACCTGAGCCCAACTCGTAGCAATGGCTTGCATGGCATGGTTCGGCAGGTCAAGGCTCGTGCGGTGGCCCTGGCAGCGTCTTGATCAGCTCATCAACTCATGGGTTCGTGCATGCGACGGGCCATGTCGGCCACTTCTTTGCCAAGCAGCATCACCTGCTCGTGGAACGCCTCAGGCTTGACCAGGCCAGGCTCACCGAGGGCTTCATGGGCCTTGGGCACAGCGACTTGGCGGGGGAGCACGGTGACCCGGATATTGCCCAGGATCGATCGGAGCGTACTGAGTCCACGAAGTCCACCCAGGCCACCAGGGGAGGCAGCCACGAGGCCGGCAACCTTGTGTTCGAAACAGTCCAGCGGGGGGCACCCATCCTGGGGCCGTGATATCCAGTCGATGGCATTCTTGAGGGCTGCGGTGACTGAACTGTTGTACTCAGGAGAAGCGATCAGAAGTCCCTGGTGGCTCCGAAAAAGATCCTTGAGGGCAATAGCCTGTTCAGGCAAGCCTTCTTGAGCCTCAAGATCCTCGTCATACACCGGTAAGGGGTAGTCCTTGAGGTGGATGAGGGTGACTTGGGCACCGGCTTGGCGAGCACCTTCGGCAGCGATTTCTACGAGTTTCTGGTTCCAGGACTCACGGCGAAGGCTACCGCTGAACGCAAGAATTTGGGGGGGCATCAGGTGGCTCCATCTGCTTTGAGCAGGCGGCTAGTGTAGTGCTCGGCGGCTGAGGTGGTCCTGAATCGGGTACTGTTCAACTCGTGCACGGATCAGATCACGGAACACATCCCCACAGATCCAGGATGAGGCTCTCGCTTTTCGTCCTGGCGATGATGAATGTGGCTGTTGTTGTTGGGCTCGAGGGCTTGCCCACCATGGGCAACTTTGGCTTGAGCCTGGTGGTCATCTACGCGTTTTTCGCCTTGATCTTCTTCCTCCCAGTGGGACTCACTGCTGCTGAACTGGGGGGTGGCTGGCCCGCCGAAGGTGGTGTCTACAACTGGATCAAGGAAGCCATCGGGGAGCGGATGGCATTCGTTGGTATTTGGTGCCAATGGGTCCAGATTGTTGTCTGGTATCCGACGGTGTTGGCCCTGTGCGCCACCTCGATTGCCTACATCATCAATCCTGAGCTTGAGAAGAGCCTTTGGTTCACGTTCCCAATCCTGATCCTCGTGTTCTGGGGCGCTACGCTGATCAACTTCCGCGGGCTTCATTTGAGTGGTCTCCTGACGACGATCTGTCTGTACGCGGGCACCTTCATACCCGTATTGCTCGCCATCGGATTTGCAGTCTGGTGGATCGGCAGTGGCCATGACAGTTATGTGCCGCTGAGTTGGGATGCGTTGTTTGATTTCACACCGGATCGAGCGGGTGTTGATAACAGCCAGACGTCGATGTTCGGTGCGTTGATTGCGGCTGTCGCTGTGTTCTCTTTTCTGTCTGGCCTCGAGGTCAATGCCGTTCACTTCAGACGCGTACACAACATCCAACGCTCAATTCCCCTGGCCCTCCTGATTTCCGGGATCCTGATCTTGATCATTTCGATCCTTGGTGCCTTGAGTGTTGCCGTATTGGTTCCGTTGGACGAAATAGATCTGACCGCCGGAACTTTGCAGGTCTTCCAGCGGGTCTTTGAGCCACTGGGCATTGAGTGGCTCCTGCCCGTGATCGCATTCCTGGCGCTGTTCGGAATGATCGGCCACATCATGGTCTGGGTCATCGGGCCCACTGAATCCCTTCGAGTGGCAGCAGATGATGGTGTTATTCCCCCGGTGTTCCAGAAGACCACCCGAGGCGGAGCCCCTCGGAACGTCATGCTCGTGCAGGCTGTTGTGGTCTCGCTGATCTGCTTGCTGAACCTCGTGTTGGACATGAACCGCGTGTTTTATGTCTTGACCATCATCTCGGCACAGATCTACCTCGTGATGTACGCCTTGATGTTCATCTCGCTTATACGCCTGCGTTTCACTCAGCCCGATGTGGCCCGTCCCTTCCAGATACCCGGGGGCCTACCCGGTGTCTTCCTGGTTGGTGGTGTCGGCCTGCTGGGTTGCCTTGCTGGCATCGTGTTCGGGTTCTTTCCTCCCTCGCAAATTGAAATCAAGATGTCTGCTTCGACGCTCATTCCCATCGTGGCCATTGGCTTCTCGGTGACGGTCATTCTGCCCTTCATCTTCTTCCAGTGCCGCAATCCAGCCTGGGGCAAGGATGCTGATTTGCCTCGGGCTGAAGAGACACGGAAGCGATGGATCAGGGGCGATTGATGACACACATCGTCGCCATGTGGTCCGGCCCGCGCAATATCTCAACGGCCATGATGCGATCTTGGGAGAATCGTCCAGATACCACGGCCTGGGATGAGCCGCTCTACGCGTGCTTTCTGGTGCGCACCGGTATCGAACATCCAGGGCGAGCGCATATCCTGGAACAGCATGCCCATGAGATCGATTACGACACGGTGGTCGCGAGAATGCTGGGTGATGTGAATACCCCAATCTTCTACCAGAAGCACATTGCGCATCACCTGCTGGATGACATGGATCGATCGTGGATGGACGACGAACGTGTGGACCACTGCTTCCTGGTGCGGGACCCGCGTGAAGTGATCCTCTCCTTGTACAAGCGGTTTCCAGAGATGACGCTTCGGGATATGGGTTTGCCACAACAGGTCGAGATCTTCGAGCGGCGATTGGAATCAACGGGGCAAGTTCCGCCGGTAGTCGATGCTCGTGATGTTCTCGAGAACCCGCGCCGAACACTCTCCGCGCTTTGTGATCGCTTGGGTGTACCCTTTGAGGATGCCATGCTTGCCTGGCCAGAGGGGCCACGGGAGAGCGATGGCGCTTGGGCAGACTGGTGGTATGACTCGGTTCGAGATTCCACGGGATTTGCTGCATGGCAACCCAGGGAGGGTGAAATCCCGGATCATCTCCTCCCGGTGTACGCGCAGTGCCAGGAGCTTTACGATCAACTTTACGCCCATCGGATCGAGGGATGATGCCGTGCTGCAGCAATACGATGAACGCAATCGCGATCTGATGATCAATATCAACGGCCGTCTCCTCCATCGAGACGAAGCTGGTATCAGTCCCTTTGACTCGGCAGTGCAGGGCGGTGATGCCGTCTGGGAAGGGTTGCGGGTGTACGACGGGCGCATCTTCCGACTCCGCCAGCATCTGGACCGCCTTCGGAAGTCGGCAGAGAAAGTGTCCTTTGCCGAAATTCCATCACACGAGCAGATCATCGATGAGGTGCGCCGCACGCTGGAAGCCAACCAGATGCGAGATGGTGTGCACATCCGACTTACGTTGACCAGGGGGCTGAAGGTCACCAGTGGCATGGACCCTCGTTTGAACACATCGGGTCCGACGCTCATCGTGCTGGCCGAGCATAAGGCACCTGTGTATGACAAGACCGGATTGCGATTGAAGACCAGTTCGATACGCCGCTTTTCGCCAGATCAGTTGGACCAAACGATCCATTCCTGCAATCTGCTGCAGTCGATTATGGCCAAGATTGAAGCCAATGCAGCCGGTGCTGACGATGCGCTGATGCTGGATGCCCGTGGCTTCATTGCCGAGACCAATGCCACGCACCTCTTTTTCGTGCATGGCCAGGCCATCTCCACATCGCATGTTCTCTGTTGCCCGGAGGGCGTGACTCGATCAGTCGTCCTGGAACTCTGTCGTCGGACAGGCATCGAGTGCCATGAAGGTGATTTTGAATTGGCCCATGCCTATACCGCTGACGAGGTCTTCTGTACGGGCACCATGGGAGAACTGGCTTCCGTGATGGAGATCGATGGCCATGTCATTGGAGCCGGGGAGATCGGCCCCATGACGACGAGGCTCTCGGATCTGTTTGATGTGTGCGTGTCAGAAGAGGCCGAACCCGTACTCACGGCCTGATTAGTCCGCGTGGAACACTGGGGCCAGGGCTGGATACAGCGAACGCCAGTGCGCATGCAGATCGCCGTAGAGTCGGGCGTCGGGTGAAGGCGTGAGGGTGTCTGCTTCTCGAACAAACTGCTGCATGGCTTCCGTGACGGTCTTGAATCGTCCGCTTCCGACAGTTGCCAGCAGGGCAGCACCATAGGCGGAGCCATCCACCACGTTCACCGTGCTCACCGGCAGGTTGAAAATGTCAGCAGCCATCTGCCGCCAGAAGTTGCTGCGTGCTCCGCCGCCAGTCATTCGAATCGACTCGATGGACTGGCCACTGGAGCGGATGAGGTCCAGCCCATCCTTCAGGCCAAAGAGGACACCTTCGAGAACAGCTCGCGCGAAATGGTCTCGTGCATGATGGTTGGTGATGCCGACGAACGCTCCTTTGGCCTTGGGATCAGCGTGCGGGGTTCGTTCGCCGGTGAGGTAGGGCAGGAACCCCAGGCCTTCACTGCCGGGCGAGACCCCGCGTGCGCCATCGATGATGCGGTCATAGGCGGCTGCTTCGCTGCCTTCGAAGGTGTCGCGGTACCACTTCAAGCTTCCGCCTGCACTGAGCATCACGCCCATCACGTGCCAGGCGCCCTCGACGGCATGGCAGTAGCCGTGCAGGGCGCCGGTTGGATCATGTGGGCGGGTATGGCGATCGGCAAAGACAACGCCGGAGGTTCCCAGGTTGAGTGAGACCACCGACTCGTCTCCAATTCCGCAGCCTATGACACCGGAAGCTTGGTCGCCGGCTCCGGCAACTACGGGTGTTCCTGGACGAAGTCCTGTTGCGGAGGCGGCTTCGGCACTGATGGTCGCGGTGACTTCCTGGGACTCGGCAACCTGCGGCAACCAACGGCGATCGATTTCGAGTGCCTCCAGGATTTCGTCTGACCAATTTCGCGTTTCAAGATCCAGAAGCGAAGTGCCGGAAGCATCGGCGACATCCATGGAATGAACACCCGTCAGTTGCAGTCGCACACTGTCCTTGGGGAGGAGTACGTGTCGGGTTCTTCTTATTATCTGTGGCTCATGTTGTCGTACCCACAGGATCTTGGGTGCCGTAAATCCGGTCATGGCCGGTTTACCAGTGATTTCAATCAGCCGATCTTGTCCAATGGCTTCATGTATCTGCTCGCATTGGGAAGCGGTTCGTTGGTCATTCCAAAGAATGGCCGGACGCAATACGGACGATTGTTGATCCAAGAGAACCAATCCGTGCATCTGGCCGCTGAGGCCGATGGCGTCAATCGATTCGCCAGATATCTCATTACCTGCCAGGACCTGGCGTATGGCTGAACAGCAGCTGGTCCACCAGTCATGCGGATGTTGCTCTGACCAGCCTGGGTGGGGGGCATTGCAGGGGTAGTCACTGGAGGCGGTGCGAACAACATCACCACTGGCCTGGTCGACCACGAGAACGCGGGCACCTCCGGTGCCAATGTCGATGCCTAGGACGTAGGGTCGTTCAGCCATAACGGATCCCCCCTGTCCCCCGTGGTGCCGCCCTCCAGAGTACAGCCCTGTGATCGTCCTGTCGGTCCGGTAGCATGCCGGACCTCGAGAAGGAGTCCGATCATGGCACGACCAGTGACCATCTTCACAGGCCAGTGGGCAGATCTGCCCCTGGCAGACATGGCCTCGATCGCCGGTGGCATGGGTTATGACGGCCTGGAACTGGCCTGCTGGGGCGATCACTTCGATGTTGGCAAGGCCCTGGAGGACGATGCCTATTGCCAAGGCCGGCATGACCTGCTGGCAACCCATGGGCTGAAATGCTGGGCGATCTCCAACCATCTGATCGGCCAGGCGGTCTGTGACCGGATCGATCATCGCCACCATCACATCCTCCCAGACCATGTCTGGGGGCATGGAGATGCCGAAGGTGTTCGTGAACGCGCTGCTGAGGAGATGAAGAACACGGCCCGGGCTGCAGCCCGATTGGGTGTGCCGGTGGTCAACGGATTCACCGGATCATCCATCTGGCCGGATCTTTACTTCTTCCCACCAACGCCACCCGATCACGTCAAGCGTGGCTATGACGACTTTGCCCACCGCTGGGGTCCCATCCTGGATGTCTTCAAGAACGAAGGCGTCAAGTTCGCATTGGAAGTCCATCCCAGCGAGATTGCCTACGACATCTACACAGCCGAAGCGGCCCTGGAAGCCGTGGGCAATCACGAGGCCTTTGGTTTCAACTTTGACCCCAGCCATCTCATCTGGCAGGGCGTTGACCCGGCCCGTTTCATCGATCGCTTTGGTGATCGCATCTTCCACTGCCACATGAAGGACACTCGCATTCTGCAAGACGGTGAGCGCAGCATCCTGGGCTCGCATCTTCAGTTTGGCGATCCCCGCCGTGGGTGGGATTTCGTGAGCGTGGGCCGTGGTGATGTCGATTTCGATCAGATCATTCGTGCCCTGAACCGAGTTCACTACAACGGCCCGCTCTCGGTGGAGTGGGAGGACAGTGCGATGGACCGTCTGCAGGGTGCTCAGGAAAGCTGTGAGTACGTCCGCGCGGTTGAGATCGCGCCGCCGGGCTCCGGTTTCGAGGATGCATACGCCAGTGATCGTGAGGCCGAGGCTTCGGCACGATGAATCAGCGGCCGATTCGCATGGGCATGGTGGGCGGTGGCCGAGATGCCTTTATCGGTGCAGTCCATCGCATGGCTGCCACGCTTGATGGCAGCATGGAATTGGTGGCGGGCGCCTTGTCTTCCACACCGGATAAATCCATCGAGAGTGGACTTGAACTCGGACTTGCCAAGGACCGCGCCTACCCAACGTGGGAAGCGATGCTGGAGTCCGAGGCGGCCCGACCCGAGGATGAACGGATTGAGGTGGTGGTGATTGTTACCCCCAACCATGTCCATCATCCAGTTGCGAAAGCAGCAATGGAAGCTGGATTTCATGTTGTCTGCGACAAGCCTCTGGTACTCAATGGCCCACAGGCCGATGAGCTGGCATCTATTCGAGCGCGAACAGGTTGTGTGTTTGCTGTGACGTACAACTACACCGGCTACCCGATGGTGAAGGAGGCTCGTCACCTGGTTCGCAGTGGTGCGATCGGGGAGATTCGCAAGGTCATTGTCGAATACCACCAAGGCTGGCTGGCCACGCCCCTGGAGACGACTGGTCAGAAGCAGGCCGATTGGCGCACCGACCCCGCGCGTGCA
>JAYZAT010000100.1:0-22113 GCA_036339555.1 Planctomycetota bacterium
TAGAGCGGATGCTGACGAGGTTCTCCTTTGTTTTCCAGAAGTACAAACGAATCTACCCGGGCCTGATGTGTCAATCGATTTGTCCCTCAATCTGACCCCGGTCGTGTTGAACAATCGCGAACGTCTTGTCGTGGCCGGTCACTGGTTGGTCGCTCGAGCTGGGCGGGCCTTAGCCTCGTTGTCGACACAACCCAAGGCGTGTGAAGTCGATGAGATCGAACGCGACCTGCTTTGGGCAGGACGGATTCGAGCAGCGTTGGTGTACCAGGGGTTGCCTGCGACGTTGCAGGCCTGTGAACATTGGTTGGGACGTCCCGTTCAAGTCTTGCCTCGCGACTTCGCATTACGCTTGTTGCTCGAAGGTTTGCAAACCGCGTGGTCGGTGGTGGAATCGCTGGAGCCAAGATGGTCAGATCGCCTTGAATCCCGGTGTGCCGTGGGCATGGACCGAGAACTGTCCACGCGTCAACCAGTCTCAAGGGCACGGGCGGCTGCTCGACATGGACCAGGTGACCTCCTGATGCCTTGGCCATTGCACGACCTGGTGGCGTGGTCCTGGCTGGAACCACGAACAGAGTGGATCAGCAGGAGTACGCAACTGGAACCAGCTGCCAGGCAACTGGTGGTTGAACGGTGGGGGCTGTGTGGCAACCGGCCTGCCAGTATCGCCGAACTCGCTGTGCTACACGACACGACAGCGAACAGCATGCAGCGACAACTGCACAAGCTTGAAGTCCAGTTGCGCATGAATCGCGCATCGTTGGCTTCCGGATGAATTCGTACGCTCGAGAACGACTAGCGTTTGGAGAACTGGAATCGCTTGCGAGCACCAGGCTGGCCGGGCTTCTTGCGTTCCACGCGTCGGGGATCCCGGGTCAGGAATCCTTGATCGCGAAGAATTGGTTCCAGTGAGCCGTCATAGTTCAGCAAGGCACGGCCCAGTCCCAGGAGGATGGCACCGGATTGCCCGGTGTAGCCACCGCCACGGACGTTGACCTGAATCTCGACTTGCCCGGTGGTCCGGGTGGTTTCCAGAACGTTGAGCAGATCCTTGTGGTCACGTTCCTCGGTGAAGAACTTCGTCATGGGACGCTTGTTGACTATGAACGTGCCATCGCCAGGACGTACGCGGACGCGGGCCACCGATGCCTTACGACGGCCAGTACCCCAGAACCAACCGCCACCCGACGTTGAACCCTTGGCAGGGGCCGTGGTGGTGGCAGGGACCAGTGGATCGGAAGGAGCCGGAGAACTCGACGCTGAAACCTCCGTTGCAGGCGTCTCGTCAACGGCAGGGGCCTCTGGCTCGGCAGATGCTTCGGCAGGGGCCGGAACCGGATCGGGCGTTGCGGGCATTTCTGCCTTTGGGTCGCTCGGTGCGGGTGTGTCGTGTTCTTCGTTGGTCATGCTGCTGACTTCACTCGTGCGTTCATGGGGAACAGTGTTCAGGCGTCAAGTGGTTCCAAGCAATTGGATCCGTGGGGATGCTCGCTGCCGCGGTATACCTTCAACTTCTTGATCATGGCCCGACCCAGGCGGGTCTTGGGAAGCATGCGGCGTACGGCGCTTTCGATGACGCGCTCGGGGAAATTTTCAAGCTCTTGACCTAGCGTCCTCGTCTTGAGTCCACCGGGATAGCCGGAGTACCGCATGAGGATTCGTTGCTCGGGTTTGCGTCCGGTGACAACCACTCGATCCGCATTGGTCACGACGACAAAGTCACCGGTATCGACATGCGGTGTGTAGTCCGGGCGATGCTTGCCCATGAGGACCGTTGCGATGCGGACCGCCATGCGACCCAGTACCTGACCGTCGGCATCGATGTGCCGCCAGCGTCGAGGAATGTCGCCGTTCTTGGCGAAGGTGGTCTGACGAGGCATTGAACCAACGACCCTGGTGGCCGCCCTTGTGTTGCCAGGGTCGATGGTTCGATCCCTGGTGACGTATTGACAAACAGAACGGCCCCGCCCGGGGGGCCGTCCAACGAATCCACGAGGATACCGCTCAGGGCCCCATTGTCAAGGTCCAGGGGGTCCTAGACGGGGTTCGCATAGGATGCTGACCCCATGAATGGACCAACTTACACCCTCGATCCAGAGAGGCCAGAGGGCCGACCAAGGGCTGCTGGGGGGAGCCAACTGCTGGTATGGCTGGCTTGGCTCGTGGTGGTCCTCGTCCTGATCTGGAGGGGGCTTCTTCCAGCTGTCGTCAGCACACCGGAGCCCAGCGAGGTCAGGGAGGCCCAGGCTGAGGCCCTCGTGGACGTGGTCATGCGATTACAGGGCCGAGTGCTGCTGGCAGTGCATCGACTCTCGACGCTGCAAAACACACCCATGCCACCAGATGAGATTCGTGCCCTGGAAATTGGTTCAGTCGGGCAGCGTCAAAGGGCTGCGGTCTTGGCCGGTGTACTGCTCGGGCCTGATCAAGCGGTGGAGTCTCTACACAGGCTCCGGGCATCAGCCGCCTCGGCGGGACATCCACTCACCGAAGTACAAAGGAAAACCGACGCTGTCCTCTTGCAAGTGTTCACTGACGAGGGGAGCCATTCTTCCCATGATCGATCTACGGTGCAAGGAACGCTTTCCGGGGCAGAGCGATCGCTCTTGAAACAGCAACTGGGTTGGTTTGGCGAGCTGACGATTGCACGCACTCAACCGGATGCCAAGGTGTTGTGGACCAAGTTCCAGTCAGATGCCATGAGCCTGCTCGTCGTGTTGTTATCTATATTCTTTGGAGGCATCTTGTTGGGACTGTTGGGGCTGGCCGGTCTGGTGGTCGGCCTGGTCCTGGCCCTGAAAGGTCGACTTCGAGGGCTTCCCAGCAGTCACTCGCCGGGTCTATTCATCGAGACGTTCGCCGTGTGGCTGGTGACCTTTCTTGTTCTCAGTGAGTTGGTTGCCTTCCTGCAGTTCGGGCTCTTTGGTGCCATCGTGATTTTCTTCGTGAGCCTGGTTGCGTTAGCGTGGTTACCTATCCGCGGTATGTCCTTCTCGCAGGCACTCGGCGAGATCGGGTTGACCTGGGGACGTGGTTTCTGGCGTGAGATCGGTTCCGGCTTCGCCGGTTTTCTCATGATGTTGCCGATCCTGTTGGTAGGCGTGACCTGCACTTTGTTGCTGGTGAAGCTTGCGGAATACTTCGGCAGCAATGAGGAGGGCTTCCGTTCGGATGCTGGTCCAGCTCACCCCATCTTTGCTGTTTTCGTCGATGCCTCGGTTCTTGATGTGGTGGTCGTCTTCCTGGCGGCATCGGTGGCTGCACCGATCGTGGAGGAGGTCGCGTTTCGTGGTCTCCTGTACAGGCACCTTCGGGATGGAAGCCGTCGTTGGCTTCCCTGGTTGAGTATTGCCTTTGCGGCGTTGTTGTCGGGATTCATCTTCGCGGCCATCCATCCCCAGGGCTGGATGGCGATCCCGGCCCTTGGCTCCATCGGCGTGGCCCTCGCCCTGGCCAGGGAATGGCGATCCAGCCTGGTGGCACCGATGGTCATGCACGGCCTCCAGAATGGGCTGGTCATGTGCATGGTGCTGTTGATGGTGGGCTAGAAACCGCTCAGCGGACCGAGATGGTGGGCTGAACCATGTTGCCTGACATCGTGGCGATCGACACTTGCTGTGCCAGTGACTCGCACAGGCCCTCCAGGGTCGACGTAATCGTCTCGTCAATTTCGTAGTTAGCAGCGGGCGTCCCCTCGTCAGCATGCACCCGCATCTTCATATGCATGGGAACAGCACCAAGGAAGGGTAGGTTCATGCTGGCGGCCATGGCTTCGGCACCACCACGTCCAAAGAGATCATATTCACGGTCATCGTCACCGATGAACCAACTCATGTTCTCAACGACTCCCAGGATCCTGACATCGAGTTGCTGGAACATCCTGACCGCTCGCTTGGCATCATCCTGGGCAACGCGTTGCGGGGTGCAGACAATGACCGCGCCCGTGAGTGGTAGTTGTTGTGAGAGCGATAAGGGAACGTCTCCCGTGCCGGGTGGCAGATCTACGAAGAGATAATCCAGGTCGCCCCAGGTGGTCTGCATCAGAAGTTGTGAGAATGCCTTGTGGGCCATAGGCCCGCGCCAAATCATCGGCTTCTCTGGATCGACCAGGCGTGCGATGGTCATCGCCTTGATCCCGGCTACTTCGAAGGGATCGAGCATGTTGCCACGGGCTGTCGGTGTGCTATCGCCCAGGCCCAGCATCGTTTCCAGTGATGGTCCGTAGATATCACCATCCAGCAGTCCCACGCGAGCCCCCAACCGTGCCAGGCCGATCGCCAGGTTGACCGAGACCGACGATTTGCCCACGCCCCCCTTGCCGGCACCAACCGCGATCACGTTGCGTACACCAGCCAGGGGACTGTCACCTCCCTCTGAATCACGACCACGGACCGAAGCGGAGAACGTCACGTCCACGGTGGGTTCAGCGGCTTCGACCGAGGCCGCTTGCCTCTTGACCGCGGCGATGATGTCATCCCGGATCCGGTCCTTCATGGGACAGGCCGGCGTCGTCAGCTCAACGTGAATAGCGACTTGCCCTTCCTCACAGGAAACGTCCTTGACCATGCCCAGCGTGACCAGGTCGCGTCCCAGGTCGGGATCCTGGACCGTGCTGAGGGCTTCCATGACGTGTTCGTTCTTGAGGTTCATAAGGGTAGAGTCAGGCGTTCGGGTTTCTGATTAGGGGGACAAGGGGATGATCCCAGGGTCTCAATCGTAGGATGATATGGGCCAAAGCAGGCCCATCGCCTGAGGAGGTTCATCATGATCTCGATGTTGCTATCCCTGGTCGTGCTTTCAGTGGGCTTCTTTGCCGATGAGGCACCGCCCTATGACCCGACCGATCCATCCCAGGTAGCGGAGTCCGAGGCAGGCCATTCGGATGATGACGCGGGACTTGCTGGGCCCTCGGTTGATCCCGAAAGCCTGGACCCGAGAGATGGTCGCCGCGGTGAGATGATGACCGAGGCCATGCAGTCGCTTTCTCTCGAGGGTCTCCTGGAAGCCCGATGCGGGCAGTGCCATGGGCCGCGTAAGCAGAAAGCGGGTCTTCAGGTGGTGCCCGTGGAAGCGATGTTCACCGGGCCCCGGGAAGACTGGGTTGTGATCCCAGGCCGTCCTGCGCAAAGCATCCTTGTAGAACGCATTTCGTTACCAGCAGGTCACGATGATGTCATGCCTCCAGACGGGGCCCCGCTGACCACCGAGCAGATCAGCAGAATCAAGACATGGATCAACAAAGGAGCAACGGTCGAAGCCGCCCGAGAAGGGGATGCCATGACCTTGGGCCAGGGTGCTCGGCCACAACGGAATCGACAGATTCGCCCGCGTGTGTGGATGGAAACGTATTTCGAACTGGATCTCACACCGGAACAACGTGCCACGGCGATGGCAGCGGCTCAGAAGTTGCAACGTGAAACGCGTGCATTCCAGCAGACCTGGGGTTCACAGATGCAAGAGATGCAGAAACAGATTCGCGCCCTGGGTCGTGAACCCAGCGAAGAGGCGACGAAGTTGAAGGCTGAATTGAAGGTGATCCAGGCGAAGCAGCCAGATGTTGCTTCTGTTCAGGAGTCATTATGGAATGCCTTGGATAGTGAGCAGCAATCCGTGATGCGGTCAGCGCTCGAAGAACTCAAGCGCAACCGTAGAGGTTTGCGTAACCAACGATCCATGGACGATGCAAAGCAGCGTTCCGATGTCCAGCGGCCCCTGGATGAAGAGACTCGCAGGCGGATTCGGCTCTTGCTGGAAGAACGTAGAAAAGCGAGGGAAATGGCGCCGGGAACCGACTCCGGAAGCAATTGACCTCATTTACTTCGGACTTCACTAGTCAGTCTGATTGCTTGCTATTGCAGGCGGTACCGAGTTCCCCTATGCTCATCCTTTCGCCCAATTTCAGGGCAGAGAGAGGGGAAGATCCCTGTGACGCACTCCACGCTCATTTCACCTCATGGCGGCACACTCAAGGACTGTATGGTCCCTGCAGGCAAGTCCAAGGCCCTCCAAGATGCTGCTGGCTCGATGCCATCGATCACTCTCTCTGCGAAGCAGGCCTGTGACCTCGAGATGATTGCCATGGGCGCTTTCAGCCCACTCGATGGATTTGTTGGCCCCGATGATTTTGCGTCCATTTGTCGTGACATGCGATTAAGCAATGGAACCGTCTGGCCGATTCCAATCACCTTAGCTGTCGACGATGCCACCAAGGGCACGTTGGCGGAGGGGCAGCAGGCCGCCCTCAAGCATCCAGATGGCACGCTTCTTGCGGTCATCGATGTTACGTCGATCTATCCCCACGATAAGTCACTTGAGATTCCCAATGTCTTCAGAACAGAAGACGACGCGCATCCAGGCGCTAAGGCTGTGGCCGAAGAAGGCGATTGGCTCGTGGGCGGACCGATTCAGGTACTGACAACCGAGCCAGCCTCTGGCGATGCCGAACGATTCGAGGACTACCGACTCACACCGGCATCGACACGTGAAGCTTTTGCAGAACGTGGTTGGTCCCGCGTAGCCGCGTTCCAGACTCGTAACCCGATCCACCGAGCCCACGAGTACCTGTGCAAGTGTGCTCAGGAAATCTGTGATGGACTGCTCATTCACCCACTGGTCGGTGAAACCAAGCCTGGTGATATTCCCGCCGATGTTCGGATGCAGTGTTATGAAACCATCATTCAGAATTACTTCGTCCCAGAACGGACGATGTTGACCGTGATGCCTGGTGCCATGCGGTATGCCGGACCACGAGAGGCCATCCTTCACGCCCTGATTCGCCAGAACTATGGCGCCAGCCACTTCATTGTCGGGCGTGACCATGCCGGTGTGGGTGATTACTACGGCACGTACGATGCCCAGTTGATCTTCGATGAGTTCAACCGTGACGAGATCATGGTTGAGCCGCTGCGTTTCGAGCATGCTGCCTGGAGCAACCGCGCCCAGGGCATGGTGTCCTCCAAGACCTTCCCGAAGTTTGAGGGCGATCAGATCTTCCTGAGCGGAACGAAGGTTCGCGAGATGCTGGGTCGCAGCGAACGACCCCCTGGAGAGTTCAGTCGACCAGAGGTCGCTGATGTCCTCATCGAGTGGGCCGTTGGAGCGGCTGCTCCGGCTTGAGCATGCCCCGTTCATTCACGACCGATCCCTAATAAAGTGCGACTGAAACAGGAAGTACAGAGACATGGCTGAGCAGGTAGGAACCAATCTCACTTGGCATGACGGCAATGTGACCCGTGAGGAGCGACAGAAGTGCCTTCAACAGAAAGGTGCAACGCTCTGGTTCACCGGTCTGTCGGCATCGGGCAAGAGCACGATCGCAGTTGCTTTAGAGCAGGTACTCCTCCAGCGAGGTCATGCTTCGTACCGACTCGATGGTGACAATGTTCGCATGGGTCTCAACAAGAATCTTGGTTTCTCAGCTGAAGATCGTGCTGAGAACATTCGCCGTATCGGCGAAGTCAGCAAGCTGTTTGCAGACTCCGGGATGCTCACGCTTTCGAGTTTCATCAGCCCCTATGTTGCGGACCGCGACGCTGTTCGTGCACTGCACGATGAGGCGGACATTGACTTTATCGAGGTCTATGTCGAGATCCCGTTGGAAGTCGCAGAGGAGCGTGACCCCAAGGGTCTCTATAAGAAGGCCCGTGCGGGTGAGATCAAGGGCTTTACTGGGATCGATGATCCCTATGAAGCGCCGGAAAACGCTGAGATCGTTTTGCCCACTCACGAGCTCTCGGTCGAGGAGTCGGTTATTCGACTTCTTGAGGCGCTTGAGCAGCGTGGCCTACTCAGCAGTTGATCGTTACCGGGTCAGCGGTTCATCCTCCGCCCCAGATAATGACGTCGTCGAACGAGTCGAGATCCTCGTGCGTGGCGTTCTCGTGATCGAAGTCGTATGAACCGGTTTCATCAACTGGGCCGTCATAGCGACCCAGGAAGACACCGTCCTTGCCTGCCGACAGGAGCATGTACCCGGATCGGGCAGTGCCATAGGTTGGTTGATTCGGATCGTAGAAAGCAGGGTGACTCAGGATCAGTGTCAACCACTTGATCTGTTCATCGGTGGGGTCATTGCTGTTGCCACCACCACCGATGCCCCCTGCGTTGGTGCCTTCGAATGCCAGGCGACTGCCGAGACCAGGAGACTGGGCTTGGCTGAAACCAAGTTGACCAAGTCGTTTGGCAGACAGATACAACTGCTGTCCACTGATTGTGAACATGCCAGGTGTGCTGCTGGTTCCCACGAGGGGGCCATAGCTGCGACCTTGTCGGAAATAGAGGACAGGCGTCTTCCAGGCATCCACCAGGTTGGGTCCTTCGTTGATCCCATTGGGGTAGTTGTTGTCGCCCGCCATGTTGTAGGACATCTCGGAGTCCTTGGGTGCGTAGTAGGGGCTGTATGGCTTGCCGTTAATGAGTGGTCCCTCTCCCATGCGAGAGGGGACAACGATCATTTTCCATGGTGTACCCGTGTTGGCATCAACAGGACTGAGTTGGAACGAGTCACGACCTTCACTGTCAGCACTCGCTTTGTAGGCGTCATAGACAGCCTTGTCAGCCAGGTATGACGGGTGGTTTGCATCATCGATGTAGATTCGGTATCCGCCCATGAGGTGTAAGAGCGCGTTTTGAGTGCTCGTCAGACGCAGGCCGTCACCGAGGGCAGTGTCGGGCAACACGCCCGGGTAACTGTCGTGATCGAGGGCAAAGGAGTCACAGGCTGCTCGGAAGGAATTCAGAGTGGCTGTTGTGCTGGCTCTCCGAGCGGAATCCGTGGCGGTGCTGAGCGCAACCAGCAGGATGCCGGCGAGGACCACGATGATACTGATGACCACCATGACCTCGATGAGTGTGAAGCCTTCACGGGAAGCATGTGAACGTCGTCGGGAATTCAGAAAGGGGAGCATGACGAGGGTCGTCCTGTACCTGCAGGCTGCACCATCTGGTGCTTCGGGAGAAAGCCCCGAGAGCCACATCCGGGCCATCGGGTAAGAATCATGCCGTCCCATCGCACATCGTCGCTGCCGTCCTAAGCATACTGCCCACTGGCCGCGGGTCCAAGGAGAGGGCTGAAAGGCAGGCAAGATGGCATGTCCTGGCGGCATGATGCCACCGGGGCTGTTTACAGGGCTGCCAGGCGGTTGGCGGTATCTAATTCAATAAGTTCTTCGACCAGTGGTTGGAGGTTTCCACCGACGGTATCCATCAAGTTGAAGGAACTGCCCACGCGGTGATCGACAACCAGGTTGTCTTTCCAGCGATAGGTTCGGATCTTCTCTGCTCGGCCACCGCTCCCGATCATCTTGTTTCGTACTTCAGCTCGTTCCGCTTCGGCTTGGGCCCGCTGTTTCTCCCAGAGGCGTGCTTTCAAGAGTTGCCAGGCTTTCTGCCTGTTCTGGGCCTGGCTCTTGGTGTCCTGCATCCGAACTTCCACGCCGGTGGGTTGGTGGATCAGGTGGACCGCGGTTGAGACCTTGTTGACGTTTTGACCTCCGGGTCCAGTGGCCGTGGTGATCATTTCCTTGACGTCGTCGGGATCCAGTTCAACTTCGACATCTTCTGGTTCCGGCAGCACAGCCACGGTTGCTGTCGATGTATGGACACGTCCTTGGGCTTCGGTCGCCGGAACGCGTTTCACCTGGTGTGTGCCGCCTTCGTATCCGAGGCTTGTCCACGCACCTTCGCCCGAGACAGACAGCGTGGCACTTCGACAACCACCCTGTTCGCCGGCATGGAACTCGAGATCTTCGACGGCCCACTTCCTGCGGGCGGCAAATCGACGGTACATCTCCAGCAGGTCACCAGCGAAGAGGGCGGCCTCATCACCACCGACGCCACTGCGGATTTCTAAGATGACGCTGCCAATCGTTTCATCATCTGCCATGACCAGTTTCTGCTGCAGTTGCTCAAGCAGGTCGTTGCCGCGTTCCGACAAGAGTGGTACTTCGGTACGCGCCATCGCCAGCAGATCTTCATCGGTTTCAGTTCGCATCAGTTCTTCGAGGTCGGCGATTTCTTTGACCGTCTCGTTCCAGGCCCTGAAGCCTTCAACGATGGGCGCCATGGCGGCTCGTCGCACCGAGAGGGTGCGTACCTTCCGGTGATCGGAGAGCACCTCTGGATCGAGCAGTTCCGCTTGCAGACCCTCGTACTGCTTGTCGATTTCCTGGAGCTTGCGGAGCAGGTTGTCGTTGGGTTCGGGCATGGCGTTATGGATACAGGCGAATTGTTGAGACAGTAGCGGGGAATGCGGGAGCGCACGAGAAGGCCGCGTCTCGGGTCGAGACACGGCCTTGAAGGTACTCTGAATGAAGCTAACTGGACTTCTTGTCCTTGTTCTTGAAGTAGTTCCCCTGGAACTTCTTCTGGAACTTCTCAACTCGGCCGGCTGTGTCCACGAAGGACGACTTGCCGGTATAGAACGGATGTGATCCGGACCAGATCTCGACATTGAGTTCCGGGACGGTGGCACCCACGGTCATGACGACCTCGCCACGGTACTTGACCTGGCACTCTGGGAAGAACTCTGGATGGATGTCCTGTTTCATGGTCATAGCACTCCTGGCACACGGTCAAACGATCGCATGAAGCCCCATAGCGTAGATCAATCCTGCTGGAAATCAAGCCCGGGCGAATCTTCTCGTTGCCTCGACCTTGGGGGCCGGGTATCCTGCGGCCTTGATGGCCCGTCAAGGGCTCCGAGTCCCCTGTAGCTCAATTGGTAGAGCGAGCGGCTGTTAACCGCTAGGTCGCTGGTTCGAGTCCAGCCGGGGGAGCTTCCAACGCCACCGTGCAAAGCGGTGGCGTTTTGTTCATAGCCCCGTGCCGGATAAAAACGTGCCGGATAAACACTGGGTTCATGCCGACCAATGGTTCCTGGTGTAAGCCTGGGACAACAGGATGCGTATGACGGTCGCACGCTCGACCAAGACATTTGGGCACTTTGGTTGGAGGCGAGCATCACGATCCAGCAGCATTGTCATAATGACTTGGTTCTCGTCGGCCAGCCCTGCCCTGGACGAGTGCGTGATGCCTTGCCGGAGCCAGAGCGTCTCCGTGCCAGGGAGACGATCAAGCGTTGGTCGAGCTATCAACCAACCGAGTTGCACTCGCTTGAGGATTGGGCTGAGGAGTTGGGCCTGGCTGCGTTGTACTACAAGGATGAGAGCAGTCGATTCGAGTTGTCGAGCTTCAAGGCATTAGGCGGCGCGTATGCCGTGCAGTTGATTGTGCGGGATGTCATCAGCCAGGCTTTGGACCGGGAGGTCACGCTGGAGGAGGTTGATGGTGTTTGCGATCCCGATCTGGCCAGGGAGATCACGGTGGTGACGGCCACCGATGGCAATCACGGTCGATCGGTGGCCTGGGGTGCACGGCGATTCGGATGCCAATGCGTCATCTACATGCACGAGCGCGTTAGCCCAGGCCGACAGGAAGCTGTCGAGGCGCTTGGTGCTCGGGTTTGTCGCGTGCAAGGAAACTTTGATGATTCGGTCCGTCAAGCGGATGCCGATGCTCGGACTCATGGCTGGTTGATGGTGTCGGACACATCGTGGCCGGGGTACGTGGACATTCCCCGCAATGTGATGGCGGGCTACACGGTGATGACCAGCGAGGCGATGGACCAGTGGCCGCTCTCGGCGCCTCCGACGCACGTGTTTATCCAGGGAGGCTGTGGGGGACTGGCCGGGGCCGTGTGCGCCGACCTCTGGTACCGCTACGGTGCCGACAAGCCACACGTTGTGGTGGTCGAACCGGAACCAGCGGCGTGCCTGTATGAGAGTGCTTGCGCCAGTGAACCCAGAGCAGTCAACATCACAACCGAGAGTCTGATGGCGGGGTTGTCTTGTGGAGAGGTATCGCTGATTGCGTGGCCTGTATTGCAAGCGGCTGCCGATGACTTTCTCACCATCACGGATGACCCTGTCGGTCCCTTGATGGGTCGGCTGGCCCGGGAAGCGTCAATCACCGCCGGGGAGTCTGCAGTGGCAGGCTTGGCAGGATTGATGGAAGCCCATCGGGACGAGGTCCTGTGGAAGACGTTGGGGCTTTCAGGGAGCAGTCGGGTCCTGGTATTCGGTACCGAAGGCGCGACCGATCCGACTGTCTACCGACAGTTGGTCAGGTAGGCGAAGGCACTGTATGACCCGTACAACTTTTGGGAATTCCACCAGAGTATTCCGCTGCCCTGCTGAGATACGCCAGGAACTTGTCGAGCGGCACCGTCATCACTTTGAAGGTGCTCGTTGTTGGTTTGAAGATGTGTGAGGGGGGTTGACTCGCCATTTACACTTATGGATGAATCAGGGGGGTATGCCAATCCAGATAGAGGAGGCCTGCTCCATGAGATGCACCCACCGACGACTTCTCAGCCCAGGGCATACGACCTTCGCCGTGAGCGTGCTGTCTGGACTTCTTCTCCTGGTTGACATCTCCAGCGGCATAGACAGTGAATGGCCTCCGGCACCCGATCCGGTCAATGCTCAGATGTCCCCGGGTCCTGGTCTTCAGATGGGGAAGATCTCGATCTCGATTCCCAGTGAGTTCTCCCAGTGGTTCAGTCACCTGCATGACGTCGGTGGTTGGAACGAGTGGCCTTTGGATTTCGCCATTGGTGATATCGAGGGAGAGGATGACGGTGACATAGACATCGTGCTCTACATGGCCGACGAGATCGTGCTCGCAGCGCGACTGGAGATCAACTGGCAGTCCGGTGCCGGGACGTTGGTACCGCTGTGGTGTTGGAAAGTTCCCAACGCGCCTGACACACCGCCTTCAACACACCCTGGGCATGCGGACCACAACTGCTTGATTTGGGATTTCGACAATGATGGACGAAACGAGGTAGCGTTGGTCGCACCGGCTCAGTATGAGCTGTGGGGCGAACCCGTTTGGGGACAGGCGATCTACGTCGTACAGGAAGATCCGTCGCCGGCGTCGCCACCATGGGACTTCAGCGTTCCGCCACCACTCATCCGTGCCATGAGCGAGCCATCTTCACTCGCCAATTCCAGTGAGATCAGCGAGCGACTCGGGATTTGCCGCGTGCGCGATACGGCGTATCGCCAGGACATCGTGACCCATGACCATGGGGGGAGCACGCTTTCGATCTGGCGGCTGCCTGACGATCCCGCGTCCAACACACTGGAACGGGTCTTTTCGCGCAGCTACACGACTCCGATTACCCATGAATTCAATCATGCCGACATCGACGGCGATGGCTTTGACGAATTTGCCTGGGATGGCATCCTCGACTTCGTCGATCTGGTCGGCGGTGTGCCCACGCAGACCAACGCGACCGATCCACTGGAGGGCGTGTGGCGCTGGCAGTCGGGCATGGTGCCCTATGACCACATGGACCACATGATGATCGTGGATCTTGATCCCAACTCACCGGGACTGGAGGTCATGAGCCTCCCGGAATTCGACTGGACTGATCCCACCGGCGCCACCCATCCGGGTGTTGACACTATCTGGCGGGCAGACGGCACGATCCTTCGGGTGAATGATGACTGCCCATTCAGTCATCCCCAGAGTGCTGCGATCGGAAACTGGACGGCATCACGTGAGGGCTTGGAGTCAATCTTCGTTCCCAAGAGCTTCAGCAATCCAACCGTGACGGGTGGAGAGATCTGGCAGTGCGGT
The DNA here is from genome assembly GCA_036339555.1 of Planctomycetota bacterium. Classification (GTDB taxonomy): domain Bacteria; phylum Planctomycetota; class Phycisphaerae; order Phycisphaerales; family SM1A02; genus UBA1668. The sequence goes on from JAYZAT010000100.1 coordinate 13,645, forward strand.
GCTTACGCGGTTGACGCCAATCAGAATGAACTGGCGGTTGACGGGGGCTATTGGCAGACGGTCAAGTTGAATCCGCCTGAGAACGATCTTCCCATTCATCGCGCTACCGGGCCGGCATACCGGATGTGGCAAGTCGACTGGGATGGTGATCGAACCGAGGATGAGATTCTCAACCGGTTCTGGCAGACGCTCATCGTTTGGCGCATGGGCGAGAAGGGGGATTGGGGGACAACACCTCCGCCTGGGATGCCCACACAAGCGCAACTGCAACAGTCCTGGACCGAGAACGGGTTCGAACTTTGGTGGGATTTCTACCAGGGCTACAACGGTGCGAAGATCGACGAGTGGGGGTGGAACAACGGCGGCCCAGGCCGCTACACGCACTACTACCAGAAACTTGGTGAGGCCTATCCTGGTGCTGGTGCCTGGCGACCACTGGCTTGGGACATTGGCCGCGACTACCGCGAGGAGATCGTGGTAGCCACACCATACGCCGTCAACATCTTCTACAACCTCGAACCAGCTAACTGGAACACACCGCACTTGTCACCCACACTGGACCGACAATATCGCCGCGTTCGGATGGAGCGGGTGGGTGAGCCGTACATCTTCCCGATATTGTTACCGTGCCCAGGTGACTTGGATGATGATCGGGACGTTGACGTCGACGACATGTTGTACGTGATTGCCATGTGGGGCACTGATGACGAAACGGCCGACATCGATGGCAGTGGAGATGTCGGGATCGACGACCATCTCATCGTGCTGGACAACTGGGGCGACTGCGACGACTGATTTAGCAGGCTGACCGATCTTTTGCGACACCGCTAGACTGCGCTTATCGCACGCGAGCCGACAATCATTCCGATGGGCGGTGGCGGATTCTCCATGGAACCGGAGAACCTCGCACTCGATCGGTACATCCTCAAACAGACCGGGGTCACGCGACCGAAGGTCACCTTCGTGCCAACGGCCTCGGGCGATGCCGACGGATACGTCGAACGGTTCTACGCCTCGTATGGCACCCTGGACTGCGAGCCGGATCACCTCGGTCTCTTCGATCGGACGATTCCCGACCTGCGGGAACACGTGCTCGCGCGTGACGTGATCTACGTCGGAGGTGGCAACTGCTGGAATATGCTGCTGCTCTGGCGGGCCCACGGCCTCGACGAGATCTTCCGCGAGGCTTGGCAATCCGGCATCGTGTTGTGTGGATTAAGCGCCGGGTCGATCTGCTGGTTCCAAGAGGGCACGACCGACTCGTTCGGTCATCCACTTCGCCCGCTGCTCAACGGCCTGGGCTTCCTCGCGGGAAGCCACTGCCCGCACTATGACGGCCACGAGGAGCGGCGACCGACCTACCTCCAGTGGATCGGGGATGGCACGTTGCAGTCCGGGCTCGCGTTGGATGACGGGGTGGCCGCACGGTTCGTCGATGGGGAGGTCGTCGAGTATGTCTCCTCTCGTCCGGATGCGCGGGCGTACCTTGTCAAGGCGTCTACCGACGGCGCAGTCGAGACGTTGATCGAACCAACGCTGCTTGTGTGATCCCGAAGGTCACGTCTCCAATGCCTGAGCAGTCGGAGTTGATGGGGACGCCGTGGACTGGAAGGCTGGCAGAACCATCTTGACTGCGGCGATGAGGAGCACGACGGCGAGTAGTACTCGGATGCCATCGCCCCGAAGTTGCTTCGCCCCAAGCCAGGATCCAACAAGACCTCCGATGACAGCAGCCACGATGTAGAAGGGGAGCTCGGGTGGTAGAGCAGGTGATTCGACGATGACGCCCCCCAGTCCTGCCAGAGAGTTCACCAGAACAAAGACCACGGAAACCGCCGCGGTTCGCTTGGCATCGGCCCAACTGAACAGGATGAGTAGGGGCGAGAGAAAGATGCCACCGCCGGTTCCGGTCAGTCCGGCCAGCAAGCCCAGCACGGCACCTGAACCCAACGCGACCGGCAGGGGCGGCATGCGTGTGCCCGTGTCCCGCGAGACTGGCTTGCCGTGTCGCGTCACGGACCTGGAAGTCACGACCTTGAGAATGAGCATGCCGGCTGCGAACAGCAGTACAAAACCAACCAATGGCTTGAAGAGATCCGTGGGAAGCTGCCAGAGCCCTCCGACGAAGGCCAGGGGAATCGCGCACAGCGCAAAGGGCCAAAATGTTGCCCAGTGGAAGTGACCTGCTCGATAGAACCGCCAGGAGCCGATGGCACCAACGAAGATGTTGAGCGTGAGCGCGATGGCCTTCATCTCATCCTGGGGGAGTTGAGTCACGATCGCCATGGCAGCCAGGTAACCGGAGGCGCCCGCATGTCCGACGGAGGAATAGAGCGTGGCCAGCACCAGGATTGCCATGATGAGTGTGACCATCGTGCTTGTTGGCATGGCGGCAAGCATGGAGAGGAGAACTTACGTCGAAATGACCATGAATGCGATCAGGCCATGACTCGCACGCCTAGGCAACGCGTTCTAGAATCCGACTGCCCATGACCGAAGAATTCCATCACCCAGGTCAGCATCCAGACGCGAGCGGCTTCACAGGCAGCATGTCGCAAGTCGTCACGTCACGGAGCCTGGCATGAGTCAGCCACCACCTCGACGGCGGACGGCCCATAACCTGATGCTGTTCATGTGGTCGAACTGGATGAGGACGGTTCTTCTCGTCGCGGTTGGGTTCGTGCTCACGCCGATGCTCATCCAGTCCTTCGGGTTCGTCCTGTTCGGACTCTTCATACTCATCCAGCAGTTTTCGAACGCCATGGTCACCCCATTCCGTGCGGCGGTGACAGCGATCCTGGTGAAGTCCATTTCGGAAGCCCGTGGATCCGGGGACGATGAGGACGTATCAAGGGTCTTCACCAACGGTGTCTGTGTCCTGGCCAGCCTGCCGGTCATCATCATCACACTGGCCGTGATTGGCATCATCTTCGTCTCAAACATTCTCGACTTTCCTCCGGAACAGCTCTTCAATATCCGCCTGGCGATCGCTGCCGAGGCATCCATCATCACCGTGATTGTCTTGACGGCGCCGTATCTTTCGATTTACCTGATCAACCAGCGTCCGGTGCTCTACAACGCCGACCTGACCGTTCGCCGTTGGCTCGACTTGATTGCCTTCCTGCTGGCCCTGTTGCCTGTCGGCTGGAATGTCTTCGCAGCCTTCATCCTGATCCGCCTGGTTCTCAACTCCATGCATGGCTCTGTGCGGGTGCTGATTGCGCGACAGGTGATGCCCGAGGCACGGATCCGGCTCTCCCTGTTGAACAGGGCGACGATGGGCAAGTTGATTCGACTCGGTGGCCTGACTGCAGGCCAGCCCTTCAGCAACTTCAATTTCTTCGTCCTGGACAACTATTTGCTGAACTTCGTGTTCGGACCGATCTACAACGGCATCTACGCGATTGTGACGCAGTTGCGAGGCTATGCACGTCGATTCGGTTCGCAGGTCTTCGTGGGTACCGTTGCAATCGCCTCGGATATCCACGAGCGTGGTGAACACCGGACCAATATCAAGGCAATGCTCGCTGTGTCCAGGATTACGGCCGGGGTGATGATGTTGTCCACGGGAATCATCGTCATCTTCTTCCAGCCGCTCATTGACCTGTGGCTGGGTAGTCGGTTGCGTGCTGATCCATCGCTCGCGGAAGTCATGCCCTACGAGGAGGCCGTCGATCTGGTCTGGGGGATTCTCACGCTACTGCTCGTGGGTGGCATCATGCTGGAGACGGCAACGGGCGCATCGAAATTCCTCTACGGCATGGGATTGGTCAAACGGTATGCCGGTGTGATGTTCGGGGCTGGTATCGCCAAGTTCATCATCTCGGTGATCATCGCGGTGATCATGGTCAGGGCCGTGACCGACATCAGTGCCCATCCGGCTGCTTCACTGCTCTTCCCGGCGGTCACGCTCCTCTGCCAAGTCATCTTCTTTGGCATTCTCATGCCTCATCGCGTGATCAAGTTGACTCAAATTAGTGTCGGGACTTGGTGTTGGCACGCACTTGCTAAGCCTTTGATGGCATCCGTCATACCACTTGGTGTCGGCGTGGTACTGATCGTCACGATTCAAGAATGGAACTGGCCCTGGTTGGTGTCATCCATTTTGCTGATCGGACTGCTCTGTATGCCCAGCAGCTTCTTCTTGCTGCTTGAAGGCAGCGAGCGTCAACGAGTGTGGAATGTCATTGGTCGAGTGCGGACAGGTCGACTTAAGGGCAAGGGCCAAAGTTGCTGATCATCAGCAGGATGTCGATCACATTCACATCGCCGTCCCCGTTGATATCACTTTGGCAGACAGGCACTTCTTGCGAGAGTTCAAATGGATCGAGTGCCAGAAGGGTGTCGGCCAGGGCGCTACCGAGCATGATCATGCCGTGGCTACTGAAGTGAACCTGATCATCTTTCAATTCAATGGCTTCACAGGTAACGGCAGCCAATTTGGCGTCCTGGGTGGAGACGGTCTCGATGCCCTGGTGGACAGTATTGACGTAGGGATAACCACTGCCTCGTGGTGCCACTTTGGCGACAACCACGGCAAGATCCCCATTCCCCGTGAAGTCACGTACGCCATCGATAAGGAGTTGGAGATTTTTTCCGTAGCTGTTGGCTGACCAGTCTGCCGTGCAATCGCCTTCGCCTTGAACCCAGATGAAACCCGCAAATCGAACTGACCAGCCCTGGTCCTCGAGTTCTTCCTTCCAGTCATCAACGAGCGAGGCCATCTTTGCATAAAGATTTTGCCCGCAGCCGCTTGGATGCCAGGCACAACCTAGGTTGGTTCCGTTGTATGCAATCTTCATGAAGGCCAGGTTCCGATCCTGGTGCACGTCTGAGAGTACGTACCCAGCCATCATCTCCGGGCCATAACTTTTACTGCGGCCCCGAGGCTGGAGCGGCTCCCAGCCATCGCCATAGTCTTCACCGTTGAGCCAGGTCCGAGTCGTGACATTGGAGTTCGGTTGCACGAAGGGTTGCAGGGTTTCATCGAGCTTCTCAGCTTGGGCACCACCCACCATGTTGGATTGGCCTGCCAGGATGAACACATCAATGACCGGGTCGCTGCCTGCGCACGCGGTCCCAGACACCAACGCAATAATCAGTCCAATGGTATTGAGGATGTTCAACCTGCTCATATTCCTACGCTTCCTCATCATATCGAAGATACTCGATCTGCCCCCCAATCGACCATCAAGCACCATGCCGAAACTACTTGCGCAATTGGTGCCGGTCAAGCAGAAAGCCCTGCCCGATTCGACTTGGCATTTGGGAGAGGCTTGGTGGGGGGCTTACAATGCTCCTATGTCTTCTTTGTGCGTTGGAGTCATCAAATGACGTTGCCTTCTTTCCTCATTGTCGGAGCTATGAAGGCGGGTACCACGACCATGTTCGAGGACCTCGCTCAACATCCGGATATCTATCCTCCGGATCACAAGGAACCGGGTGATCTCAATTACGATGCCGTGTTTGAGTCCGCGGGACGCAAGGTGTACGAACATAATTTCCGAAAGTGTCGGTCGAACAAGATGACGTTCGAAGCGTCGACCTATTACACCATGATGCCGACGCACCAAGGTTCTGCACAACGTGCTCGATCTTTGCTCGGATCAGATTTAAAAGTTATTTACATCGTTCGTGAACCAGTGGCTCGAACGATCTCCCACCATCGACACATAATGGATTCGGCAGGTGTTGGCCCCGATATCAACCAGGTGGTTCGCGACGATCCAAGCCTGATCGACTACAGCAGGTACCGCTTTCAAATCGAACCCTGGCTGGATTCACTGGGGCAAGACAAAGTCATGGTGGTTCAGTTTGAGTCCTACATTACCCACCGTGTCAGCACCATTGAGGCGATCCATTCCTTCTTGGGGGTATCGCCCCGAGGCGATCTCATTTTGCCGGAGTCCATTGCCAATACCAGTGAAGGGAAGTTGGTTCATACGGCCCTCAGTCGACAGTTGGGAAATACGCCGTTGTATCGCAAGTTCATACGGCCGGTGTTGCCAATTGCGTGGAGGAATCGGTTGAAGCGAGCCGTGTCACAGACTTCAACAGCGGCTCCATTAAAGCCAACCCTGGACACGGTGAATCACATCATCGAGGCCACGGCCCAGGACGTCGATGGCATTGCACCCTTGTTGTATCCACCGGTTGAACCAGGATCACTCCCTTGGGATCCGGCTGAGGTTCGCCAAAGGGTGCTCGGTGATCGCGTGTGAAGCTGTGACGAGGGTGGTGAGGAACTCCCTTGCTATACTTCGCCCCCGCCGGAACCAAACTGGCAACAGTCAACGTTGTTTCACGAGGATTGCAGGATGACTCCCAAGGTCGTGTTCGTCATCGGCCCAGAAAGCACCGGGAGCACATTGATTGCCAGGATCTGCGGTCATGTGCTCTGTGGGATCCCGATGGATTCAGGAGAGAAAACGCAGTGGAAGGATGCCCAGGACAATCAAGTTTGGCACGTTTCACTGCCTTCGGGAGCAGCCGCCAGTTTTCCTGATATTGATTCCTGGGTTCGCAAGTATGGCGAGACACACGCGATCCATTTTATTTTGACGACACGTGATATCACTCTCTCTGAGTTTTCCCGCCGGGGTCGATTCATGCGGCGTGGTTCAGATGAAGTCCGGATGCAGTCACAACGTGCGCGTGACATCATGATCCATGCCATTGGCCTGGGCTACCCCTGGCATGTTGTCTCCTACGAGACATTGGTCTTTCTGAGAGCGCCCTACCTCGATCTCATGTACCAGTTCATTGGGGCGGAGAGCGATTTCATGCCCAGGCTTCAGGATGCCAACCTGAAGCGGCTTGAGAGCATGGGTATCCTGGATTCCATGACACGGTGGCTGCGACGCAGTTGGTTTGCCGTTCGCGGCGGATCGCGAAAGCCCCAGCCGGCTGACACCCGTTTTCCTGCGTCTGAAGAGACACGCTCGGAGGGATGAAGCCTGTAGCCTTCTCCACGGCTCCGCTTGCGAGCTTACGGCTGTGGGGCGATCATGTCGCGAACAACCCAAGGAGAGTACGCCATGGAACGCGAGGTTCATCGCATGACCGTCGACGAAATGGAGTTCGGCAAGGTCTTTCGTTTCGGGCGTGTACTGAAGGCCATTGGATCATCACTCCAACCCGGTCGCCTGGCATTGGGCGTACTGGTTATTGCGTTGATCGGATTGGGTGGCGAGGTGAGCAATTGGATTGGTGGCACAGTGCCGCCAGGGGGCTTGGCGGCTGATACCTGGAACGGCGAGATGACCGTTTCCCAGAAACGCTCGGTTCGACGTGCTGCGGATAAGTGGACTGAACTCGATTTGAAAATCGATTCGCCTGTTGACCCTGCCGTCGTGCTCGATGCCATGCGAACGCAATTTGCGACACCTGGGGCAATCGAGTCCTCACGCATGGATGCCTTCATGAAGGATTTCGATGCCGTGAACGGGACGCGAGGACGTGGTCCGTTCGAGGCAACAGTGGACTGGATTGGACTTCAACTGGCACGTATTGCAGAAGGCACTCTTGATTTATCCGCGGTGACTGTGATCGATGCTGCCATGGCCATTGCCTGGGATACCCCACGCATGCTCTGGACGCATGGTCAGTGGTGGTTCATGCTCTTCATGGGTTTGTGGACGTTATTGCTCATCGCCGTCTTTGGTGGAGCGCTCGCTCGGATGGAAGCGGTCCAGGCAGCCGGTGGTCAGAGGCTGGGGCCCCTGGAGGCTACTGATTTCGCACTGTCGCGTTTCATGAATAGCTATGGCAGCCTGCTGATTCCGTTGGTTTTGGCAGGCGCTCTTGCAGGCCTTCTCTTGCTCATTGGCTTATTGATGAATGTTCCGGTGTTGAACATCCTTGTGGCGATTTTCTACGCGATCAGCTTGTTGATCGGGCTGGGTGTTGTGCTGCTCCTCCTGGGCTATATCGCTTGCGGGGGCATGCTTATTCCGGCCGTAGCCGTGGAAAATTGCGACGGTGGTGACGCGATGCAACGCGCGTATTCATACATGGTGACTCGACCACTTCACCTGATCTTATATGTCGGGATCGGTTTGATAGGACTGGGACTCGGATTGATTTTGGTGCTCGTGTTGGCAAATGCAGCACTGGCAGTTACAGCCGGATTGCAGGGGGCTTGGACCTGGAACTCCAGCTTTGCAGGTGCTGGTGGTGCTGTGGAGATCTTCTCAAATATCGATAATCCCTCGCCGGGCTACAGCTCCTGGTGGACGAGTCTGTCTGGTTGGTTCATAGGCTTCTGGGAGTCTGTTGTTGTCATGCTTGTACTGGGATGGATTTTCAGTTACTGCTGTGCTGCTTGGACACGTATCTACCTGTTGATGCGTCGTGCCTGCGACGGACTGGAAGAAGATACGATCTGGTATTCCGGACTGATCCCCGGAACTCTGGCACCCGAAAGTTTCGAGGCTTCTGAGTCAGAGGCATCCTGATCCACGCACCGGC
>JAYZAT010000101.1:0-41360 GCA_036339555.1 Planctomycetota bacterium
ATGATCGAGAAAAGTAACGGATCATTAAATCGTTCATACACACGACTGGCAGGTGTGCCTGCTGTGATAATGTCGATGCCTTCCTTGGTTTGGACGGCAGCGCCTGGTTCAGTTCCCCCGCCCAGGATGTCACCGAGACCGACTAATGCATCGTCTTCAAGACCGAAAATTGATCCCAACCTCGGCCTCCTGAAGTTTCCGTCCACCAGAAGAATGCGTTGACCACTGGCAGTGGCTGATAGGGCAAGATTCGACAGAATTGTCGAGGTGCCCGAGCCCGGCATACCGCTGGCAAGCATCAGACTTGAATGGCCTTGCCGTGACATGGTTCGCCAGATGGCATTCCATGTCTGCCGATAGGTTTCGGCCAGTACGCTGTCCGGATGCAATTTCTGAATCAGCTCGGCAGATTCTGGCGTCGTCGGATCTTCCTGTGTGTCTGGGATAACACCTAGTAATCTCGTACCAGGCACTACGAGCAGATCGCTTGGCGTATAGATCCGCTGGTCGGTGACAGCCCGAAGGAAGATAAACATGAGGTACAGGCCTGTGCAGAGCACCATGCCCAATGGGATCACGATCTCGGGTTTGGGGAACGAGACAACACGAGGCAACTCTGCAGGGCTAACCTGACGTACACGAGAGGCATCCGCACGCAGCTTCATCAAGTTCACGCTGTTCATCAATTGCAGATGCTCATCGCGTTGTCGTTCCAAGAGTTGTCGCTGGGACACGTACGATTCGAAGAGGGAGGCGTCCGATGCCAGCGATCGCATCCGCTCATCCTTCTCTACCAGATCACTTTCAATTCGTTCGATCAGGCTCTTCAGCCTCGTAATCTCCGAGGACCACTGGCGTAGCCTCGCATTCAGATTACGCTTGAGAAGTTCCTTTGTCTTCGCTTCAATTTGTTGTTCCGTGCCGCTGATGCTCGCTTCGATTTGTCGAAGTGGATTGGCTGTTGCATGGAATCGTTCCCGAAGCGCTCGCTCCTCGGCCCGGAGAGACTCGAGTACGTTGATCTGGCTCTGTACGGCTGGATCCATCTCTGCCTCGACAACATCCTCGGAGGTCGGCTCAATAGTGCCTTCCAATTTGGCCGCTGTCTGCATGTACTGCGACTCAGCACTCGTGAGTTCATTCAGGGCACCAGTCAGCGAGTTCGTAAGATTGTCCACCTCACTGGCCGTCTGCGAGAACCTGGGGTCGTCAAGCGTCGTGATGCCCTTGGAAACGATAAAGCCCTGGATTTCATCTCGAAGATCCTGCAGGGCATGCCTTGTTCGACGCAACTGATCTTCGAACAATGACTCATTGTCTGTGAACTGCTGTTCATCCAGTCTTTTAATCTTGGTGCTATAAGACCGAGCGATCGCATCCAAGACCTTGGGGACATCGGCAGGAATGGGCGCAGACCAGTTGAGGCTGAAGAGGTTCGTATCTCGGTAGATTGGTGTCCGCAGGGTTTCCAGCAAATCATCTGCAGCGACTTGCACCATCGGTTGGCCGGAATCCGGATCGATGAAATTGGTCTGCATCCAAGACGTTGTTCGAACAGCCGGATCTAGGATCGCTGACTCGAGCACATCACGCTCAACAATAAACTTCGTCTGTGTTTTCGCCAAGCGTTCGACGTCATCACCCCCGATGGATTCTCGGGTACCGATCTCGGTCGCATCTTTCAGACCGGGCCGAACTTCGAAGAGAATCTCAGATGAATAGAGGGGGTAATAGAAGAGCAGGCCGAAGTAGGCCCCGGTTCCGATAATGCCTCCGACAATGACGGAAATCAAGATGCCCGGGATGTTCTGACGGAGTATCCGGACGGGGTCGATTGTGACGCGAGCAGCCTGTGACGGTGCTGGTCGTGACCGCGGCCCGCCTGGCTGACCTGGTTTCCCCCCAGTATTGCTCACAGCCCTGGACATCGTTTACTCAAAGCCTCCTGCATCGGTTCTCAAACCAATCCCATCGAACCCTCTGGTACTCAACCACCACTGGCAATCTTCTGCTGCATCTGCTCGACCTGGGCCTTAATGGCATCATCATCGGCAATTTCCACTGCCAGACGCAGCTGCTCCCTGGCCTTTTCTACGCGGTTCTGATCCAAATAGATCTCTGCAAGGTGCAAATGGGCCCTCGCGGTAGGCTGACGGCGGATTGACTGAAGGATCAGGTCCTCCCCCTTGGCAGATCGACCGGCTCGGAAAAACGCCCAGCCCTCCACATCCAGCAGCACAGCGTCTCGGGGTCGTATCTCCGTAGCCCGCTCAGCGAAACCGACGGCCTTTTCTGGAGTCGAGGAATGATCGGCATAGAGCATGGCGATTTCACTAAGCAAGTCAGGATTCTTGGGCTGGTACTCCAACTGCTTCAGGCGTCCCGTCAAAGCCGCATCATGTTTCCCCATTGCAAACTGGATGGTTGCCATCGTATCAATGATGGCCGGGTTGTCTGGGGACATCCTGATGGCTTTCTGCGCGTAGGGATACGCTCCCGCAGGGTCGTTACGCAACGTGGCCAGTAGGTACGCGTAATTATTGAGTGCCATCGTGTCCTGTGGAGTCAAGTCTACGATCTTTTTAAAGGTAACTGATGCTTCAGCATCCAGTCCAGCACTCAGTTCAAGAGATCCCTTGCGGGTAAGCATTTCGACTAAGCGATCCGAACCCGTAGCTTCGGCAAGTTCTATCGCTTCTACCTGTCGTGCAATAGCCTTGTCCCAGGCCTCCGGGGATTTCCAACGACTCCAATACATGGCCAAGCCCGAATAGTCATCCAATGTGGGTTCGCCTTCAATGAGTCCAAGCGCGAACGCTTCCCCAGCCATCGGATCGTCCTCTGCAAAGACAACCTGAAGGTCCTCGTACCAAACTGGTAGCACTGACGGAGGAAGCACTTCATTGTTGACCGCGCGAAAATAGTTGTCCCGTGCCTCTCGAATTCGATTCTTCGCTTGAGCAGTCGCTCGTACGCGTGCCAACGCCTTTGCATGGATTGACTGAAGCATAGGACTGGACTCAAGCATGCGCTGGTGCTTCTGCACCATTTTGAGCACAGCCTCGTGATCCCAGTTCTCAGCTGAACGTGTGGAATCATTCAATCGGCTCAAGACTCGCCTGGTAGGAGACAAGTCAAAGGCTTCTACGTACGCAGTCGTCGCACCACTTATGTCGCCTTCCTTAGTCAGGAATTCACCAAGCATCTCGTGCCATTCTGCTTCATCCGGATTCAGGAGGACTGCCGCCTGAATCGTATCTTTTGCACGATCTGCATTTCCCATTTCAGCATGGGTCAAGATAAGTCGTTCTCGCACAGTCCTGGCATTGGGATTGGAACGCAGGAATTGCTCCATATCTTGTATAGCACGTCGAGAATTATTTTCTGCTTCATAAATATCTGCCTTCGCCAACATCAGAGTCTCGCTGTTCCGAACGATGGAACTGGCGTTATCGATGATGCGATTCGCTTCATCCAGCAAAGCTGGATGGCCTGTACGCAAATACTCAATGAGCAGGTTATTGACAAGCAGTTCGTAGGGTTGTGCATTGTCAGGATTGAGTGCAATCGCTGACCTGAGGTATTGACGAAAGCGAGCAATGGCTGCGGTCTCTGTCGCCGAATCACCCTCTGCACCAGCTAGCAACGCCTCACGTTCAGCAAGATACGCGTTGAGCAATGCTACTTCGAAATCGCTCCCGCCTGAACTTGAGAGCAATTCGAGTTGGCGTCGCCCTTCATCAAATTGCTGTGTCCTGAGAAGCGACTCGATCAGACGATGGCGATTCACTAACACAGGCTCGGGCGACTCCAATGCCAGATTCAAATGATGGATGGCTTTTTCATATTGACCCATGGAATAGAACATGGATCCAAGCGCAGAATCAATTTCTCGATTGTTTGACTGGGAATCAATCGCCTCGGTCAACAACTGAGTCGCTTCGATGGAACGCTCAGAATCGATGAGGAATTGAGCCGCTGCAATAGTCTGGTATGCCAGATCGGATTGATCCGCCTGTGTTCGAAGATAGCGACGCAGCACAGCGACTGCCTTGTCGACCTGTTGCCGGTCCACGTAAACACGTGCATGGAGAATTGTTTCCCCAAAGTTGTCATCCTCTTGATCTTCAATTTGAAGCAGGATGCTATCCATCAACTTATCCCAGCGAGCCTGGACCTTCCCCAGGATCTCCGATTGAGCCGTCGCGGACATCCCCAACCACTGACGTGAAGAAATTGCACGCGTTCCATCATCCGTAAGAATCAAATCTGGTGAAGGTTCCACGGTCGCCAGAAGGGCTGCGAGACGCAATGCATTATTCCGATCCTCAGGTGTGTCTTCCCAGATCTTCTTTCGCTTGAGATAGACGACTGCGGGATCGCCATAACGAGCCTCAACTCCAAGCCAGAGGTCTTGAATCGTGACGTTGTCTTCAAACTGATCTGCTGACTCTCGAAGCACGGCCAGAGCCCTGGTGGCATCCCCCTCGGGACGGAGCATAAGCATGATGTATTTCTGGAAGGTGGCCGCATTCGATGGATTGCGGCGGAAAGATTCACTGTACGCTCGCTCGGACTCGGCCATGTTGCCCTGCAACTCATAACCCCATCCCAGCGTGCGCCAGGCCAAGTCCGACCAAGGAGCCAACTCGGTTGCCCTTTGGGCTGCCACGATGCCGCGTGTCAGTGACTCAGTATTGTCCTGTTCATCATCAGCAAGATTCTTCGCGATGGTCATTTCCAGACGAGCTTCTGCCAAGTTGCCCTGGGTACCATCGAAATTATTTTCCCGAGCACTCGGGAGCATGGCCCTTGCTTCTTCGTACTTACCTTCCAGCAGCAGTTCCTCAAACCGACCGATATAAGCACCCGCCACAGAATCAACGGCTTGATCAGCAGCCGCTCGATAGTCCTCCATGGCTTCCCGAGCAGCCTCCACAATGGCAAGGTTCTTGGTCTCGAGCTCCGTATCGCCATCAAGTTTGGCTCGCTCCGCAATCTTCGATCGAATACGAACAAGAGATCGCAAGTTCTCATAGATCATTGCGTCCCGTTCGAGTTGTTCTGGATAGCGATCCTCGCAATAAATCTTGACGCCTTCGATTGGATCTCCGTAACGAACTCTCAGTAACTTGAGTCGATCATTGGTCGGCTGCCGCTTAATGGCTTCATCGATGTGTGCCACGGATGCCGCCTGATTTCCTGACAGGGAGGTGACATGTGCCAATGCCACCAATACCCGAACATCTTTTTGCTCTGTCTGGACTGCTTGCAAGACAGCAAGCGCTGCTGCTGGATCATCTTCCTTTAAAGACTGGTCTGCCTTTGCCAGTGCAATCAAAATTGGGTCATCGACGACCGTTGGTAATTCACCATCCTGGGCAGCAAGAACCTTCAATGATTGGTACGCACGCGTCAACATTGGATTGCGTTCAACAGCCGATGTAGGGAGCCGCTCCATCACTTCGACACCCTTATCAGCCTGGCCTGTTCGACCATACAATTCAGCAAGGGCGTGGTAATTCCGGAGATCGTTCGGGTATTCCTCGATCGCAGTACGTAATCTCTCTGCAGCGAGTCCCTTCTGGCCATTTTGTTCAAGTGCCATCGCACCCAGGCGATACGTCATCGCATCTGGCGACGTCGTGGCAATGACTTGCTCAAAGAGGTTCGCTGCTTCTGCCCATCGACGGTTGGCAACAGCAATCTTGCCTTTGACTTCGAGAAGGATCGGACTCTCTTCTTCTGAAAGGAGCCCTTCGAGGACCTCCTTCGCAACAATCATCTCGGCATACGCCTCATCACGATCTTCGAACTCTGCACCCAGGTAAAGTTGATACAGATTGTCGAAAGCAAGTTTCGCTGCCAGGATCCGGAAGGTCCATTGGCTACGTGCTTCTAATGAAACTGGTTTCAATTCAGAGTTGAGCATTGCTTGAGCAGCTGCGAGTGACTCTTCATTTTTGCCCTCAGCGAAACGGCTCAGTGCAAGGCTGTACTGCAAAATGTCATTGCCAGGATGCTTTTCGAGTGCTGATTCCAACAAGACCGCTGCACGAGCCTCCCCCTCGAAGCCATCGATGAGCCGGAGATACCGAATGAAGTCCATGATGACGACCACATCTTCAATCGCTTCAGCCGCCACGAGAGCTTCCACATTTGCAAGCTTTTCCAGAACATTCTCGCGAAGTTCCAGGAGTTGTTCTTGAGGGACGGACCCCGGATCACGGAGGTTCTTGCCGAGGTACCAAAGCTGGTCGACATAAGCATCACGAAGCAGTTCCAAGTTGGTCCAGACACCTTGTGGATTCTTCTCCACGGCCGTTTGGAATGTGTCCTGGGCCAGTTTGAGATTCTTCTCCTCCTGGGCATACCGACTTTCAAGCCCCAGCCGCCTGGCAACTGCCATCCGTCCATAGGCCAGCTTGGCCCAGCCAATGTCACTCTCTGGCATCAGCTCAAGATGTTTTTCAAGATCATCTTCACCAGGGAATCGGATATTCCCGAGACCATCGATGTCAGCCGTCAATTGGTCGTCTTCCAATCTGAGCGCACTCATTCCTCGAAGGTAATAGGCGCGAGCAAGCAGTTCATTTTCTTCAGTTGATTGCTGGATGATCGTGTTAGAAATGTCACGCAACATTCGCCAGAAGCGCACTTCATTGGTCAGTGCTGCTGCGCGGAAATGCTCTTCCAAAACCTTGCGAGCACGTTCCTCTTCCTCACCAATGGGCGCGTGGAGGGCCGCCTGATTCATGAGGAGCAAGTACCGTTGATAGAGTTCTCGCGCCTCCTCGGTCGTCTCGGGCACTTGCCTGGTCCAGACATCGAGGAGTTTGGTAATCGCCTCGTTGTTACCCGGTTGCTTGTTCAAAACACGACCGTAGTACCCTCTGGCCTTCTTCCAATCCTGGACTTCGTAGTACTCATTGGCTGTACGGAGATTGCGTTCCACATTGCCTCGGAGACGAAGGAACAGCAGGCCCCCCACAATCACCAGGGCGATAAGAACGAGCAGTCCAATGATTGTCAGAAGGCGGAAATTGACTTTGGTCGCCATAATCTTCTCTCTTGCCGTGTCAGGTGGAATCATCCTCGGACTCGATCGAAACCTCGACCCAGTCAGGCAGAACGCGTGCAATCTCAGGAATCATATGTTCCAGGAACGAAGTCGCCAGTTGGATGAACTGCTCCATGGTTATTGGTTCCTGTGTAGCCGTTGTGAGCTGAACCTTGCAGAAGTAGGCCTTCTTATCTTCTGGCTTGAAAGCCAGCATTTGGACCCCCCAGGGGTCCGGTGTGAGGCGTCCATTGGCAATAAAGAAATACCCTGCAAAAACGGAGAGGTTCGGAGAATTTGGATCTCCAAATTCAGTTGTCCGAAGTTGGAATGGCCCCACGGGCAGCCTGGCCATTTCGATCTGTCCCGGGGGCCTTTCGATCGTGGCAATGCGATAGGGCTCCCCATCGAGGAGATGCTCGGAATCAAGCTCCCATTGTTCTTGATTTATGCCAAGTTCGAAGTTGAGAGGCTCTGGTTGTTCTTGGGTGAGACCACCTGCAACCATGCAACGATCCGGAACATGTGGAATCGTATCGATATGGCCCGTGTAGTACGCCAGGTGCAATTGAATCGAAGGGAGCGTCGAATCCTCTGAATTGAAATACTGACGCGTGAGGTACAAGTCCGTACCAAGTTGCTCAACCCCAGCATCATCCATGCGGCGCTCACCAACCCGTGAAGCAACCCAGGGACCAACGGTATATGGGATGGAATCCAAAGAATGCCTTGGGGGCACAGGCAGTTTCTGAAGATGAACGCCTAAGGCCTGCGCTCCAAATTGAAAGACCAATCCTCCAGCAACCAGAACAATCACGGAAACGACGAATGCAAGGCGGGTCCGGGAACTAAACCGAATGTCGAAATCGGTGGACTGTTGGGATTGAAACGGTTTGCTTTCGTGAACGACCAACCTGTTCAAGATCCACATGATGCCCATGTACACAAAGAAAGCTGGAATGAGCCACAGCAGGCCAATCATGGTATGAAAATCGCCAGCAGCAAACCCAGTGTCCTGGGTTGACAACACACCCAATGTCATGACACGCAGAATATTGACGAAGACCGCAGTCGGAATCGCCAGGGCCACGAGTATGGTTCGCTGGCACAGGACCCAGAAGACCAGCAAGCTCCTACGCCACGCACTCGAACCAATGGCTTTTCTCCGCCGAAAGAGCACGGCAATCATCCGACGGAAGAAAATCCAAAGCGTGATGACTGGGTAATTGGTTCGGAAGGTAAACCCTGCGTAGGCCATGGCAACACCAAGAGCCAAAAACGCGACGAGCATGCGCATTCCTGAACATGCCTCGGCGATGTTCACGGGAACCATCTCACCTTCATAGAAGATCTGGAGTGTATTGCCGGATCGCTCAACGTCATATCCGATCAAGGACAGTCCGTAGTACGAACCAACGGCAGCGATGTCCTGTAGGCGATAGGTAATCACTTCAAGGAACACATCCGAGACGGTCTGCCCAAAGATGACGAGGTACAGGGTCGGGAACCACAACCATCGCATGGCACGCCAGCCACAGAAAAATAAAACGAGGCCAAAGATCGTCACACCCACCCCAAACCCCATGATGTTGTGGTGACGCAACATCATGGGACCTAACGCGCTGGCGCTATAGATCGCCATTCCTGCGATCACCAAGAAGAGGCCTGTCCAGGCCGTCCGGAAGGGTTGTGCAAAGATCTGCCGACGGTTCAAGTAGATAAACCAGCCAGCGATGAATGGGATCACCAGTGTGTGGCCCCAGTCAGCCTGTTCTTGAATTGCCCATTTGAACTGTCGTTGTAGAAAAGACCAGAACAGCCAAACGAAAATCACCAGGACCGCCAGGAAACTGCCCACTACAACTGGATCAAACCCACCTCGCCTTGGGCTCGAAAGAGAAGGACCTGATGTCGGTGTTGTCGTCGTACTCATGTCCAGATCGTGCATGGAAAAACGCACGGATGCCAAGATCTCGCCGATTCCTGACTAGGAGTGAACACCTGCGCTCTACCGATTGCCAATGTTGGATGGAGGCGGACCGAAGACATCGTTGCCAAAGTTTCGGTCAAGCAGAAAGGCAAACCCGTAATTGGCGCGAAGTCCATTTCGAAGGATCGCCAAGGGGTACGCGAGGAAGTTCGTACCAATGATGATGTGGTCATTGGGTTTCAAATAAATGTCTGGCTCAGTACGACGCCGAATAGCTGCCAGGTTCAAACGAATAGTCGCTTCACGGTGTTCCCCAACTTCGCGAACAAGATCGACACGTTCTGGAATTGCGAGCGCGCTCAAACCCCCCGCTGCGGCAATCAAGCGGCTAAGGGTCAGTTCGTCCGTGGCTGGCAGGTTATAGACACCAGGACGGAGAATCTCGCCATCGATGTAGACGATCCCCACTGGTGGACCCGCTACATAGATCTGGTCACCTGGTCGAATAACGATGTTGTAGCTGTTGTCCCCATGGCTCAGTCGCTTGTAGGGAATCTCGATCACCCGTTCGAGGATCAGATCTGGGACTGAGGCGGATCCGTCATCATGAGTCGCCTTATCAATGCTCGAATCTGAATTGCGTACTCGTACCCATTCCTTTCGTTCTGGAATATAGATGTACGCGTTATCTGTATCTGGGATGTCGATGCGATCGTCATTGACATCATCAACATCAACGGCTTGTGGTTGCTGAATTGAAGGAGACAGCACGTCATCGATATCGACGATGGGCTCATCCTGTGGCATCCAGGCAGCCGGGCTGGCTGTCGTCCGGTTGTTGTTGAGTTGATTAATGAGCGTCTCGATGTTGACTGCAGGCTCCGCCGTACTGCTGGTCGATCGGGAGCTTGATGTCGTCGAATCCGAAGATGTTGTCTTGGGTGTGCTTCGTTCATAATGCGGACGAAATTCATCAGCCAAGTGAATCTGGCGAACGACATAGATCTTGTCCGTGCTCAAGGGCGGACCATTCGCCATGGCCAGAGCATCGAGCAGTCGCAAGTCGGGGTCCTGCAAGGTGAAACGGCCAGGCTGGGAAATATGACCGTACAAGGTGTACGTCAGCGCCCCGCCAGCGGTGAGATCCACCGAGACCGTGGGATGTGGCATGTGATCTTTGGAAAGCAACTCGACGAGATTGTCCCTGAACTGGTGAACGGTCAAACCCGCGGCTTGGATCGGTCCCACTTCCGGGATGGTCAAATCACCCGACGGGTCCACTCGGCGACTAAAGGGAAAGAACGTCCCACGCTGGTAAAGCTCGTAGATCTCGATCTGCAGGGTGTCGCCTGGCACGATGCGGTACGACAAGTCACCCGGGACAAGATCCTCAGGGGTCACACCTGTCGTCTGCCCCCAAAGGTCGCCACCAGGTTCAATGGCATCAATCCGGGTGAGGATTGGCATGGTTGTCGGGGCAGTGGTAAATCGGCCAGTTCTCGAGGGATCAAACCAAGAATTGACCTCGCACCCCATTGACAGCATCACGAGCGCAAGTAGTCCGAACAGGGGCAAGGCCCTGTTCATAGCACTTGAAGTACTCTGCGTCCTGGCGTCTCTCCGCCGCAGCACTCGCAAACTCCTCCTGGGCCGCCAAAAGACCCGCTGGAACCCACTCGCCACCGGTGCTCCAAATCCGGCTTGCATATCACATCGGGTGCCAAATGTACTCTACGCAGCCCATTCAGGCCGGTTCAAAGGTTTCCATCATCGACCCGATGGATTTGAGATGTTGATAATCAAAGCCCTCAATAGACCTCTGAGAGCGGGTTCTCCCGGAGTTCGGCCCCCGATAGACTCTTGAATATGAGATGTGCCTCCTCCAAGCCTTCCGAAGTACGCCATCCCCGGCCTCTGGGCGGTGATACCGTGAGACAACATGTCGGGAATCAGGAGGTCAGCCTGAGCTCCATGGTGCTCAACAATGAGTCCCGCACACCCCACCAGATTGCCATTGGTAGGAAACCAGCCTGGATAAGAGCCAAAGCCCCAGGGGGACCTGGCTTCCGAACAACCAAGGCCCTCATCGAGACCCACGGCCTCCATACCGTTTGCCAGGAGGCTTCCTGCCCCAATATTGGGGAGTGCTGGAGCAGAGGCACCGCCACGATCATGATCCTGGGTGATACCTGCACGCGGTCATGTGGCTTCTGCAATGTGAAGACTGGCCGGCCTGCTGATGTGGACCTGGATGAGCCTCGTCGAGTCGCCGAGTTGCTTTCCCACGTACCTCTCAAGCATGTGGTGATCACCTCTGTCGATCGAGACGATCTCCCAGATGGCGGAGCGGCGATCTGGGCAGAGACCATCGAACGAGTCCATGGGGCCTGTCCGGAACTGTCGGTCGAAGTGTTGGTGGGCGATTTCAAGGGCTCCAAGGACGATCTGCAGCGTGTCATTGAAGCCCGGCCTGAAATTCTCGCCCACAACATCGAGACGGTCCGAAGAATGCACTCGGCCGTCAGGCCCCAAGCAGATTACGACCGCTCACTCCAAGTCCTGGCCAGGATCCAGGAATCCGGGCTTGTCTCCAAGACCAGCATCATGGTTGGTATTGGGGAAACAGACGAAGAAATTGATACGGTCCTGTTGGATATCCGTTCCAGGACCAATGCGGACATCCTGACGATCGGGCAGTACCTGCAACCAACCCGCAACCACCTGCCGATTGATCGCTGGGTCCATCCTGACCAATTTGATGCCTATCGTCGACGAGGGCTCGAACTGGGGTTCAAGGTGGTCGAATCCGGGCCACTGGTTCGCAGCTCCTACCATGCCGAAGAACAAGCTCAGAAGCTGTCACCCGAAGCTCGAGAGACCAAGACGGCCATGCAAGCCATCCTCTCCCATGCCCGCAGCCGTCACAACATCTCAGCCTGAACACCTCTCATAATCAGAATGATCCGGCTTACAAGCCTGTTGATCATGCGCGAACTGCTTGAGTTCACTTGACCACACGGTGCTTGCAATCGACGTTGCGGCATGATCCATGACCAATCGATGTCCAGGGTGCCCCGACGCACTCAGCTGGAAGATCGCCGTAGAAACTCGAGAAAGTGCACCGAACGTGAGTTATTGATTTCCTGGCACCATGATCCAGGCCAGGGGGTGCGATATGGCCTTATCAACGAGAGCCAGGGAGGCTGCCTGATCATTAGCAGCGTCCCCCTTGTTGACGGTATGACCGGAACGGTACTCGCTCGAATCCCAGCCCAAGGTCACTGCTCTGCATCTGTCGTTGTGGCTTGGTCCCGCCATGTGAAGGATCGATGGCACGTCGGCCTTCGTTTCCTCACCTGAGCGTGTCCCCGAGCACCTGGAACCGATCCATGCCAAGTTCAACTGGCGCGTTTACGACCTCTTGAACGAGCTGCACTGACAGGCTTGATCCCAGATCGCTCTATAAAAGCATCCCGCAACCGCTCCAAGGCGGCCTGTTCAATCTGGCGTACACGTTCCCGTGTGAGCCCGATTTCACGGCCAGCTTCCTTGAGTGTCAAGGGCGTCCGTCCGTCTAAACCGAATCTCATCCGAATGACCCGGGCGGCCATTGGGTCGAAGGTCGAGATGAGTTGACGCATCTTCTGCATATCCTCACATCGCTCCGCGATGGTTGGGCCGGACTCGAATAGATCATCCGGTTGCATGTCGATGTCTCGACCTGATGTTTCTTCGTCTGTCATGGAACCAGTCGGTGCCGACCTGGTCATGGCCATCGTTCTCTGAATAATGCGTAGCTTGCTACGGGGTACGTTCATTGCATCAGCCAGTTCTTCGGCCGTCGGTGAACGGTCCAACCGTATTTCCAATTCCCGGACAGTCCGATCCCAGGCTGCCATCCTTTGCCGCATGTAGGTTGGTACATGCAAGTGCTGCCCAAACTCGACCACAGCTTGCTTTATGGTCTTTCGAATCCACCAGGTTGCATAGGTCGAAAATCGATTACCCAAGGCAGGGTCAAATCGTTCAACCGCTCGAATCAGTCCAATGTTTCCCTCGTTGATGAGGTCTTGGAGGGCGAGCCCGGTGCGGAGATTCTGCTTGGCGATACTCACGACCAGTCGGAGATTGGACTGGATCATGCGTCGCTTGCAGTCCATGCATTGGTCGTTCAAGACACCCCAGGCGAGCGTCTTTTCCTCCTCGGCGGTCAAGAGGGGAATTCGACTGATTTCGTGGAGGTACAGTTCAAGTTCGCTGCGAATGTTGGAACATCCCATGAGGCATATCCACGCACTAAAAGTGCAGGGTGGTGGCGGTGGTTAGGTTTTTGAACACTGGGAGGAGGCGTTGAGAGATGGCGCGGATTGGTCTGTCCGCCTGCTTCATACGCCTGAAGACGTCACAAGTTCGATTGTTTGCTGGATCAGTGCCGCGAGGCGATGAAACTCGCTCGAGGCAATTAGGGGGCCGGTTCAGCCACGATGCCCTTGTCCTTGGCTCTCTTTTCGATCCCACCCAGGAAGATCTCGGCCAAGGCCTCGTAAATCGCTGTACGGCAAACCAGGTGTGAGCACTCGTAGGCCAGGATGGCTGAAACCATCAAAGGCAAGGTCACAAACCGGGCATCGGTCATTTCAATCATGATGACAAAGACGGTAATTGGACTTTGGACTACCCCAGCGAAGTAGGCCACCATGAAGAGCATGATGCAGAATTGGGGGTCCAAGCCCCCGAAAATATCGTGGCAAAAGTCTGCGCACACATTCCCCAATCCAGCACCCACTGAGAGACTCGGATCAAAGAGCCCACCTGGTATGCCGCTGATAAGACTGAAGTAACTGCCCCCAGCCTTCATGAACGGATACCACCACGGGTAGCCCTCTGGCAGATGCCACTCGTCATAGAACGCGCGTTCCTGGGGATCTCCAAGAACATGCCAAGCATTGGTGATGGTCAGTTGCTGTTCATCGAGCACGTCTGCCACTGTGAGAAGCGGCTGCTTCCGCTGCTTGGTGAGGTAGGCCTTGTGTATTTCCTCGCGGGTCGCATCCTTGGGGACATCAAGAACGCCGTAGTAATCAGTACCGCGGTACATCAAGATGGCCTTGGCCTGGGGATAACCACTGCCGTAGCTCTGCCCCCCACTGGCCAAGCCTAAGCCCGCGAGGCTCAGACCCAGTACACCAGCTGTTAGGTATGGATGCCGCTTGACGTTTCGCGTCACGATCGGGGTTCCCCAAACCACGGATTGCGCGAACAAGCCTCCGAGAAAACCGCCGACACAGCCGATGATCGGTACCGCCAGCCAGTGCATTGGCTCGAAACCAAAGTGTCGGTTGATACTGCCATAGAACAGGTAGTCCCAACCCAGGATGGCGACGACCACCACCGAAGCGAGAAGCACCACACGCACGATGGTGCTGGCACAGTTCTTGTCGAATGACCGACCAATTTCTTCGAACGCGAAGATCATCCCTGCAATGGGCGCATTAAAGGCAGCTGCAATGCCTGCACCGCCGCCACCTAAGATCAATCCACGTTGGACGAGGTGCTCAGGGAACCTGGCGATCTTCGTGATCAGATACATGAAACAGGCGCCCACGTGAACAGAGGGGCCTTCCCGTCCGATGGTCATCCCGGAGAACAGGCCCATGCACAGCAAGATTGTCTTACCGATGAGGATCCGACCGGAAAGCATGAATTTCCGGATCGGGCCTTCCTTGACGTGACGCGATGCAATGGCCTGAGGAATACCGGTTCCTTCAGTTCCAGGAAAGAACACGTCCCGAAGTCGCATGATCGCAATCATGGATACGGTGATCAAAACCATGCCGAGAATGACACCTAGCGTGCCGCTCACCTGCCAACCAAACCATTCTTTCTGACCAGTCAAGGCCCGAAAGAACTGCAGTCCCCAGATGTCCATCTCCCGGAAGAACAAGGCGAAGAGACCAGTGAGGCAGGCCGCCACGATGACCAGCCCATGACGCCACCAAGCACCCCATGAGAAAACAGTCGTCCGCCAGAGGCGGGCATCTTCAAGTTCACAGGGTTCCTGGTGCTTCTCCGACGTGCTCATCTGTCCTGCCACCCACGGATCATGGTGTGCCTTTGGAGTGGCTCCCCAGAGCCAACGAGCGGCGTTTATACCGCGCCATCGGCCCTCAGGGGCATTTCGGAATATGGCCTGAGCAATTTGGTGATCAACCGAAAAGGAATTTGCTCCCTAGGGGTTGTCCGTCTTGGAACGCAATCACCCGCCATGAGGCACAAGGCGGGCCAAAAGACTCTCTCCTCTCTCCTCCTGGAGTTCCGCGTGTACAACGCGGTGCTCCATTTTTGCTGTGACCAGCTACCAGTGCCTCTCGCAACGTGATCGAGCGGCACCCCACTGGGGCTCTCCGTAAAAGAGTGGGTGTCAAAACTAAAGGATGCCCAGCCGAAGCCAGGCACCCTTATCGCCCCATTGGAGCTCTGAATATTTAAAAAAGCCGGGGCCGCCCCACCGCGGCGACCCCGGTGAGCCGAGGGTCACGCACTCACTCGGCCCTGACCTCTATGGTCCTGGCTTGTACCGATGCTGCCTTGGGCAGTCGGACAGTCAGGATGCCGTCCTTGCAAGTCGCGTTGATCTGGCTGGCATCGATGCCGTCGCCAATTCGGAAACGACGATGGAAGTCGCCGATGCCATATTCTTGATGAAGAACGCGACCGAGGTCTTGATATCGGTTTGACACCTTGCCCTTCACCTCAAGGGTGTTGTCTTCGACGGAAATTTCGATTCCTTCCGCCGTTGTTCCAGGCATGTCCGCAACGATCGTAAACAGTTCGTCATTCTCGTGGACATCAATAGGTGCTCTGTAGTACTGCGGCCGCTTGGTGGCGTGGTCATATTCATTGGACTTCGCGTTGTGCCCAGTGCCGCAACAGTTGTTGTATGTCGTCATGTTGGTATTCATGGGAATTCTCCTACGGTCAATACTGTTCTGGTGTTCTGAGAACATCAGTCTTTGGTGACAGTGATCTGACGAGCCTGAGCATTGAATGATTTGGGCAAGCTCAGTGTCAGAACACCATTTCGAAGCACGGCATTGGCGCCCTCAGATTCGACGTTGGTCGGCAATGCGATGGATCGCTCGAATTCGAGAACACCGCGTTCACGCCGAAGCGTGTTGGCGCCGTCAGGGGTGGTTACGTCGCGACGACCACTGAGTGTCAGCATGCCGTCATGAATCACCACTTCGAGGTCAGTCATCTGCACGCCAGGCATTTCGGCCTCGACGAAGATGGCGTTGTCCGTGTCAATCATGTTGAGAGACGGGAAAGTACGTGTTCCGATACCAGAAGAGAAGACATTGTCGAACATACGCTCGACTTCGTTTCTCACGAGTGTCATGGCGTTAGTCGCCGGAGTGAAGAGTGCACGTGTGTTCATGGCACACCTCCAAGAGTTAGTCCGGAATTCGTTGTTGTCTTCCGGGTTGCGTTTCCATTGGCTTGTTGCGAGACCATCTCGTGACAAGCCACTTCAGAGGATGCAAGCGTTGTGCCAATCTGCGAACGCCCGCCTTGGGCTCTAAACCCGAACCTCGGTGCCGCTTCGGCAGATTGGCTGCCAGAGCGGCATAGGCCGTATCGATGCCAAGGATTAACCTCTGAAAAGCATCCCCCGGGAGAAACTCCCGGGGGATGCCAACGAAGCGTCGGTCAGGATGGTGTCATCTTGGTGAGCGGTCTCACGCACATGCAGCCACCGTGTTGCGGATTCGGGAAGGAGTTCCCGTAACCATGTTGACCTTGGGCAGGCTGATTGTCAGCACGCCGTTGGTGATGCTCGCCGTGATGTTCTCGACGGTGATGTCGCGACCGATGGCGAAAGCACGCTGGTAAACCTTGACCGGAGCCTTTTCCCGAGCGATGGTTGCCACCGGAGCGGTGACGTCGATGCCGGGGATGAAGGTCGTGGACTGGGCCACGGCCTTGATGACCAGGAGACCGTTCTCGACGGTGAGTTCGAGGTCATCGATCTTCACGCCAGGAAGATCGGCGACCAGCAGGTACTGGGTGCCGTCGTCCAGGACGTCGACCGGGAGATGAGCAACGGTCGTTTGGCCGTTGATCGTGGCCTGCTGGGCCTGAGTGTTGCCAGCAAGGGTGTTGATGCCAAGGCCGTTGAAGCCGAGGGCATTCACGCCGAGGCCGTTGTAGCCGAGGGTGTTCATCATGGGGCTCATGTTCTGGCCGGCAACGGTGCCGAGGATAGAACTGTTGAAGCCGTTCATGGTGTTCATGGGCTGTTGGCCGTAGAAGCTGTTCACCCAGGGGGTGTAGCCAGCGACGGAAGCCGAGACTGGGCTCATGAATTCACCCTGCCACATGCCCGGGAGCTGACCCATGAAGGCGTTCTGCCGGGCGTAAGGCAGCGTTGTGGCCGAGAAGTTGGCCGGGGTGTTTGCGTAGAAGCTGTTGACGCCGTTGAAGGGCATGTTCCAAGCGTTGTACGCAGGGAGGTTCCAGGCGCCGAATGCGCCACCGGTTGTGGGCTGCACGCCGATGAAATCGCATGCATTCATTCCCATGGTTGCACCGTTGTTGAAGAGGTTCGGTTGAACTTTGCTGGTGCCCGTTTCCTTGACTTGAACTTTGATAGCCATCTCGAAACTCCTTATGAAAGAGAGGCCTGGTTGTTCTTGAGTCGGACATAAAATCGCGTAACGCACGTGTATCTGTCCGACCCGTCAGATTGTTGTCATGAATTCAATTCGCTTGAGTTGGTGGCTGCCTTCCGTTGAATGGGAAGGACGAGCCTCAGAACTCCATCCAGCAGGGTGGCCTTAATGGCATCACTTCGCTGGAGGTCGATGAGTTGTGGCAATTCAATGATTCGTTCCACTGGTGGCTGCATACGATCCCGGGAAATTCGTACCGGGGTTATTGGTGCATCGACCCGGGGAAGTGACTTGATCGTCACCCAGCGGCCATCGATCACCACATCAAGATCTCGAGCAACCACACTTGGCATCTCCAAATCGATGATCAACCAACCGGCTGCCTCAACGACTGAAGTATGCGGTACGGACTTGGGAGCGATTTGGCCGTTCCCGCCACAATGCTGGCAGGTGGTCATTCCAACGACCCCGTGTTCGAGAACACTGGTGGTTACCTGGCCGGTTCCCCGGCACCAAGCACATTCAGTAGGCATGACCTTCTGGTCAGCCGTGAACATTGGGGTGTTGTTTGAATCAAGTACTGGAGAAGTCATCAGGGTTGTCATGGTCAGTCTCCTTGACTGGTTCCCCATCCTTTTCAATGCTTGGATGAGGCGAGGGAAGAGGACACAAGCGGCGTGCCGAAACACCCTCCTGACCGAAGAACAACCTGAAGATTGGCCCTGGCACCATCATGAATGGGGTTAACAGTGATTTTTCACAACCCGATGTCCACGAGGCCAACCGGCTGGGTTCGTACTTGTCTTCACGAACCTGGCTCCTGCGATGCCACTCCGGCAGCCATTCTCATGGCCTGGCAGTCATGGGGTCAGTCGATGTCAGGAACAGGATGCCCTGCTGGGAATGAACCATGTCCCTGGCTGCCTCAATACCGACCACGGCAGCCACCGATGCCCAACCATCGGCCACAGTGGCATCGGGGGCCACCACAGTGAATGACCCACGATCCGGCACGGCCATACCCGTTCTGGGATCCAGGAGATGCGACCATTTCTGGCCATCAACGACAAGAAACTGGTCCGTTGAGCCGGATGTAGCCACGCCACATTGAGAAAGGACAAGCGTTTCCTCGATCCCAATGGCAGTGATTCGCCAACCCGGCTCATTTGGTGGCGGTAGGCCGAGGGCCATGTCCCCTCCCAACTCGACCAATGAACTGGCCAAACCACGATCTCGAAGAACGGCCAACGCCTCATCCGCGGCATATCCCTTGCCAATGCCACCAAAATCGAGCCAGGGGCTTGAGCGACGACTGATCATCAAGGGCCCCTGGTCACCTGGCAGACGCTCTATGAACTGCCATCCGATCGTCGAATGTGCTTCCTGGATCGAATGCTCCTCAGGCGGCACGCCTTCCTGCCTGGCCTTCCTCCAAAGTTGGGTTAATTGACCGCAGGTGACATCAAATGCACCATCACTCGCCTGGGAGATCTCAATTGAGGAAGCCAGGACTCGGTCAAGGTCTGGGCTGATGGGATTGGCCCTTCCCGCGGGCAGGCTCCTGAGCCGAGAAACCTCGGAGTCCAACTGCCAGTCGCTCAGGGCATCTTCAATCACGCTCATACGTGCAAAGGCTGCCTCGGCAGCCTGGGTGGCACTCTGAGGATCTGGGGCATGGATGACCAGATTGGCCCGCGTGCCCATCCTCAGGCGGGAAAATTGATACTTCTGCAGCCGTTGGCCATCGGAAGTACACGATGGCAGGCCGATCGAGGCCAGGACCAGCAGTATCATGAACGGGATGATTTGCCTGAGCACTTTCACCGGATCTCAAGGTACGACAGCATATGTCGTGGTGGCCATATCCCTACTGGGAGCCTCACAGGTGTGCAGCGATGAGCTGCCTGTCAAAGAGGAAGGCATGAAGCCCCCCCAGCAGGTTACCTGCCCGATCCCAGGTACCTCCCTGGATCTTCGAATGGTGCCCATTCCCGGGCCCGATGGCTCGCCAGCCTTCTATATGTCGGATGCCGAGATCAGTTGGGATCACTACGACGTCTTCGTCTATGAGTTGGACCAACCTGTCAACGAACACGTAGACGCCATTACGCGACCCACCCGTCCTTATATCTCTGCCGATCGAGGATGGGGGCATGCCAACTACCCAGCCCTGAGCATCTCGCATAAAGGTGCCCAGGCCTTCTGTGAATGGCTTTCAGCAGGAACTGGCAATCGCTGGCGACTCCCGACCGTCGTGGAATGGCAACAGGCCTGCCAACTCGGCCAAATCACCACCGCCACTGTCGATGAACACGCCTGGCACTCTGGCAATAGCAAGCGACGCACTCACAAGCTCCGAACCAAGCGTCCCGATGCGTTAGGTCTTCATGACCTGCATGGCAACGTTTCGGAGTGGTGTCAGTCAGCCGATGACACCTACGTACTCGTGGGTGCCTGCTACTCAGATGCTGGCGATTCAATTCAATGTGACATGATCAAGACACCCGTTCCAGAATGGAACGACACCGATCCACAGATACCTCGGAGCACCTGGTGGCTCGCCGACGCGCCCTTCGCAGGGTTCCGCGTGGTGTGTGAATCACCGCAGCCTGTGAACCAGGATTTGAGCACGCCGGGTGATGTCCACCCGGGAGGAGAAACCCCATGACAACCCCGACCCCAAACGACACACCGATTGTTGATGTTTCACGACGCCGATTTGTCAAAGCCTCTTCTGCGACGGTGGGTATCGCTGCCCTCGCTTCACCGGCACTAGGCTGGATCGATGGCGATGACACCATCAAGGTCGGGCTGATCGGATGTGGTGGACGCGGCACAGGCGCGGCCGGCCAGGCCATGCGAGCCGACAAGGGGGCAGTACTTTGGGCCATGGGCGATGCCTTTGAAGATCGGCTCTCCTCGAGCCATGGTCACTTGGTCAACGGTCACGGCGAACAGATTCAGGTGGATTCCGAACGACAGTTTGTCGGCTTCGATGCCTACCAGAAGGTTATTGATTCAGGTGTCGACGTGGTGATCCTGACCACGCCGCCCCACTTCCGTCCTGAACAATTCAAGTACGCCGTCGACAAGAAGAAACATGTCTTCATGGAAAAACCTATGGCCGTTGACGGGCCTGGTGTTCGATCCGTGATCGCTGATGCCCAACGTGCCAAGGAACAAGGTACGAATGTCATGGGCGGCTTCTGTTGGCGCTACAACCATCCCAATCGAGAGTGCTACCAGCGAATTCATGACGGCGCCATCGGTGATGTGAAATGTGTTCATTCCACCTATCTCTCCGGACCGCTTGGCCAAAAGCCCCGACAGGAAGGCTGGACCGACATGGAATGGCAGCTGCGCAATTGGCAGCATTTCAACTGGCTCTCCGGCGATCACATTGCTGAGCAAGCATGCCATGCCATCGACAAGATCAACTGGGCGAAGGACAACATGCAGCCCGACAGATGTATTACCGTCGGCGGACGTCAAATGCGAAGTGGCCCTGAATCCGGCAACATCTACGATCACTTCTCGGTGGTCTACGAGTACCCCGATGGCACACGCTCCTTCCATGACTGTCGTCAGATGCCCAATTGCTGGAGCGACAACACGGAGAAGATCTTCGGAACCAAGGGTGATTGCTACATCAACTCCTGGGGTCCGACCCAGATCATCACTGGCGACAATCCCTGGGAATACGAAGGCCCCAATCCCAACATGTACCAGGTTGAACACAATGAATTGTTCAAAGCAATTCGCAACGGTGACCTGATCAATGATGGTCCCGAGATGACTCGAAGTACGCTGATGTCAATCATGGGACGCATGTCCGCCTACAGCGGCCAGCCTGTCACCTATATAGAAGCGCTCAATAGTGAAGATCGACTTGGTCCGACCGTATACGAATGGAGCGATGTCCCTGTACTTGAAGTCTCAGTCCCAGGTTCGCCAGCACGGTGGTCTGACGTCCAGGTCGCTTCGAAGTGAGCTCCCCCTCACGTCGGGACTTCATCCGAACCTCAGCTGCTGCTGCAGCAGCAGGTTCACTTGCAGCGCACGCTGACACGGCACCATCCGATGCCACTGAGGCGCACGCGAAGAGACCTATTCGATATGCGCTCAAGATCGGAATGATCCAGGAGGGTGATACCTTGCTGGAGAAATTCCGAATTGCACGCGATGCCGGATTCCATGGTGTCGAACTGGACAGCCCCGGCATTCCACCATTGCAGGACATCCGGGACGCCTGCTCGGATACTGGCCTGGTGGTTCCAGGAGTCGTCGGCAGCTTCCATTGGCATGACCAACTGGCCCATCCTGATTCAGATACACGACGTCGTGGTGAAGAAGCCTTGGCAGTCGCCCTCCGGGACTGCCGTGATGTCGGCGGGACCACGGTCCTCCTCGTACCGGCTGTCGTCGGACCAGACGTTGCCTATGACGAGGCTTGGGATCGATCAACAGCAGCCATTCAGCGGGCCTTGCCCATGGCGGAAGAGTTGGGCGTCTCGATTGCAATCGAAAACGTCTGGAACAACTTCCTCCTCAGCCCGATGGAAGCACGCAGGTACGTCGACCAGTTCAAGAGCCCCCATGTCGGTTGGTATTTCGATGTTGGCAATATCGTCGCCTATGGATGGCCTCCCCAGTGGGTCCGAATCCTGGGGCCAAGAATCCTCAAAATCGACGTGAAGGAATACAGCCGAAGCAAGCTGGACAAGGAGGGCCGCTGGGCCGGGTTCAGTGTCCCGATCGGAGAAGGTGACTGCCAGTGGAAAGAAACTATGGCAGCGTTGGACGAGGTCGGGTATACCGGATGGGCCAGCGCCGAAGTTGGTGGCGGTGATGCCGCCCGGTTGAAGGACATCTCGAGCCGCATGGACAGTGTGCTGCAATCATGAGACCGCCGATTGGAATCGGCGTCACATGGGAAGGAACGGATATGAACGAACACGACAAGCATCCCGATCGACGCACCATGGTCAAGGCAACGGCTGCAGCCGCAGGCCTGGCGGTGGTCCCGGCCGTCCTCGGTCGCGTAGCCGATATCACGGGTACCGAAACTATCAACGTTGGGCTTGTCGGATGTGGTGGCCGTGGCACGGGAGCCGCTTTCAATGCCCTCGATGCTTCCCCGAATGCGCGGTTGGTTGCCATGGCGGATGCTTTCCCGGATCGCCTACAGGGTTCCCGGGACAATCTTGTCAAGCGAGGCAACCAATGCACCGTCACCGATGAGGACTGCTTCGTCGGGTTTGATGCTTACAAGCAGCTCATGGCCAGGGATGATGTTGATGTCGTCATTCTCGCGACACCACCCCACTTCCGCCCACCCCACTTTGCCGAAGCCATCCGACAAGACAAGCATGTCTTCATGGAAAAACCCGTCGCTGTCGATCCCGCTGGGATTCGGCTCGTGATGGCAGCTTCCGATCAAGCTGACAGCAAATCGCTCTCGGTTGTTGCCGGTACACAACGGCGTCATGAGCAGTGCTACCTCGACGTGATGGAACGCATTCGCAATGGTGAGATCGGTGAACCAGTCGCGGCCAGGTGCTACTGGAACATGGGTGGCCTCTGGAAACGAGATCCTCAGGACAACTGGTCCGACATGGAGTGGCAACTTCGTAACTGGCTGTATTTCACATGGCTGAGTGGCGACCACATCGTCGAACAGCACGTTCACAACATCGATGCCACGAACTGGGCTATGGGAAGTCACCCGATCAAATGCACCGGCATGGGTGGTCGCCAGGCACGTATCGACCCCAACTATGGGCACATCTACGATCACTTCGCCATCGACTACGAGTACCCCGGTGGCGTCCACGCTATGAGCATGTGCCGCCAGGGTGATGGTTGTTCAAGCCGGGTCGAGGAAGTCATCCAGGGCACCAAGGGCCGTGCTGTCACGAGTTCGGGGCGTGCCCGGTTGGAAGCCGGTCCGAATTGGACGTTCAGTAGCAAGAATCCCAACCCCTATGTCGTCGAGCACCAGGATCTGCACGCCAGTATCCGTGGCGAAACAGATCGACTCAACGAAGGTCATCGCATTGCTGAATCCACCCTGACCGCGATCATGGGACGCATGGCCGCCTACTCCGGCAAGGACATTGAGTGGGAAGAAGCCCTGAACGCTGAACTCGACATGACACCACCGGAATACGCCTTCGTCGAAATCGATATTCCGCAGATTCCACGACCTGGCCGCACGGCCTACGACGCAGAACTGTGGTCCTGAGATCCAAGAGGAAAGAAGTAGCATGAACAGACGTAAATTTATCCAAGGCACAGGCGCGGGCGCAGCCATTGCAGCCGTTGGCCCACTCGCTCTTGCCACGACGCCGAGCGCACCGAAGGTCTCGTCATCTTCTTCGAACACGTTTACCTTGGATTATGCCCCTCACTTCGGCATGTTCAAGCATCACGCTGGTGATGATGCCGTCGACCAGATCGATTTCATGAGGGAAGCGGGATTCCGATCCATCGAAGACAACGGCATGCGAGGCCGATCCCTTGAGGACCAAGTCCGCATTGCCAAGGCGCTTGAAAAGAACGATATGCGCATGGGCGTCTTCGTCATGAACATGAACTGTGCGTGGTACCCCAGCATTACAACGGGTAAGCCCGAGGAAACCGCCAAGTTCGTGCAGAACGCGAGGGACTCTGTCGAGGTGGCGAAGCGAACCAATGCCAATTGGATGACCGTTGTTCCCGGCAACGTTGCCGAAGGCGTTCCCATGGATCAACAGACCGCCCATGTCGTTGAAGCCCTCAAGCAAGCCTCTGCGGTTCTTGAACCCCATGGCATCGTCATGGTGTGCGAACCGCTCAACTGGCGTGACCATCGCGGCCAGTTCCTGCAGTACACGCCACAATCAATCGAGATCATGAAGGCGGTGGACAGCCCGTCATGCATGATTCTCCAGGATCTCTACCACCAGCAGGCCACCGAGGGGAACCTGATCGATCATATGAACGCGGCCTGGGAATACATCCCCTACTTCCAGGTGGGTGACAACCCCGGTCGACGTGAACCTGGCACCGGCGAGATCAACTACGCCAACGTCTTCAAGCACATGCACGAGCGCGGTTATGACGGCATCGTTGGCATGGAACATGGCAAGAGCCAGGGCGGCAAACAAGGCGAGGTCGTACTGATCGAAGCCTATCGAGCGGTGGATCCGAGTTGATCCTGACGGCACTGGCCTGCATGCTCACAGCCGGTGAGCACGCCAAACATGATCTCACCCTCACCGGGCCACAGGGGTGGACCTTTGATGCGCGCCTGGTGGAACCCGCCGACGATCGGAGTGGGATCACCGTGCTCCTGATTGGCGGTGGCATTGGGAACGATTTGGACTGGACAGTGCCCGGTTCGGTTGAAGTGAACGGGACACCGATGCAGTTGACTCTCGACGGCACGACGCATCGGGATGCACCGCGCATTGCGCAGGCTTTGGCAGACCAGGGGCATGCTGTCATGCATTACTCGACGATTGCTCATGAGGATCCCAAGCGTGATCGCTGGCCTCTTGAAATGACACCACCTGAGGTCACGGATCTGCTCCTCCTCCAGAGAACTGCGACTCGAGCAATTCAAGTCCACCCCCTGACACGAGATGATCGGGTTGTGTTGCTCGGCCACAGCATGGGCGCTCAACGAGCCTGCGCACAGGCGGCGGATGATCCGGCCATTCAGGCACTCGTATTACTCGGTCCGGCTCAGATGACCCGAACCGGTCCGAATGATCTTGGCCAGAATCTCAACCGTGCTGAAGCTCACAAACAACTGGCCCAACTTGATCGCGACGGCAATGGCAAGGTCACCGGCGACGAAATCCCAGCCTCAATGGACTTCGATCAAGACGGCACCCTTCGAGCCTGGGAAGTCTCGGCCACCCTCGCCAGGAAGGCTCGCCGCGACATGAAACCAACCCAAGGGACAGACAAGCCTGCCATTCCATTCGGAGAGGATTCGCTCCAGAACCGCCCGGTTCCGACGCTCATCCTCTACGGCAATCTTGATGAAGCCCAGGGATACCACGCACCGATCCTGCAGGATCTTGTCGCGGAGGGTTCTCTGAAAACAGTCGAGGTCCGCGTCCTACCCGGCCTCGGTCACCAGTTAGGACCAGAACGTGATGATCGGGTTGGTCCCATCAGCAACGTAGCACTGACACAGATCGTCGAATGGCTTGAGACACGACAAGCCGACCCTGAAGAGTAAACATCACCCGGCCATCGTCGATGAACGCCTGCCGATCAGATCTCGTTTGCCTGGGTAGAACGCCAACATCAACAGTAAGCAACCGATGGCCATGTACATCGGAACAGCAAACAGGCGAGTCCAGTCCATGACCGCCTTGGTAGCATCGGCTGTGGCGCCCTCCGGATCTGGAACAATATTGGTTGCCCACTCGCCGACCAGCATTGTCGAAAACAGACTGCCGACAACGATCCCGACACCCACGATGACGAGGTTGAAGAGATTCTGGGCCGTGGCTTTCACGTCACCGGAGCACTCCTCATCCACGATCATGAACGCAACGAAGATGAAGCAGCCGAAGCAAAGGCCATGCAAACTGACACCCGTAATGAGTGTCACCATGTCCGGGATGCCAATGGCTGAACTCAACCAGTCAACCTGCGAAAACAGGAACATCCTCGCCGCGTAAGCCGCCACGCCAATGATGAGCAGTGTCTTACGTGACCATTTGGATGCAACAAAGGGAATGAGGAAGAGGACCAGGATTTCCATCAACTGACCGATCGTCATGAGCCCACCGCCCCCGACACCGAAGACGCTGTTGATCGCTTTGGTCAACCCTTCGCCCGCGTTCTGGTACTCCTGCAAAAACGGTCCGGTATAGATGAAGTAGAACTGATGGATCATGCTGATCGGTACTGCGATGAGAAACAAGATCACCAGAGGTGATGATCGCACTTCTTTCAGAGTCTCTGCGAAAGCGAACTTCTCCTTGCCAGGTTGCGGAGGCGTCCTAGGAAGCGTGAAGCAGTAGAGCCCCATGACAATCCCCAGGATGGCACTGATTCGGAACGCATTGACCATGCCAGCTGCCTGAGCTGTTGCCTGCTCGGAAGGCGTTGCGTCCGCAGGCGTGAAGGCCCAATACAGCAACTGGCCAACGCCAATTCCGACTGCGATCCAGCCGAGAGTTCCCCACAGTCGCACTCGACCAAAGTCGCGATCACGATCCGGCATGTGGTGGAAGGACAGAGAGTTGGTCAACGCAATCGTGGGTGAATAGATCAACGAATACAAGATGGACAATGAAAGAAAGAACCAGAACCCGGTTCCAACTTCACCTTCAACAGGAGAAGGCGTGTTATCAACTGTCGACATGAAGAACACAACGACAGCACCTGCTAAGTGACTCAGTCCCAGGTACCGCTCGGTGTTGAACCACCTGTCGGCCACTTGTCCTGCGAGGAAGGGGCCAAAGATCGCCCCAATACCACCGGCCGTGAACATCCAGCCGATTTCCCAGCCCGTAAATTTTTG
Source organism: Planctomycetota bacterium (assembly GCA_036339555.1). Lineage (GTDB taxonomy): Bacteria > Planctomycetota > Phycisphaerae > Phycisphaerales > SM1A02 > UBA1668. Next base: position 27,192 of record JAYZAT010000101.1, read on the forward strand.
ATCATTCGCCAGGAAGACGTAGAGAAAGGGAAGCCACGCCCCCCAGATCGCGTACTGCAGGAACATCATGAACGACAGTCGACTGCCCAGGCCAAAGCCCATTCGGGGTGCGGAAGCGGGCGTGTCGAGGGGCGTCATGTTCACTCTCCTGATTGAAACCGATTGGCTGTGACTGTAACAAGGTTGAAGAACAAGAGTCCCCCTCTCCACTGCTACACTCCTCCCCTCATGGCACAACACCGCCGTCATCTGGGAACCATTGGCCTTCTCTTTGCCTCGGTAGGTGGGATCCTGGGTTCGGGCTGGCTGTTCGGCCCACTCTACGCAGCACAACTCGCGGGTCCTGCGGCCCTGGTCGCCTGGCTGATCGGGGGTGTAGCCGTCGCGATCATCGCGCTGACTTTCGCGGAAGTCGCCTCGTCACTGCCTCTCAATGGAGGCATCACACGTCATGCCCTGCTGTCCTATGGACAGATGGCCGGCTTCATGGCCTCGCTGTGTACATGGCTCACCTTCACGGTGATCGTTGCAGCAGAAGTCCAGGCCGTGCTGCAATACGCAACGATCTACTGGCCATGGTTAACCGATGCCAGCCCTGATGGAACCCATCCACTCACAAGGGAAGGAATCGGTGTCGCAGCCTGCCTGTGGATTGTCTTCAGCATCATCACATGGGTGGGCGTGAAGGTCTTTGCAGGAGTCAACAGTGTCCTCACCTGGATCAAGATCATCCTGATCATCGTCGTCACCATCTCGCTCATGGTGCTTTCCTTTGAATGGACCATGTTCGATGACATCAAGGAAGGTGGTTTCGCCCCAGATGGGTGGAATGGCATCTTCCGAGCACTTGCCTATGGGGGTGTGGTGTACGCATTCACTGGTTTTCAGCATTCCGCTGTGGCCGCCGGTGAATCCAAGAATCCCCATCGTGATATACCTATCGCCGTGATCTGTTCGATCCTGGTCTGCCTCGTGTTCTACCTGGCAATCCAGATTGCCTTCATTGGTGCCATGCGAGAATCAACCGTGCCACATGGATGGGCGGCCCTCCAGTTCAAAGGACAAGTCGGTCCATTGGCTGGTCTCGCGATGACGCTAGGCGTCACTTGGCTGTTCATCGTGATCTTTGCAGGTGCCATTGCCTCACCACTTGGGGCAGGCTTGGTCAACCTGGGATCCAGCATGCGAATCGTGCGTGGCATGAGCCATGACAAGTACGTACCAAGAAAGCTGGGGCGTGTGGGTCGCTTCCATACCCCCGGTCTGGTTCTGGTGCTTTCCTTTCCCATCGGACTCTTTCTCTTTCTGCCCTTTCCAGGTTGGCAGGATCTGGTGGCATTCCTGGCATCGGTCGTTGTCTTTGCCTATGCGATGGGTCCGTTGTGTCTGATCGCACTACGTCGTCAACTCCCTGATCACTGCCGACCATTCAAGCTTCCCTTCGCCCACATAGTGTGCCCCCTGGCTTTCATGATCTGTGGCTTGCTGATCTACTGGGCCGGCTGGGCGATCGTCTGGAAACTCGGGGTGACATTTGGGAGCTGCTCGCTGCTGTTCCTCCTGTTCAAGGTCCCCAGGGGACGCCGCATTGACTTCGTGGCATCCCTCTGGATCTGGCCCTTCCTGGGTGGATTGGTCGCCCTGACCTGGCTCGGCGGGCATGGTGGCGTTGAATGGATCCCGTTTGGCTGGGACATCCTCTCGGTCGCGGGCTGGTCCCTGGCCTGCTATCTGGTGGCCCTCCCTCTCGCGATTTCCTCGGAACGCTGCCAGGCCTACCTCCAGGGCATTCGAGATGCCCATGAGGAGGATTACCAGATCTGCGATATAGGCTGCTGAAGGCTGTTTTTTGACCCGGGATCGCATTTTTCCATGATTGCTGTGAGATCTGCCCGCCCCGATCGCAGTTCTGGGTGAAGGCAGTTCTCCGCCTTCACCCTCCTTCTCTCGAACACACACATGACTCATCCCCCTTGCGCGAGGTTGACCCCCCGGGACGTTCCCGAGGGGTCAGCCTTTTTGGACTGGCCACTTATCATGGCCGAATGCCAGATACCCCAGTCGATCTCCGCAGTGACACCGTCACCCAGCCGACAGCGGCCATGCGTGACGCCATGATGTCTGCCCCGCTTGGGGATGACGTCCTCGGCGACGATCCAACCGTGATTGCCCTTCAGGAACGTTGCGCCGAGTTGTTCGGCAAGGACGCGGCCTGCTTCGTGCCATCTGGTTCGATGGCCAACCAGTCAGCGATCCGAGCACAGACCGTCCCGGGTGATGAAATCCTCGCGCATGAATTCAGTCATATCTACCAATACGAGTCTGGAGCCCCGGCCGCCATCTCCGGATGCACCTTCGCCTTTTTCCATGGTGAACGCGGCCTCTTCACCGCCGATGAAGTCCACGCCGCCATCCGGCCAGATGACCACCATTTTCCACGTTCCCGGTTGCTGGTGGCAGAGAACACGCACAACCGAGGCGGTGGTGCCGTGTGGCCTCTGGACCAAATTGCAGCTGTCACCAAAGCTGCCCGTGAACATGACCTGCGATGTCATCTCGATGGCGCACGACTCTGGAATGCTTGTGCCGCCACTGGTGTCGAACCTGCAGAGTGGGCAGCACACTTCGATACGGTATCGGCCTGTTTCTCCAAGGGACTTGGTGCACCAGTCGGCTCGATCGTCGTAGGTGACCATGACACCATTCAACATATCTATCGGATCCGCAAGATGCTTGGGGGTGCCATGCGGCAATCCGGCATCTTGGCTGCAGCCGCTCTGTACGCGATTGATCATCACCGTGAACGGCTTACCGAAGATCATCTGCGTGCACGTCGGCTTGCGGAAGTGATTGCGGACTGCCCGGGGGCAGCTTTGGATGCCTCCACCGTGGAAACCAACATCATCGTCTTCGACGTTCCTGGCGAAGATGCCGATCGTGTTCAGGCCGACCTGAATGAACAAGGCATCCGCATGTTCTCGATCGGACCCGGCCGAATGCGAGCCGTAGTCAGCTTGGCCGTTGATGATGACAGTATCGATCGAGCCATCGAAGCAATCCGAAGCCGGCTGGGTGCGACCGCTCCATCCTCATGATCGACAGGTTCTCCTGAGAGGATTTGCCACCATGACCGTGAACTTTCTCGAACTACCCGTGGGACCAGAACCGCCGACGGTGGTCAACGCCGTCATCGAAATCGCAAGCGGCAGTTCGAACAAGTACGAGTACGACAAGAGCCTCAATGTCTTCAAGCTCGACCGAACGCTTTTCAGTCCGGTTCACTATCCAGGCGCCTATGGATTCATCCCCCAAACACACGCAGAAGATGATGATCCACTGGATATTCTCGTCCTGCTGGAAGGTCCCACCTATCCGGGAACACTCATCGAAGTTCGACCCGTAGGTGTTTTGGAAATGCGGGATGAGAAGGGCCTTGATCACAAGGTCCTGGGCGTACCCGTCAGCGATCCTCGCAAAGCCGAGATCATGGGATTGCAGGATGTCCCGCGCCACACACTCAAGGAAGTGGACTACTTCTTTCATATCTACAAGGATCTGGAAGGCAAGTTCGCCGACACCTACGGCTGGCTGGATCGAATGGAGTGCTATCGCATCATCGAGGAATGCATGAAGCGGTACGACGAACTCAAGAAGTGATCCGGGACTTGATCAGTCCTCATTCCAACCGCCACCTCGACCTCGTTTGACATCACCTCGATGTCGCTTATTGTCAACGCGTTTGCGACGACTGGCTCGAGTCGCCTTCGTCGGAACTCGTTTCTTGGGTGTCACCAACGCCCCTCGGACAAGATCAGCGAAACGCTCCCGAACCAGTTCACGGTTGGCCACCTGCGAACGAGCTTCTTCGCATGACACACGCAGCACGCCCGCTTTGTTGATGCGCGATGCGAGGCGTTCCCGAAGTCGATCCTTTTGTTCCTGGGACAACACCGTCGACACCTCGATGTTGAAGCACAAGGTCACACGGGTTTCGACCTTGTTGACGTGCTGACCACCAGGCCCGGTGGACCGAGAAAACTCAACATGGAGTTCGTCACCCGGAATCTGGAGCGAGGGATCAACCTCGATATCGTCCATCGATGACATGGAGGGGCTCCTGGTGCCCAAGAAAGACCACGATGCTTGTCGACAAGGCCTCCAGAGCCTACCGTGGACCTTTGGAGCGTGGTCATGGCCAAGCAGTCACAACGCAAAGAGGCCTTTCCGGCGACCCAGATGACCTGGATCAATGCCCGGCTCGACGAAGGCCAGCAAGGCCGTCGCGATGTCGCCAAGCACCTGATGGAGGTCTACGCTGAGCCCCTCCGAATCTACCTGCTGGGTTCGAGCTTTCGCACGGCAGGCGAGCCTGAAGACCTCATCAATGGGTTTTTTGCCAACCGACTGGCTCGTGATGACTATCTGGATGGATGGCGATCCAGCGAGAAGCGGCTCCGTCGATGGCTCATCAATGGCCTGATTTTTTACATTAAAGAAGAATTCCGGCGCCAAAAACGGGGTGGGGCGGCTCTCTCTGAGGAGGTCGAGGCGAGCCTGGAAGATCCGGCGGACCAGTACCGAGCCTTTGACCAAGCCTGGGCCGCTTCCATCGTGAGGCGAGCCATGTCAGAAGCATCTGAGCGATGCAAGGAGGAGGATCTGGAGGCCCATTGGGACATCTTCGTCAGGCACCACGTGCAACAGCAGCCCTATGCAACGTGCTGTAGGGAGCATGGTGTCGATGCTGCACGCGCGGCTGTCATGGCCCGCACAGCTGCGACACGCTTCCGTGAAGCAGTACGTCAGCAGGTTGCCCTGGATGGTGCCGATGAATCCACGATCGATGACGAACTTGCCGGCCTGAGGAGTCTGTTGGAGTGATGACACGCACACCTTCACCGGAATACATACCCGATCCTGAATCCGGGCTGGACCATTCAACGGTCTCACATCTGCTTGGTATGGCGGCAGGCCCACCGGTCCGGCCTGCTGATGCGCTCGCTGTTCGACTTGATGGAGAAGAAGGCCAAGCCTGGGCCATTGGAGTACTCGCCAACCCTCCAATCGAAGGACTCAAGAACACCACGCTGTTACAACCTCCCGTCGATTTGGAGGTCTTGCGTCAACTTCACCGTCAAGGCAAACGGCTCTTCCACGATGCGCAGGATGGTGATGATCAACATGCCGGCCTGTTGTGGTACCTGGCCGCGATCGCAATCGCCCTGGTGGATCATGATGAACACCTTTCCAGCCAACCTCGCCAGGAAGTTGTTGACGCCATTCTCGTGGTGGCAGATGCGTTACCAAACCCCTGGCGTGCACGGTTCGAAGCTGTAGACGGATGACACGACGAAGACTGGGATTCTGGGCCGCAGGGGTCGTAGGCCTGGCCTGGATTCTCCTGGTCGTACCGGTCACGACCGTCAATGGCCAGGATCCTTCGTCCGACTCGGAGTCCACCCATCCACTCGATCGCATCGCAGTCATTGGTGCGAGCGCTTCCTCTGGCTGGGGTGTCGTACTTCGATACGTGGACGAGCAGGACATGGTGACCACTCAAACCGCATCCATGCGTGACGTCATCGAGGAAGTCATACAGGTTGATGACGCCACGATCACTGGAACCGGAAGCAGTGTGTTCTTCATGAATCCGCTCCCCATCGGCAAACAACAAATCAATATGAGCCAGGCGTTTCAGCCAACCCTGGTCATCGCCCTGGATTACCTCTTCTGGTACGGCTATGGAAACCGAGATGCCGAAGGCCACGCAATTCCCAGGGGCGACCAGGGCCAAGCGGCTCGGCTCGCCTTACTGGAACAAGGGCTCGAGAACCTGAACACATTTTCCTGCCCTGTCGTTGTCGGGGATTTTCCTGACGTGTCCGACGCCATTGGCTACATGTTGTCCGCAAGCCAAGTCCCCTCGCCAACCACGCTCAAGGCCCTGAATGATCGTGTCAAGGCATGGGCATCCGCCCGACCGAACGTAACCGTCATCGAAATGTCCACACTGCTTCAGGACATGAGATCTGATCAGGTCTTCAAGGCGGGACGCCAACAGTTTCCAAAGGGCGCGAAGTCGCGATTCATGCAGCGAGACAATCTTCACCCCACGCTTGAGGGGCTGATCGTCCTTGTTCAGGAAACCAGTGACCATCTCGCCACAGGGTCTGATGAGATTGATCATGCCCAATTCGACTTCAAGCTCGAGGCAGTTCGAGATCGTCTCTATGAATCCCGAAAACCAGAGGGACTCACGTCGAAGCCGTACACGGGCACGAACTGACCTTCAGGAGCGGGCTAACCTATCATCCGTTGATGACTGATTCGTCACCGAATCCAGGTGATACACCCTCCAACGGGAACCTGACGAAAGCGGAAGTCTTCCGTGAAGCTGGACCCGCAGGCTTTCTCGCCATTGCCTGGACTGTCTTACCTGCAATCCTCGGCTTCACCCTCTTGGCAAATCTGGGGCCGATCTCCGAATGGCTTTCCGACAAAGGGGATCTTGGCATACTCATCTACGTTGCCGTGTTCGCCCTATCTGCCGGCTTCGGTTTCCTTCCCACGTACGCACAAGCCATCCTTGGAGGCTGGGTCTTTGGCACTGCCATCGGCTTGCCCGCTGCCTTAGTTGGGTTCACAGTGGCTGCTGGAATCGGATACGGCTTGGCCCGACTGGTATCCGGCAACCGTGTTGAGAGGATTCTGACGCGTCATCGCAAGTCTGACGCCATCCGACGAGCACTCATCGGACAGAGTCCGCGTCGCACCTTCGGCATCGTCACGTTGATACGCATCCCACCGAACTCTCCCTTTGCACTCACCAACCTGCTGATTGCTGCCTGCGGAGTGCGATTCGACCTGTGTCTGTTCGGTACTGCCCTAGGCATGCTGCCACGAACGGCCGTTGCGGTTGCCTTTGCTGCAGCAGCTCAATCGACTGGTGCCAAGGACATCCAGACCTTTGTTTCAGAAGGCCTGGGAATCTGGGTACTCATTGGGGGGATCGTGCTGATGCTGATCGTGCTCATGATCATCGCGTCCATCGGCCAGAAAGCCTTGGACCGAATCACAGCTGATGATGAAGTGGGCCATCAGGATTGAGACTCATCGTTGAACGGGTTGCCAGTACTCCAACTGGTTGGTCGAGATCTTCAATTTTTGCGCCAGACTTTCACTTCCTGACCATGGATCGCCAGGTGTGCCTTGAGATCCACAGCCGACGAGCCCGGAGACCCCGACAAGCAATGCCGTGACCACTTGGATGCGCCTCCATGAGACACGCTTTGATTTTGACAGACCCTTCATGACCAAAGTGTAGGCGGACCGACTTCCTACTTCTTCATGGATGGGGCTGGTCCATCAAAACTGACGGGGCCTGCTCCATTCGCAACGACGAGGCAGAGGCCACCAAGCAGGGCGAGGTTCTTCATGAACTGTATGAACTGATCCTCATTGCCCGTGGGTGGGTGGAAGATGACCGTAGTCGGGATCAGGAACAGGATGAGCAAAACAGCACCCCAGCGGGCCTTGATTCCCAGGATGATGGCAATGCTGCCCAACAGAAGGAATACGATTGCGCCCAAGAGGAAGACACTTGGGATCGGGATCCCCTTCTCCCCCATCATCTTGGCAACCGATTCAAATCCACGGATATCCCGGATGGCGGACCAAAGGAAAATGGCGGCCAACAGAATGCGTCCAAGAAGTGGGAGCAGGGCCTGCATTGTCAGAAGCTCCAGGGCAATTGAACGAGGTACCGGCTGCTATCGGCACAACCGGTATCCTCGCTCAAGGACTCCCTCCCCCCACGAGGCTCCTCCTGAGCCCCCGTCCCGGACAATGTGCTTCAGGGTGCTTCCTCTGCAGGGATCCCGTTGATAATCACATTCGTGGGTGACTCTGGGCTGGCTTCGGCTTGGAAACCGATTTCCAGGAAGCCGCCATCCGGAACGTTCTGGTTCCAGGGTCCAGAAGCTTGCCTGCGAAGCCACCGTTCCACTGGTCTGTAACCTCGAAGGGATAGACCAGCCCCTATTGGCGGACCCAACGTTCCCGCAAGGCCAGCAATGATGGCAGAAGCACGACGACTGCGATCATGCAGGCCGCGGATCCCAACGCCATGACGATGCCCAGGCTTCGCAGCCCCTTGTGCTCGGCAATGACTAGGCACCCAAATCCAATCATCGTTGTCATCGAAGTCAGCACAACAGCACGCCGCGTTCCACCAAACTTCAATCGGTCAGGGCCACCTTCTTTCCAACGATGGACCATGTGCAGACTGCCATCGATCCCAAGACCCACCAGGATCGGCGCCGCAAAGAAGTTAGCCAAATTGAACGACACGCCAAAAAACGCCATTGCCCCCACCGTCCACCAAAGACCGATGCAGAGCGTGAGTAGGCAAATCACGACATCCATCACATTCCGAAACGCCACTGCTGTAATCACGGTGATCAAGATCAACGCGAGTGCCATCATCGTGACAAAGGCGTCCCGCATTGCATCGAGTGATTCGTAGTGTGTAATCGGAACACCTGTGACCTGCGGGGCTACCTCACGAACATCCTTGATGAACCGACCCATGGCCTCGTAATCCCAAACATTCTCACTGGGATGAAGCATGACAAGGTAGTTGCCGTGCGAAGACAACACCTGGTTTCGGATCTCCTCGGGTAATGCCTCCCTCAATGGCAGTTGGTCGCCACGACGGATTTCACTAAGAAATACCTTGAGTTCTTCTGCATTCTGCGTGATCAGGCCAGCCGCTTGTTCATCCTCGCTTGGCAAGCCACGAATGCTGCCCAGGAGCGATTCGATCACCACGCTCGAATCCCCTGCCCTGGGCGCCATCAATTCCAAGGGTGCGGACACAGCATCCAGATTCTGGTCAATGGTCGATGGATCAATCCTGATCACCCCCAGTTCACAGGATTGCAGAGACTCTCTCAAGATGGTGCGTGAGTCATCGAATTGCCCCAGCAAGGTGCTGACACTTTGGACGCGACCGATGGTGACATAATTCGCGGCTTTCCGTTCCATCGCCTCCACATGTTGACGGTTCTCAACAATCGCAGCCGCAAACCAACTGGCAGAATCAGAATCTTCCGTCACCTTGCGTTCCCATTGGGCGGACTCAATACCCGTTGCCTGCAATTCAAGCAGATTGCGTTCGAATTCAATGGAGAGCGAGAGTGGGATCAGAGCGATCGATAACAGCGCTGCAATCGAGACCACCGTCAACGGACGGTGGGATAGTCGATCCGCCCAGTCGACATCGGTACCGGCCAAGCGTTCTAACTTAGGACGAGGCGTCCGATCCGTGACGACCAGGAGCGATGGAAGAACACTGGACATCGACAAGAAACAAAGCAAAAGTCCGATGCCTGCGATGATGCCCAGTTCACGCAGTCCTTGAAAATCTGTGAACCAAGCAACAAAAAATGTGGCACTGGAGGTCAAAACGGCAGCAGCGTTGCCACGCATTACTGTGAGGTAGAGACCTCTGATGGAGCCGACCGGTCCACGCTGACGACGAAACTCGGCGTAACGACTGATTATGTGAACCCCGAAATCCAGTCCAACACCGATGAGGACCAGCATGAAAACAATACTCAGCAGATTCAACTGACCGACGAGAAGTCCGACAATGCCATAGGTCCATCCAGCTGCACAAGCGAAGGCACCCATTGCCAGCATTGGCCTTCGTGCCGTTCGCAATACCAGCATGATCACCAGGCCAACGAGTACAACCGCAAGGAGTGCGGCTCGAAGCATGTCTCGGTCCGAGGTCGCCATCTCATCGGCTTGTAAGACAGGCTTGCCCGTCAATCCCATTTCGACGCCTGGATATCTTGCACGTGCCGAATCAAGGATGCTGCGAACTTCTCGAAGTGGAGTATCAATAACGCCAAGCGTGCCATAGTCCTTGGGTGGCATGATCCCAATGAAGAGATAACGCCCACTGTCTGACACGAGGGGTTGCACAGGCATCTCAGGAGGTCCCTGGATAAGCCATGTCACCACTGTGAGTGTCGCTGCCATCTGCCGATGCAACGCGCCGGTTTCCCATGGATTCCCAGACAGACCTCGTGTCATTTCCTTGGCCAACATGGCCAGGGGATCCTTGCTTTCGATCGTGCTCGATAACACGGCACACGCCGAGACGATGACTTCCAGTTGCTCGGGAACCATGGATCGTGACGCCATGATCAACTGTTCCCGTGGGGAAATGCCTCCATGAACACGCCCGAGCGACTCCTCTGAGCGAAAGGACGCTTCAAGCCACTCAGCACAACTGGCCGCATCACCCGTTGATTCATGCACGTCGATCACAACCCACATGCGTTCCATATCGCCGAATTCATCAATGAGTTGGCGGTACGCCTGCATGTAGGAGACATTCGGATTAATGAGGTCGTCGGTGTCTGCGTTGAGCGTAATGGTGAACGACCCAACGATGAAACCTGCAACGGACAGGATGACACCACATGTGATCACCCACCAGGGATGCGACAGCACGAGTGCCGCCAAGACACTGAAGATTCGATCCTCGATCGCACGTATGGTCGTTACTGCCATATCGTCACAGAGCCGCCACCAGGCTAGGCTTCCTGATTACAACAATCTGACCACAGGAGGGATCCATCTGATTCTTCAGGTCGAAGGGCATCACGTTCTCACACACTGGAAAAGCGTCGCCCCTTCGAAGCCAAGGGTCATTCCGCGCCCATTGCCTCTGCTTCGAATGTTCGCTTGGCTTGTTCATAACCTCCCAGGTCACCTGGATCGGTCTCAAGCAGACTACTTCGAAGTTGATCGTAGGCTTGTGCCAGATCGGAATCTGAAGCCAGTCGGTCACGAAACCCGATTGCCGATTCCCAGAGAGGGGACCCGACGCGGTAGAGATGGACGTGAACAAGGCTTCGATTCTCGCGTGCAAGTGTAAAGAGCCGTCGCCCGGGGACACCCTGCTCGCCATGGCATCTGTACCCAATGCCTTTCAACGGCTGGATTGTATCTCCTGAGTGCATCATCTCCTGGACACCGATGAGCAAATCAAGCACGGGGCGCGCCAACAGACCCTCGACCGAGGTCGAGCCAATATGGGCTCGTTCGATGATTCGTTCCGGGCAGGCCGCATGAATGCGTTTTAACTCAGCCATTGCCAAATCTTTCCAGGCGGGGTCATGTGCGACCAACGTCACCTGTCCAGGTTCCAGTCCAGCAATAGACTCAACGAGATGGATGTCAGTCACAAACAGGGCTCCAGGCTCTTGGCTCTTGGCCACAATCCTAACGGACTCTAGTGTTGCCGCTCCGTGCGGATAGTTTCGCACAATTTCATGTTGTGGGAGTAATCCACAGGCATATCCACGAGTACCGGCTCCGAGGTCTGCAACGCCTCACGAAGCACTGGAACAATCTCGCTTGGTCGCGATATCTGCAAGAGTTGAACACAGTGGGCTTCCAGGTACCCCTCAGGCCATATGACATTCATCACGAAAAGGCCGCCCAAAAAAAGGCCGAGGCGGAGGGATCCGAAGATCTTCTCCGCCCCGTGCCAATCGGGGTCTCGTATGAGTCGCGGAAGTATAGCCGCTTCAATCGCCGCATGGTCCCCAGGAAGCAATGACGATTAACAAATCATCTGTTCCAACGGTTCCATCACCATCAACATCTCCATCACCTGACCCACCAAACTGGGCAATCACGATGAGGACATCCTCGACATTGACCTGGCCGTCACCATTGACATCACCCTCGCAAGGAGGGGTTTTAGGATCACATTCAACGTATTCAACGCTGAAGGCATCCACGCCTGATTCGACGACTGACTGGGTATCAGCACCAACGTCGGACACAGTAAACCGCACCCGCATTTGGTCCGTCCCTTCAATCACTTCAGCCACGTTGAAGGATACGTAGGCCCAGCCACCTGTTGTGCCTTCGCCATTGGGACCGATCGTTTCGAGATTGTTCCAGGTCAGACCGGCATCATTCGAGATATCGATCACCATCGGATCCGTTCCAGGGGCATTGCCATAGTCATTGCTGTGCCATCGGGCGTAGGACACGATGGTTTCCGTTGAACCACTGGCATCAAAGCTCGGAGATGTCAGGGTCGTAGAACCTTCATCAACATCACTGTTGCAACCGTCTGCAGACGAGTTGTCCGTCACGTAGCAAAGACCTGAGCCATCGTAATCGCTATTGGGATCGCCGCGACCACAGTTGATCGGGGTACCACGTTCCCATTGACCATCCAAGGCATCCATGGTCACAACCCAGCCCTTGTCCGTGTTGAAGTCATCGGAGAACGAAACCATGGCTTCACCGATGAAGAATCCAAACGGCGCTGACGCACCAGCACTCGGTTCAGAGACCAGGCCAGCAGTCTGACCCTCTGCCTCGAAGTAGAACTCAGGGGATTCATCACAATCCGCACCGGGCAGCTCAGCTGCCCAGGAGTTGAGACCATCCTGGGACATGTTCACAGTCGAGAAGCTGCCGCTGCCGCTCATGCGGTATCGCATTTTCACCGACCCGATAAGCAGTGTGTCCTGGCGAGGATCAACGCTGATGCGGTATGTCGAAGGAGTATTCGGATCCATAGAATCGGGCACCGTGGTGAGCAACTCGATCTTGGGACCCAGGAAGGTATTCGCCAGGGAGCTGGCAACATCAAGCACGCCACCTGTCAGGCAGTCACCATTGAGGCCACTGACCGGACGGACATAATCCAGGATGAGCGCTTTCACTTCAGCTGCACTGGCATCGCCCATAACGGAATAAACCAAGCCCACGGCGCCTGCCACGTGTGGTGTGGCCATCGAGGTGCCGCTGAAATAGCTGTAGTTGTTGCCAGGAGTTGAGCTCAGGATATCCACGCCGGGCGCAGCCAGATCGACTTCGGTCGGGTGATATTGGCTAAAGCCCGCCAGGTTGTCATTGCACTCGGTAGCTGCCACGGCAATGACGTTTGGAAGGTCATACGCTGCGGGATAGGACGCCCCGTAGCTGCCACCATTACCAGCGGCAGCGCAGAAAATGTGATCGATCTGATTGCCTGCATTGGCAATGGCATCGTAGAGAGACTGGGTAAAACCACCGCCACCCCATGAGTTGTTGGAAACCTTGAAACCCATGATCGTGCAGTACTGAACTGCTGACACAGCGTCCGCCGTGGTGCCACTGCCACCAGACGACAGAAATTGCACTCCGGCCAGGGAACATTGCCAGTTCACACCGGCAACCCCAACACCATTGTTTCCAACACCACCAACTGTGCCACCGCAGTGCGTGCCGTGGCTGTTGTTGTCCATCGGGTCGCCTTCGTTATCACTAAAGTCGTACCCGTAGTAGTCATCGACATAACCGTTGCCATCATCATCCTGACCATTGCCGGCGATTTCGCCAGTATTGGTCCACATGTTGCCAGCAATGTCCTGATGGTTGTAGTCAATTCCTGTATCGATAATGGCGATCACAAAGCTCTGGTCACCCGTGTGGTTGTCCCATGCTGCCGGCGCATTGACGGCTTCCATGCCACACAGATCCGAATACAACGGATCATTGGGAATAGCGAAGGCCCGGAAAATGAAGTTGGGCTCGACGTACTGGAGTAGATCAGAACGATGGCCAATACGGTCTAAAGCCTCCGCAACTGTCACCTCGATATCGACCTCCTTGAGGTCAGGCACCAGTTGGTAGCTCTGCTTGACTGTTCCCCCGACTTCAGCAAGCAAATCCGCGCGGTCCTGCACTGAAGCAGACTCTCGGAACCGAAGCATGATTGAATGCGGCTTGTACTCATGAGCCAGCGGGTTCTTCTCTGGAACGACCCATTCAAGGGCTTCGCCAGAAGAAGACACGGGCACATCTTGCTTTGCTCCAAGGGCAATTGCTGGTACAGCCAGGGCCACGGACAACAACCCGAGGACGCTTGGCGTCTTAACAGTGGACATGAAACTCTCTCCTAAAGTGTCACTGGGGATCGGGGCTAGAAACGCACGTACATGGGGGAATTCGCACGTACAGGGCGTCCTGTTCTGGTTGAAATTGACTATAAGCCAAGGTCTCTCATTGAGAAACCCTGTTTTTGGGCCAATAGAAGCCTAATCATCAAAGTTCTGTTGGTCTTGATCCGCCTTCATTCCGGCCTCC
>JAYZAT010000102.1:0-9055 GCA_036339555.1 Planctomycetota bacterium
CCGGTCCCGTGAAGCATCGGAGGCATATCCGGGGGGGGAAATCAGCCTCCACAGTTGTAGTCATCAAGAATCGTCAGGAGATCCTCCACGGTGTACGGGTTGTTCCAATAACTGATGATGTACAGGATGTCATCAATATTGGTTTGCCCATTACCGTCGTAATCTCCAACGCAACCACTCTCACATTCATCTGGAACACCATTGCCATCGGTGTCAGGGCTCGTGCCGTTCGCAATGTCACAGGCATCGTTGATACCGTTCTCATTGCAATCAACAGTAGCGATGTACCCGAAGGTCGAATCGAGTTCTTGCTGCCAAGCGTTGTCGTTAGCATCACGGCCCTGGATTAACGCCTGGAACTGGATCTGTGCCTCAGCACCAAAGTTAGTCAACCTGGCGACCAGGACACCCTTACGCGTTTCACAGTCACTTCCAACGAACGTCTGTCCGGCACCCTGCGCATCTGTAGGCAGAACATACCAAAGACCATTGTCCGCAGTCAGGCCAAGACCATTCTCGAAATCAGTAAAGTCGATTCCAATCGTGCCCATGTCATTACTCGGGAATGGATTACCCGTTGAGTCCAGGGCACCGATGGTCACTCGTGAGTCCCATTCGAGCGCGGGCTCAAATTCGTAGAAGGATGGATTCACATCAGTTGAAAGCGGGCCACCATACTGGTTCTGATAGAACAGACCCGTGGAGGTGAGAACCTTCTGGGTGCTCCCAGTTCCAGCGACCGCATCGACACGGCCACCTTCGGGCACAGAAACATACAGGTCAACCGTCCAGTTGAATTCTGGATCATCGACCAAGTTCGCGCCAACGATGGCATGAACGAAGCCAATCTCTCCGGGGTCACTTCCACAGGGGTTACCGCTGCAGTCGCTGTCATCACCCAGGTAGGTGCCGCCACTTGAATCGCAGGCAGCCTCGGTGCCAACAGAGCAGGAGGCGCCAACACAGCAACCACCAGTTGCTGGAGGCGTGTAGCAGGGGTCGCCACTGCAATCGGTATCGTCACCCAGATAGTCACCACCTGCTGAATTGCAGGCATCCTGGGTACCCACCGAGCAGTTGCTTCCAATGCAGCATCCACCGGTTGCAGGCGGCACGTAACAGGGATCACCACTGCAATCCGTGTCATCGCCGAGATAGTTACCGCCGGCCGAAGAACAGGCCGCTTCTGTATCAACCGAGCAATCACTTCCGACGCAGCAAGCACCGGTTGGCGGCGGCACGAAACAGGGATCGCCACTGCAATTCGTGTCATCACCGAGATAGAGACCACCGGCAGATTTACAGGCATCCTGGGTACCCACCGAGCAGTCACGACCAATGCAGCAAGCACCGGTTGGTGGGACATAACAGGGGTCATCACTGCAGTCAGTGTCATCCCCGAGATAATTACCACCTGCGGAATTGCACTCGTCTTCGGTACCAACTGAGCAATTGCTACCAACGCAGCAGGCGCCAGTTGGGGGTGGGGTGTAACAAGGATCGTCTGAACAATCGGTGTCATCGCCTTGATAATCGCCACCATCATTCGCACACTCGGCAGCCGTACCAACCGAGCAACTACTTCCAACACAGCATGCGCCAGTTGGATCAGGGACGCCTTCCAAGGCGAGGCTCAACTGACCACTGCCCGTGGCACTGCCATCCCAACCGCCAACGCGGATGAGATAGTTAGAACCAGAAGACACATCCACTGTAAGTATTGATGAATAGCCGGAGCAATCAGAGCCATCACCATTACAGGCGACTTGGGTCTTGTTGCCACAAGTACCATCGTAGACAACCAGGTCGGTATCGAAATTGACCAAGTCACACGTGCTCACGGTCAAGGTGCCAGACGCAGAAGGCGAGTAGGAGAACCAAACGTCATCATTCATCTCGCCAAGGTAAGTCCCCGTGCACTGCGCATCGTTGTAAGTATCTGTACTGGTTGTTCCACCAACCGTAGTGAAATCAGTCAGTCCTGTTCCCGTAACGATAGCGCCCGCACAATCATCATTCTCAGGGGCATCGTCGGGAGGATCGCCACCGCCACTACAGACAGAAGCGATGATTGACTGGAATCCGCTGATATCAATTCTGGTGCCATAGTTCTCACAACCATAGCTGCAGTGCGTTACCACACCGATGACCTGGTTGTTGTAGAGAATCGAAGAGCCTGAGTTGCCATAGGTCACATCAACTTCATAGGTAATCGTGTCACTGTTGACGGACAAGATAGGGCCACCGTGGTATTGCTCCGTTTGGGAACGGTTGCACTCAGAGTCCACGCCGTAACCAGTAATATCCAGATCACCCGAATTGGGTACAGAGGAAGCTAATGGCACGAATGTTCCATAACGCTCATAGGCGGTTTGCCCCTCGCTATTCGTTCCCGATGACATGGCGCCATAATCGGCACCAACACCAGCATCGACTCCATCACTCGATGTGACTGGGAACTGGTCAGCAACAGGCGGATTGTTCGTCTGACAGTTATTTGATGAATCCGGTACGTTGAAGTGAAGTACCGTCGCACTGCCCAGGCAATGGCCTGCCGTGACGAAACAACTGGATTCGTTATAAATGGTGGCCGAGCAACCAACTGGCATGATTCGTGCAAAGTTGTTACTGCTGTTATTGACTGGTGCCCGGTTATCAGCGCCGCAGATACCGCAGTTGTCTCCACGGCCATGGGCGATTGGCTCAGAAGCCACATATTCGATTTCAAGAACGTTGTTCTCGCTGAACGGGCCAGCGATCAACTCCACTCGTACGGCATCGCCGTTGAAGTAGGCAGATCCGTAACTCCACATCTCAAGGGTGGCAGCATCCATGCGTTGCTGTTCGCCATCTCGCAGCGAAGTAATACGGATATAGCTCCCACGATCCAACGAGACATGCCCGAAGTAGAGTCGCAACCAGGCCATTCCCGGCATGGCGACCACATCGTCGTAGACGACCTTTGAGCCACCATCAGGGTTGTCCAATGCGTCTGTCTGGAGGCGAAACTCGGTCAATTGACCCACGGGCCAGTCAAGCGAATTCGCCATCAGATCTTCATGCTTGTCATTATTGAGATCCGCTTGAGCGAGTCCTATCGAACTCACCATCAAAACGGTTGTACACGCAACCAATCCTCTCATGCCCCCCGTTAATCCTGAAATCACAGTCCTGCTCCTCGCCTGCGTCCGCATGTGAGAGCATGACAACCGTGTGAAAAATCCACGGAAGTCAAACGGACGTATCCAATGGTTTGTGACATCCCCGTCTCTCCTCGGGGTTGAATCGATGCGACCCGTGATACTTGAAGATCACGGCGATCCCCCCGTCCAACCTCTTTCAAGCCCAACCCGCCAGTCACGGCAAGGGGGCATCACACTCACGTCTCTGTCCATTCATCCGTACAACAAGTTCGGGGTGTTGCTTCGAGTTGGATGTGATAAGTGGATAAAGTGGTTTAAACCACCATGATTCACACTTCAATCTGCCTTTAAATTGGCTGAGTGGTCTATAAACGCGAGCGAGCAAGAATTCGGGGCTCGCCAGGACTGGACTTCCACAAGTGGAGTTTGCACAATCGTTGTAATGAGAGCCTGGTTCAAACGAATCCTGTGTGGCGTCCTCCTTGGTGTACCTGCCTGCCAGGACCAAGGGGCTGTAACCGATCATCGCCCAGCGGATGCCGGCCCAGCCCCCGAAGCCGACGAAGACGTCCGTTATCAAAGTGAACGCAGCACCATGGTGTCACAACAGATCAGCCATCCTGTTGATGGACGCCGCCCAGTGACCTCTTCCCGAGTTCTGGCTGCTATGCAATCCGTGCCTCGTCATGCCTTCGTGCCCGAGACCATGCAAGCCCATGCCTACCGTGATCGGCCTTTACCCATTGGCGAGGGCCAAACAATTTCCCAGCCGTACATCGTGGCCCTGATGACCGAGCTGCTTGAGATCCAAGAAGGTGATCGAATCCTGGAGATCGGAACAGGCTCTGGCTACCAAGCGGCCGTGCTGGGTGAATTGACCAATGAGGTGTATTCCATTGAACTGCTTCCACCTCTGGCCGAAGCGGCTGCAAAGTCACTACGAACGCAGGGATATGATTCAATTCAGTTGCGAACGGGAGACGGATTCAAGGGCTGGCCCGAGGCGGCCCCCTTCGATCACATCATCTTGACGTGCGCCATCGACGAGATCCCTCCACCGTTGTGGTCTCAACTACAGCCAGGCGGACGTCTCGTGATGCCCCTGGGGCCACGTGGCGGCATGCAGCATCTCATTGTTTCAACCAAGCAAGCAGATGGAACACCACAGACTGAAACCATCACCGCCGTTCGCTTCGTACCGCTGGTCAGAGAGTGATCACTCACTCTGAGACACCACCAGTACTCAATCCGGCAACGGGGTCATCCTGACACCTTCCTTGCGCTCGATCAACAGGTCATAGGAGATGGTGAATGCTTTATCTCCTGTGCTGTTTGCCGGAACCTCGACGTCCCATCGCATCAAACCCTTGGGCAGGTCGTCCGCAACGTACTGGGCATTCGTTGACAAAGGCAGGCTCAGGTTCTTGACCGAAACCTCGATCTCTTCAGAACGTGAAATGGGCCGGCGATCCCAGAGCTCCATCTTGGCAGGACGACTGGAACCGTTGTCGACCTTCAGCACAAACTGGTAACTGGTCTTGAGCCAACCCCCGAAGACGCCGGATTCACCCGTGTTCTTCGTAAGCATGGTTCGAGTCGCTTCCATCGACGGATCGGATCCAAAGAACAACTCGATACGAGCCCCCGGGGCTGAACTACCCAGGTTCGTCTGTCCGACGTAATCACCACTCATGAAGATCCCAGCTTGCCCGGGGAGGAGTTGGTAGTCGCTGGAGTTCTCGAATCGTCCACGCAGGTAAACCTGTTTCGTCAGGACCGGCATTGCGACGAAGGTGAAATCCACATCCGCATCGAACTCAGCGATTCGGGTTCGCTGGGCTGACTCAGAATCCGTTTCGACTGTGATCCGTCGCGGCAATGTGAACGTCACGGACGTTCCGCCTCCTTGGACCTCGGCATCCATGGCGTAGGCACCAGCTTCGGGCGCCATTTCAGCCTCGCTGCCAAAGTACATGTTGTCCGCTTGTGCACGCGAACGGCTCCCGGCCCTTTGCTTGGCAGGCGCAGGTGGTAGTGGCTGATACACATCGACGTAGACCGGATTGATCGTTGGTGGATTGGCCGCTTGCGAGGGCTGGGCCGTTGAAAGCACCAACGTCACGTTGGTCCAATCCTCACCGCTCTGCTGAAAGACCTGGGCCCCAGACTCCACCCTGACCTTGCTGGCATCCAAGTCCCCTCGAACGTCATACCGAGGCGACCAGTTCGCGCTAGAGACCAAGTACCCGAGCGTCAACTCAACATCACCAGCTGTTCCAACCACCAACTCGACGACGGCTTCACGTTGTGTGCGTGTTGAACCTCCCGCATTGTCCAACTTGCTCTGGAGGACCTGAAGCTCACGTAGACGCGTCTTCAGGTTCTCCGACTCTTCCAACCCAGCAGCCAGCATCTCGCTCATCTGCCCCTGGAAGAATGTCATTTGTGATTTCACGGACGCGATATCCAGGTCAGCAGATCCCGCCTTCTCCCGATCATCATCGGCCGCCTTGCTCATCATGGTCTTCAGGAAGTCAATGGAAGCTTCCCGAACCGTGATCGCATCTCGAGCCATCTGGACTGCTCTCTTGGCATCCTCGACTTGCTGGGCGAGTGCTTCCAAGTTCGACGGTGGCGTTGTCACCTGCCTTGTACCGGTATCAATACCCACGACCTTGGCATCTCCCGACACCTTGGCCTGCACGGTCGCTGGTTGCCATCGAACTGGCAGGTCGGTGAAGACGAGCCGGTACAGACCGGGTTGCATCGCTTGGGTCACTGTGCGCTCGACCCAAGCCCGCCCACGATAGGCAGTCACCCGGGTCGGCTGTGATTCCACCTCCAAGCGAGTCGCGTCAGGTGCTACCTGCCCGAATACCGTGGGAACCGTCGAGAAGACCAAGCACGCCAATAATGCCGCAGGGGTACGCATCCTAGATTCACTCCGTGTTGGATTTGAGAAGCGGGAATACCGTTCAACGTGGCACACCGCGGATTATTTGCAATTGACTCAGGAAAGCATGCTAACCCTGATCACCAGATCCAAAGACATGGCGAACAAATCGCTCCAGGAGTCCCTCGGTGGCGGTGGATTCCCGACAACAACGCTTCACGAATGTTTCGTATTCCAGCCCTGTGATCGATTTGATATAGGCCGGGTAGGTTCGAAGTCGATCCAGGAGGGCGGACAAATCAAGCTCTGGATGAAACTGGGTTCCATAGATGGGCTTGCCTGAAAAACAGAAGGCCTGGTTCGCCACCCGTTCCGATGACGCCAAGCAACGAGCACCCTCAGGAAGCTGTTCGACGATGTCCTGGTGTCCCATCTGGGCACAGAACACCTCCCCCATCGGTGCAAAGACTGGATCGGCCAGGCCATCCTCAGTGAGATGAAGATCGAAACTTCCTACCTCGGCACGCTCCATGTCGGTCACGACCTGACCTCCAAGAGCGAGACTGAATGCCTGGAAACCCCAGCAGGAGGCAAAGGTCGGCTTGGACAAATCATGAAGTTGTCTCATCGTCTCAAGTGCCGGTTCCAACCATTCACCACCCTTGACTACTGAGAAGTCGCCGCTTCCGCCGAGCAACACGGCATCAACATCATCAAGTTGAGATCGCGTGGGTTGTCCACTGATCAGATCGTGGATTTGGATGTTCGATTCCGGACATCTCAGATGCTTGGCAAATCCATGCACCTCATGAGGTGCCATCGTGTCACCGGGCTTACGAACCTGAAGCAGAAGGTATCGAAGGGAACCAAGCATGGGGGCGAAGTATAGATGCCGACGTCAAGACCCGTCGTCCGTACCCCTTGGTGGAAGGGCCATCAACCACTCAATGCTCTCAGGCAGCACATCGATCACGATGGTCAGGTGCCCGGTGCCATCAGGACGCCGTGGTGTCACCGGAGCGCCTGCTTCCTGGGCGGCCCGAGCCGAAGACTCAATCATGTCAGCCGGAACAATGAAATCACGTTCGGCGGCATAGGCGAGCACTGGTGGCATGCTCTTGTCCTTTGGAAACGGAGCCCCGCCAGCAATCGCCACCACCCCATCGATCAATTCCGGTCGGCCTGCCAACAAGCCCATGGCCGTCATGCCGCCCAGGGAATGCCCAAGTAGATAGATGCGATCCTGATCGATCGCATATCGCTCGGACATGGTGTCTATGAGAATCCCCAGAGGTTCCATCGAGGAGCCCATGACATAAGTGGAAGGCGAGGCAACCACCATGCCGTGCTCATCCGCCAGATCTTGGATGGCTCCATCACCACAGCCATCCATGAAGAAGTGTTCATTGCCTCCCGCACCGTGCAACGCAATCAGAAGCGGAAGCGATTCTTGGGACGCGATGGCGTTTGGTGGTGCATACACACGCACGGGCATCTCTGCGGAGCCAACGGGAACCATGTACCAGGTATCGCCCGCGCGATTGGTATAAGGATCCTCCCCACGCTTCAGGGCTTCCAGTTCCTCGGCCAATTCTCCGCGCAGTTGATTGCGATCCAGGACGTGCCCGGTGATATCCATCTTTCGGATTTCGTCTCGAAGCCGAGCATTGCGACTCTCGAAGGTGTCCCGAGCGGCACTTGACTCCACGGACTCCAACTGGGCCAGGTTCTCAGCCCGTGTTCTGGAGAAAGGCACGCTGGTTCGTTCCCAGCGTCCCTGGGGAATGTGCGTTCCATCAGCGAGGACGAGACTGAGGTGCATGGTTCCTTCAGGAGGCAATGCTTCCAAAGCTTCTTCGTCAACCGCAAGCGACCAACCGCCCTGCCCTGGTGAAAGAAGCACATCAATCTCATGGGCCTGCCCATTCACCGAGGTCACCAACAGCCTCATCTTCACCGGTTCCATAAGTTCAGGCGGGTGGTAGCGCCACCGGCTGCTGAGTGAAGTGCCAGGCTCACCGTCATCGAGTCTCACCAGGAGTGCCGCCGCTGCTCGATGGGCATCGCTCACTGAATCATTGACAACGAGTTCCAGCGAGATGTCATCCATGGCGTTCGCCACGGCTCCGATGTCATTCTGAAAGAACAACATGGTGATCGCATCGAGCCGTTTCGACATGGCCCGACGCTGCTCAAGATCCATTGGCTTGGCTGCCAGGGACTGATCGACCCATGACCAGGACCGAATGAGGTCCGGCATGGTGATGCGGGGCTTGCCGATCTTGATTGCCTGCTGCCCTGGTATTGGTTTGGCCGCACGCCATCCGGCAAGCACCTGGGCATCCAGTTGCTTGACCAGTTCCGCCTGGTTCGGATCATCCGCGAGGTTGCGCGTCTCCATCGGATCCACCTCGTGGTCGTAGAGTTCGTAGGCCACGACCGTGTCCGGATCATTGCGGTGACGCCATCGGGTGAATCGGTAGCGGTCCGTCCGCATCGAGTCCCCCATCATGCGGACCGTCTTACCGTTGATCTTGGTGTTGCGGGGATACTGGCTGAAAGCCGCGCTCGCCCAAGGCCTCGCAGGATCCTCGACCAACGGGACCAGGCTGCTGCCTTCCACATGATCGGGCACGGGCAGGTCCGCCAACTCGCACAGCGTCGGGTACAGATCAACCAGTTCCACCAGGGCATCGGTCGCCGCTGCCCGTGGATGATCACCCGGGGCCACGATGAGCATCGGGACGCGAGTGTCAAGCTCGACATTGGTGTGCTTGCTCCAGCAGCTGTACTCGCCCAGCTTCCAACCATGATCGCTCCAGAGCACGATCACGGTATTGCTGGCCAGCCCGGTCTCGTCCAACGTCTTCACCAACGAACCAATCAAGGCATCGATGTACGACGTACAGGCGTAGTAGGCATGCACCAGGTTCCGCTCGGTTTCAGCATCAACCTTGCCCTGGGGCGGAATGCCGTGATAACTGCGCAACTCACCCCAGTTGGTCAAGGCCCAACCAGG